>JAYWIC010000157.1:0-34179 GCA_043789195.1 Arenimonas sp. | reverse complement strand
TCATGTAGCTGCTGTGCGGATCAATCGACAGCGTGTAGGCATTCATGAAAAATTCGAAGGCATCGTCGCCGCGCAATTCGGAACTGCGTTCTGCCACTTGGGCATAGCGCTTGTCGAGCGTCTTGGTAATTTCTTCCGACGAACGACCGGCCAATTTCAGTCTGAGTGCATCGTTCTTGACCGACTTGCTCCACAAATCATTCAAGTCGCTGTCATTGCTTGCCCAGGCAGCGTCTTCGCGATCGTAGTTCCAGGTTTCCTGGCTACTGAAATCGAAAGGCTGTTTTAGCAAACTACGTGCAAAGGCAATGCGTTGATCGACGCGTTTCTGGTAGGTTTCAAAAATAGTGAAGGCCGGGTCGAGCTGACGCGACTTGATCGCATCATCGAGCGTGTATTTGTAGCCTTCAAAATTTTTCATGTCGCTGGCGGTGAAATACATTTTTTCGCTATCGAGCATATCGATGTAGCGACGAAAAATATCGGCCGATAATTCATCGTTCAACGGGCGCGGACGATAGGCCAGATCGCTGTCGGAAAACACGCCGTAGACAAACGTCGCGGCAATCGCCTGATCGGCCGTCGGATGCATACCGGCATCGGCTGCCGTCATCGGCTTGGCGACTTTGCTACCGGGTGCGGCACCAATGGCCAGGGTCAGCGGGATCAGGGCAGTTAAGGCTAATAATTTGGTTTTCAACATAATGCTCTCTGTTGTGAACGACTTCAGCATGCGCCGCTTTAAAACGGACTGCCTGTGCCAATGGTTATAGTCTGAGCCTGAACCTAGACGGAAGGTTCCACAAACCCGGCATCGGCCGCCATACGGTCGGCGTGATAGGACGAGCGTACCATTGGACCGGAGGCCACATGCGTGAAACCCATCGCCATGCCGAGCACTTCGAACTCCTTGAACTCGTCGGGCGTCCAGTAGCGCATGACCGGATGATGGTGCGGGGTCGGTTGCAGATATTGGCCGATGGTAATCATGTCAACGTCGTGGGCACGTAAATCCTGCAGCGCGCTGAGCACCTGCTCTTTTTCTTCGCCCAAGCCCAGCATGATGCCGGACTTGGTCGGGACATCCGGATGCTGGGCTTTGAATTTTTTCAACAAATCCAGCGACCATTGGTAATCGGCCCCCGGGCGGACATTCGGATACAACTCAACTACGGTTTCCAGATTGTGATTGAACACATCGGGCGGGTTGGTCGCGAGAATTTCCAGCGCGCGTTCCATACGGCCTTTGCCGCGAAAATCCGGGGTCAGGATTTCGATTTTAATATTCGGACTCAGTGCACGGGTCTCGCGAATGCAGTCGACAAAATGTTGGGCCCCGCCATCGCGCAAGTCATCGCGATCGACCGAGGTAATTACGACATAACGCATGCCCATGTCGGCCACGGTACGGGCCAGATTCATTGGTTCGCTTTCATCCGGCGGTTTGGGCCGGCCGTGTGCAACATCGCAGAATGAGCAACGGCGCGTACAAATGGCACCGAGAATCATGAAGGTCGCGGTGCCGTGGCTGAAGCATTCGTGGATATTCGGGCAACTGGCATCTTCACAGACGGTGACGAGACGATTTTCACGCAACCGGGATTTCAGTTTTTCGACCGCATTGCCGGCAGGAATGCGCACGCGAATCCAGCTCGGCTTGCGCAATACCGGTGCGGCTTCGAATTTCACCGGACTGCGGGCAATCTTGCTTTCGCCGATTTGCTTGACGCCTTCTTGCAGGGAATTTATGACGGTTAACGGAATGGTTTTTGCGTCAGACATTTTCAGGCCAGTTGACTATCAGTGAAAGAAAGATCGGGTAATTTGTTGGTGACGCTCGGCAACAAATTCAGCTGCTTCGCCATGTGTTTCACCAGCTCGGCTTTGACAACGACCAAATCACCCGGACCACCGCAGTTTAGCACCGAGGTCACTTGCAGGCCCTCGTAACCACAGGGATTGATGCGGGAGAACGGCGCCAGATCCATATTGATATTGAATGCCAAACCGTGAAAGGTGCAGCCACGGCGAACGCGAAGTCCCAGAGCGCCGATTTTCGCGCCCTTCACGTAGACACCCGGCGCACCTTCCTTGCG
The DNA here is from genome assembly GCA_043789195.1 of Arenimonas sp. GTDB lineage: Bacteria > Pseudomonadota > Gammaproteobacteria > Xanthomonadales > Xanthomonadaceae > Arenimonas. Next base: position 32,083 of record JAYWIC010000157.1, on the reverse strand, counting down.
GAGTGCCTCGATATTCCAGACGGCCATCGTGTCGATCATGGCCTGCTCAATTCGGCAGACAAATTCACGCACACCAATGCCGATACGGCGCAAATCCACGAGGGGATAGGCCACGATTTGACCGGGGCCGTGATAGGTGACCTGGCCACCGCGATTGGTCTGGATCACCGGAATGTCGCCGGGAGCCAACACGTGCTCGGGCTTGCCGGCCTGGCCGAGCGTAAAGACCGGGTCGTGCTCGACCAGCCAAAGCTCGTCAACGGTGTCGTCGGTGCGGGTATCGGTGAAGCGCTCCATCGCCGGCCAGACCCGCAGGAATGGCTGGCGGCCAACATCACGGACAATCCAGGGAGAGGCTTTTACAGCGTCCACTTAACTTCCGGCAGTGCCCGCAAAGCTTCGTGCGCGGCATCGTATTGCTCGCGGTTGTCCGCGTGGAATCCGACTGTAATCGATATGTAGTTACCCTTGGTCGAAGGTTTCGACCGTAGGGTTTCCGGGTGCCATAGCAAGCCCATGGATTCGAGGGTATGCACCAGCAGGGCATCCAAGCCGATATCGGCCGCGCCCATGACGCTGATTTCCAGCGTACCGGGGAATACAAAACCACGTTGTTCAGGGGTGTCATTCATTGTCATATTATCGGGGCATCGAGGCCATTTCCCAAGGTATCGTTTATCTTTTCAAGAGCTTTTTCACCGCCGTTTCCATCACTGAATCCCTGCCTTGCCTGACATCGTCCCAGGTAAGAGCCGCTGCGATGTCAGGTATCACGCCCACTCCGACAAAATTGCTTCCGTCAGGATAGGTATCACGCTTCACGCAAATCCTTGCGGTACCGCCGCCAGGCAGGGAAAACATGTACGGCTGACCGGTGCTGCCGCCGCTGGGCATACCGATGATCGCTCCGCGCTTCATGAGTTTGTACGCTGCAGCAGTGTCTTCGGCGGCCGAAAACGATAATGCATCTATCAACATGACTACCGGACCGCTGTAAATCTGTTTGCGCCCCGCATCGTAGTCGCGGCTCGGGCTGGCTCTCCATCGAATGCTTGGCGCCGGCGATTGCACCAGATCGAGCAAAGGGTTCTCCCGATAAAATGCCGCCGTAGGCTTGAGCGGCTTGTCCGACAAATAACTCAATATGTCCCAACCATAACGGGTACTGCCGCCACCGTTGCCGCGCAGATCAAGGATCAAGCCTTTTGCCGACAGAATTTCCGGCAAATGCGATTCAAAGGCTTTCAAGGCTTCGTCGTTTTCAAACTGCGTTGCCCGCACTATCGCAATGCCATCGTTGCGAAGTTCGAACAGGGGCTTTTGCGGAGCAGGAACTGAGGTGAAACCCGAACGAGGTGCGGTCAGCTCGTATTGCTTGCCTTTGTGATTTTTCAACAACAATTTCACCGGCACTTTACTGTCGCCGCTGAGCAAGCCGTAAGCGAATTTACGCACTTCCATGTCCTGCGGCGTCGATGAGCTTTGCAGTGGTTCGATGCGGCTTTTTGCGTAGGCGAATACTTCCTCGCCATCAATCCTGATGATTTCGTCGCCGACCGCAAGGCCTTTCTGCTTCAGGTTTTCATCGGCAATACGGGTGACCAGCACCTTGCCTTCCACCAAGCGGGTACGAATTCCGGGACGCGAATAAAACTTGTCTGCCAGGGCATCCGGCATATAGACATTCGAGTGTCCATCTTTAAGCTGGGCCACGAATTCGATCAGCACGCGGTAGTAGGTTTCCGTGTCTTTGGCAGCTATCACTTTGGTCAAATAGGACTGATAGGACTTATCCCAATCGAGCAAAGGCACATGGTCGAACCATACAAAGCCTTCGCGGGCAATCGACCAAATCCTCGATAAACCGGCGATGCGTTCTTCCAACGATAATTGTTCCTGATACGGTGCATTAAAAGCCGGAGCTGTCAGCCACCAACTGGCGACATCGTGTTTATTCTGAATCGCCCGGTAAGCCGGCAATGCCATTAATTTTTCTGCATCGCCTTTGACGGACTCCTCATCGGGTGCCGGCGACCAGTCCATCAACATCAACTCGTTCCAGTATTGGAATGCCTGCTCGTTTTCTCCAAGCCGCGAATACAACCTGACCAAATCCATTAGCAAGTTATGGCGTCGGTAGCGCAAATAAAGATTGCCTTCACCCAAATCGCGATTCAAAGGCTCGTCGAGCATTTTGATTGAACTGCCGTACTCGGAGATGATGGTGCGCAACTCGGCATCGGTAGCGGGCGCATTCTTCCAGACGACATCGTCATATTTTTCACGCACTTCCGACACTTTGGCGTAAGCCTCCATTGCAGGAGAACGTTGTTGCGCCGCCCCTGTCTGGCCAATACCGGCGATCAGACACAACGCTAAACCCCAATATCTCTTCTGCATTATTTCCCCCTAGTCGAGGCCCAATGCTACCGGAGTTGTTAAACTTCCCGCCATGGCCCGAATACCCGATGCTTTTATTGACGACCTGTTAGCGCGCACCGATGTGGTCGAGCTGATCGGCTCGCGCATCCCGCTCAAGCGCCAGGGTCGGGAATATTCGGCCCGCTGCCCGTTCCACGACGAGCGTTCGCCCAGCTTTACCGTGAGCCCGACCAAGCAGTTCTATCACTGCTTCGGCTGCGGCGCGCACGGCACCGCGATTGCCTTCCTGATGAATTACGACCGCCTGGAATTCATGGATGCGGTTGAGGAACTGGCCAAGCGCGTGGGCATGGAAATCCCGAAAGACACGCGTTCGCGAAATGAATCGGGTGAGTCGAAGGATTTGTACGCGGCACTCGAGGCGGCGGCACATTTTTTCCAGAAACAGCTTGCCCAACATCCTGTGGCGCAATCGTATCTGGATAAACGCGGCGTCGATGCCGAGAATCGTTCGCGCTTTGCCATTGGCTATGCCCCCGATGGTTTCAATGCACTGAAAGACGCGCTCGGCACCGATGATCGACGCATGAAATTATTGGAAAAAGTCGGCCTGTTTTCGAAAAACGATACCGGCCGCATCTACGATAAATTCCGTGATCGCGTGATGTTTCCGATTCATGATCGCCGTGGCCGCGTGATTGCTTTTGGTGGTCGCGTGCTGGTGAGTGCCGATAAAAGCGGGGATGCCGGCCCGAAATATCTGAACTCACCGGAAACGCCGCTATTTCATAAAGGCCGCGAGCTTTACGGCTTGTGGCAGGTGCGCCAAGCCAATTCGAAGATTCCGCGCCTGATTGTGGTGGAAGGCTATATGGATGTAGTCGCCTTGTTCCAGTACGGCGTAACGCAAGCCGTGGCAACGCTCGGCACCGCCACCACACCGGATCACGCCGAACTGTTGTTCCGTAATGCCGCCGACGTGTATTTTTGTTTTGACGGCGATCGTGCTGGCCGCGGTGCGGCCTGGAAAGCAGTGGAATCGGTATTGCCACGCATGAAAGATGGCCGCCAAGCCTACTTTTTGTTTTTGCCCGACGGTGAAGACCCCGACAGCATCGTCCGACTCGAAGGTGCCGAGGGTTTCGATACGCGACTACAGCAAGCGACTCCGCTATCACAATTTTTCTTCGATGAATTGAGCAAGGATATTTCACTCGGCAGCATGGAAGGAAAAGCACGGCTGGCCGAACGCGCGAAACCGATGCTGGCGAAAATTCCCGATGGTGCGTTTGCCGATTTGATGTTGCAGCGTCTGGGCGAAATGACTGGCTTGCGGCAGCAGACAAGCCTGTCGCAGGCACCCATCCTGACAAACGCACCACGTCGCAACACAGCACCTCCGCCAAAGCTCAGCTTGGTGCGTTCAGCAATTACTTTATTACTGCAGAAGCCCTCGCTAGCCTTGAATATCGAGCCACCGCATTTGTTTGCAATCCTGAGACAACCCGGCATTCCACTCTTGTGCGAATTGATCGCGCTGATTCGCGATCGGCCCGACATCAATACCGGTTTGATTATCGAAAGTTTTGACGGCCGCGACGAACAGGCGTCATTGCAAAAACTGGCGTCTCAGGAATTTTCCGGCGAACCGGAACATTGGCAAGCTGAATTCAACGATGCCCTGCAACAGCTCGATAAGCAGACACGCATGCAACGCATTGAAGAGTTGAACGCAAAGACCGAACGCAGTCCCGAAGAGAACAACGAACTGCGGGAATTGCTGACGGCGAGAATGCGGTAGGAGGCCGCTTGCGGGCGACATGAAACATGGGTTGTCGCCCGATTGAAAGCCGCTCCTGCGTTTGACCACACATTTGTCTGTTCAAGGCCTGTACTCCCACCATTCATGTCGCCCGCAAGCGGCCTGCTACAGAAATCACGCAAGCATGATAAAAATTCGCTAGTCTATCGGCCTACTCCGGAGGACCTATGCGAACAACCCTGCTTGCTCTTGCCCTGCTCAGCTCTGCGCCCGTATTCGCGGCCGACGCCGCCAAAGTCGAACGAATCGAAAGCGGAAATCGCGTCAGCGAAAATCTGCCCGCCATTCCCGGTGAATTACTCGAGCGTCTGAATCAATATCAAAATACCCGTGGCGCCAGCTTTCAGGGCTGGATCGATAACGGTAGCATGTTGATCGCCAGCATGGTCGACTACCACAATCGCATTCGCGCCGGTATCGATGTTGTCGGCATTTCCCATTTCACCTCCTTCCTGACCAATACCGAAAGCTATCGTCGCGATTTGCGTCGTGCCGAATACGGTGACGAGCGCATTCCGGAAATGCGTGCCTTCCACGAAAAAATTGCGCCACTGAACAATGCGAAAAGCATCACCAGTCCGCTGTTCGTGGCGCAAGGTTTCAACGACCCGCGCGTGCCGTATACCGAAGCCGAACAAATCGTCAAAGCGGTTCGCGGCAATGGCGGCGATGTCTGGTACCTGATGTTCAAGGACGAAGGCCACGGTTTTGCCAAGAAAGCCAATAATGATTACTTCGGGGCTGCCAGCATGGTGTTCTGGCAAAAGTATCTGCTGGAATAATAATTTCGGCACGCTGTACGAAACCCCGCGATTGCTTGTCAGGGATCGCGGGTTTTTTTATCTCGGGATGTCCGTTTTTCTCCTCTGGATTCGTTTATTGTTAACTGTCTGCCACTTGCGCCGGAGTTATTCAACATGAAAAAGCTATTTGCCCTGCTTCTGTTACTGCTGCTGCCATTCACAGTCCTGGCCGACGCCAGCGAACCGACACAAGATGAGCCAGGCAGTCGTGATCTGCCATTGCTGAAACGCTACGAAGGCAGCTTCATCGTCAATTACGAACAAAAGGCTTTCGATCAGGTTCGCTTTCCGCTTTCACCCTTACTCAGGGTGCCCGATAAAAGCGATGACATGAATAATTATTTTATTCAGGCGAAAAAATCCGTCGTTGCCGAGGGGCGTTATACGCGCCTGATTTACGTTGCACCCGAAGGTCGTTCAACCCTGGAAGTGCTGCGCAACTATATTGATGAAATCAAGGCCAAGGGCGGGAAAGCACTTTATGGCTGCAACGGCACGCCTTGCGGCGGCGACATGCACGGCAACGACCATGGCGGTGGCACCCAGGGCCTGCTGGAAAAACTCTATCCGCATGAACGCGTAAAAGCACCGGATTTCAGCAACGGCAAATGTGCCAGCACGATGGATGTGACCGAGCAACGTTTCGTTGTTTTTCGCCTGCCTACCGAAAACGGCGATGCCCACATCGGCGTACTGGTCTATAACGTGCAAGACACCTTGTATTGCAAGGCCTTCAATGACCGCACGATGGCGATGGTGATCGCGATCGAGCCCAAAGCCCGTGAACAGAAGATGGTGACTGTCACCGCCGCCGATATGCAGAAGGCCATCGACAGAACCGGGCGCATTGCCTTGTACGGTATTTATTTCGATACCAACAAAACCGATATCAAGCCCGAATCCGATGCCGCTATCGAACAAATCGCCAGCTTGCTCAAAGCCAATGCGGGCCTGAAGGTTTTCATCGTCGGCCACACCGACAACGTCGGCAGCCATGCTGCCAATATGGATTTGTCGAAACGCCGTGCCGCTTCGGTCATGGCCAACCTGGTGTCTCGCCACACTGTCTCGGCCTCGCAAATGGAAGCGGCCGGTGTCGGCATGCTCTCGCCTATGGCCAGTAACGACGACGATGCTGGACGTGCCAAGAACCGGCGTGTTGAGCTGGTTAAAAAATAAGCCGCAAGGAATGACTCGCAAAAAACCCCGCTTCGGCGGGGTTTTTATTTGCGATCCGTTTTTTAATAGCTTTATTTGCTGAGCTTGAATTGCTTCTCGATCAGTTCTCGGTCTGTGGTCATCAAATCGCGAGCTATGCCGGCACGACGGAATGCACCGCGTTTGCCGAACTTCACGCAGCCAAATTGAATGGTGCGGTCAACGCCATTTTCACGCCAAAAGGCGACATAGGAAGACAGTGCATTGGCATTTTCACTGCGCCCCTTGCTGACGGCCAATCGCACACCGACTTTGCCGGAACTATTGCGAACACTTTTGGATGTGCCGATGGGTGTTGGTGCAGGCAGCTTTTTGACAAGCTCCTGATAGCGAGCTTCGGCAGCGAGTCGCGCCTTGTTTTTCGAACCATAAACGCCATCGGAAAAATATTCCTGTGTCAGTACTTTCTGGCGCTGAATTCGCATCATCCAGCCGGCAGAACTTTTCTCTGCCACTTCCTGGCGGGTAACGCCTTTGGCTTTTCTAGACATGGTCGACTCCGATTCCTAACAGTTCAATCCAGTGACACTATCGGAAAATCGGACAAAGGTCAAAGCCGCCACGTTAGCTAAATTGACAAAGCCGGACGATGTTATCGCTGCTTTCCGCGTGATTTACGTGGCCGGCTTGATCCAGTGATCAATCAGCAGGAAGGCAAACAAGACCATCAGGTACCAGATCGAATAACCGAATACTTTCATCGCATAGGCTTCGTTCGGAGGGTTCAACATGCGGATGGCGTAATACAAAAATACCGCATCGAGCACCAGCACGCCGCCCAGATAAAATACGCCGCTCATGCCGGAGAAATACGGCAGCATGGTCACCAGTACCAGCAGGATCGTGTAAAACAAAATCTGCTGGCGGGTGTATTCGACACCGTGTGTTACCGGCAACATCGGCACCATCGCGCGTGCATAATCTTCGCGCCGAAAAATCGCCAACGCCCAAAAATGCGGCGGCGTCCAGACAAAAATAATCAGGAACAATAGCAATGCATACGCATGCACTTCTCCGGTGACCGCGACCCAGCCCAATACCGGCGGCGCAGCACCGGCAGCGCCACCAATCACGATATTTTGCGGCGTCGCATGTTTGAGATACACCGTGTAAATCACGGCATAGCCAATGAGTGAAAAAAACGTCAGTACTGCCGTCAACCAGTTCACGAATACGCACAACAGCAGCATCGACAGTACGCCGAGTATCATGGCAAATACGAAAACCTGGCGTCCCGTCAAACTACCGCTTGGCAATGGCCGATGCGAGGTGCGGGCCATTTTTTCATCGATGCGCCGATCCAGCAGATGATTGATCGCTGCGGCCGAAGATGCCGCCAGCCAGATACCGAGATTGCCAAATACCAATGCTTGCCAGGGGGGAATGCCAGGCACCGCCAGAAACATGCCGATGACGGCGGTGAACACAATCAATGCCACGACGCGTGGCTTGGTCAATTCAAAATAATCGGCGAAGGGAATACGCATCGGCATCACCATCAATCTGGCGCACGCAAACGCGCAAGCAAGCCGACCACCACAAACAACAACGCGGCGGCGCCGGCGTTATGGGCCACGGCCGTCCACAGGGGTAAATTCATCACGACATTGCTGATGCCGAGCGCCACTTGTGCGAACAATAACAGTGTCAGCACGACACCCCAGTAACGCAGACCATGGGTCATGATCATGCGGATACCCACGAACAATAAGTGTCCGAATACCAGTATCGCCATGATGCGATGCGATAGTTGAATGGCCACGCGAGCAGCGCCGTCCAGCACGCCGCCTTCGTAATCCACACCAATGCCACGCCACAAGATGAAGGCTTCCTTGAAATCATGTTCGGGCCACCATTGGCCCTGACAGGTCGGGAAATCGCTACCGCAGGCCAGCGCCGCATAGTTGGCACTGGTCCAACCGCCGAGGGCAATTTGAATCACCAGCAATGCCAATCCGATCCACAACAGCAGACGAAGCTTGGGTGCCACGCCTTGCACGAGCTGCCTGTCCGGGGTGGTTTGCCAGGCCAGCCAGGTCAACAACGAAAATGTCAGCAGACCCCCGAGCAAATGCGCCATCACGATGACCGGTTTTACCAGCCAGATCACCGTCCACATGCCCAACACGGCCTGAAAAACGATCACCATTAACAGCGCCGCGCTTAATCGGGCGGCATCGGCATTCGACCACCGAATCGCCTGCAACAATAAAATTAGCTCGCCTGCCAGCACCAAGATCACGGATATTTCGTGATCCGATGCCAGGCTAAATTGAAACGGCGTCTGTATATTCAGGCCGGTATAAAACGGAATCGACAAAGCCACCAGTGTCGATGCCAGCAGTATGCTGCCCACGCCGAATCCGCGACGTCGCGCCGCCAGTAAACTCAGCGACAACACCAGCAAACCCAGCCCAGCCGCCAGATGACGATGCAATTGCTCGCGCCAGGCCTTGCTCACTTCAACGGCGCGTTCATAAGTTTCATTGGCGGTGGCAATCTCATGGTCCTGGGTAGGCCATGCCGCTTTGCCATAACACGTCGGCCAGTCCGGGCAACTCAGGCCGGCATTGGAAAGACGAACAAAGCCACCGAAAACGATGACGCAAAATGCCAACGCCACCGCGGCCCAGGCCAGACGATGGAAATGTCGAAAGGGAGGTTTCATAGGTCCATTTTACGGGATAAGCCCGTGTTATTTCAGTAAACGGGACAAGTCTTTGCGCAGATGCGAAGGATCAAAGCCCGGACGATAATGCATCACGATATTGCCCCGGTTATCCATGATGTACACCGGCAAGGCGGTTGCCGTTGCGGTTTGTGGCAACGCGGCGAGTAATTCGGGCGCTGGCTGCATGGCAAATAATTTCCGGAAAGTCTGGCCATCCTTCGGCAACTCCCCGAACCAGAGCACGTCTACCCGCTCAGCCTGACGGCCCTGGGTTTCCCAAATGCGATATAGGCTATCGGTCATTGCCGTACACACCGCCGTGCAATCTTGTGTCGGAAATACCACCACGCGCCACTGATGTTTTTCCGGCTGCCACGGATACACCCTGCCATCGGCGTAATAAATACGGCTGGCCGATACATCAATGGGCGGCTGGAGCAACTCACCGAAATTTTTCGAGCCCTCGGGTGTCCATCCGGCAAACCGCAGACCCCAGGCAACAAAAAAAGAAGAGAAAAACATCGCCACAATCAATATCAAAATCAGGCGTGATTTCCATTGCGATGGCCGTGCGGCGTCAGTCATTTTTACTTCCTTGTTCATCTCGTTTTTCTTTCCTGTTGCGCATTCCAAGTAATAAGGTAATCACCACGGTAGCAAGCCCAAGACCAAACCATTGCACGGCATAGCCACGGTGTTTTTCCGGCGGCAAGGTATTGGGCAGAATATCCAGGTCACGCGCATGACCGATCGGAAAATCCGGATTCAATCGCAACACGCGCGTTGCCAACGGAATTTTCAGATCCGCACTCAATTCGGGCAGTGACATGCGCGTCAGCAACCAATAGTCATCGCTGGTTTTTACATAGGCCGGGCCAATCGCCAATCCGGGGGATGGCGGAGCGACCAGCAAGCCGTCCACTTGATAGGCACCGTTTATTGTTTCCGGCCGCGGCATACGGCGATCACCGGGAACAGGCAACCAGCCCAGATTCACCAGCAGCGGCTTTCCCTGATCGGGCTGAAATACGCGATAAACATTCACGCCCACCTTGTCGCCAAGACGCTGGTTATCGAGAAACAGGGCTGGGCCAGCAATGAAATGTCCACGACCGGCGACCCAGGCCAGATCGGTATTGGCAATCTGGGAAAGCCGTGCAAGCGATTGCGGCTTTCTTTCTTTCAACACCGCCGCGACGGCATCAAGACGACCTTGTTTCCAGTCTGCGCGCGACAATTGCCAACGCCCGAGCGAAAAAAAAGTGAAACAAAGCATTGCGGCAAACAGGTAATAGAACCAGTGCTTTTTCACCCATTAATCTCATTGAAAGCGGATAATGCAATTATCGCTTATCCGAGGTGTAGACCGTGGAAAAACTGCTCATAATCGGCGTGTTAATCGTGATTTTGTATAATCTGGGTGCCGGCCTGTATTACATGATGGTGGATAAGGGCAAAACCAACCGCACCGTCAAATCCCTTAGCTGGCGCATTGGTTTATCGGTGGGCCTGATTGTACTGGTCATTCTCGGCATCTATACCGGCGTGATTAAACCGCATGGTATTCAGGGCTGATTTGTTTCTGGTTCACAGGCGTTTCCGAGGCGATTCATGAATCGCCCCTGCGGGGTCTTAAACAAAGTCCATCGACTGGAACAATGCCACCGCACTCGACACGATAAGCGGGTCACCTAGCGACTCGCGCATCTCGGCAGGCATCGACATGCCTGCCATCGGGTCGCGCGACAAAGGCGCATCGCAGGACGGGTAATAAAGCACCGTGCCGGCATTATCGAGCAAGCACCACAGGCTTTCCCAAAGCCGCACATCGCGGCAAGGGCGATGAATCGAAATCGTATGGATCGACAACGAATCCTCCGGCAGCGGCTGCAGGAAAATATCCGACGATTCTTCCATGCCGTACTGTACCTGCCAGTAGTCGTCATCCATCTCGACAACATACTTGCCAAAGGCATCGCGCAGAATATCCAGACCGATTCCGCTGGCCTTGCCATCCTGAAATACCTGCAGGTAAAGATCGAAACTCATTCCCGTCACACTTCCTTTGCAAGTTTCTAACGCAGTCGATGACGCTTATTGGCAGTTTTTGATGTCGATCCGCAACTCAGCCACCTGCACTTTGTCCTTGCCATAATAACGATAGGAAAGCGTGCCGCCTTTTTCCAGTATCGATTTCAACCCCGGGCTCAAACACGCTTGCTTGACCAAGGTCGTCGTCAATCCGGCATTCAAGGCAAGCGTGTCTACGTCGGTCGAAAGAAAATTGACCAGCGCGTATTGATAGGACAGCACAGCACCTTCTGAGGTAATCGTTTCAAGTTTCGTATCGCTATCGAGCATGACCGGTAATTGTTTGCTGACGGCAAGCACGGTGGCACGCAGTATCAGGGCAAGATCATCTTCCTTAGGGGCATTTTCGCAAGCCGACTGCTGCGGCGCTTTCGAAAATTCCTCGATGATTTCCATGCGCTCATCACTCGCCTTTACCACCAGATAATAATCATTGTCCTGATAGCACTTCAGTGCCGAGTAACGTGAAGCCGTGATTTTTGCAGTGTCGCCATCAACGGCAACCTTGATGTTGCTGTATTGACTGGTATCACCGCGTTCTTTTGCCAGCGCCATCAAATCCCGAATCAATTGCTTCCATTTTTTACCATCAAACACCGTGGTTTTCTCGCTGCCATCGGGTTGTACGCGTATGCCGGTAATTTTTGCCTGCTCGGAATAACGCTCGGCAACGGCAATATCAAACTGGTGGTTGAGTGTTTCAAATTCGGAAAAAAAAGTATCGAACTTGCCGGGTTCTTCGGCCTTGGTCGAATGGCTTGAAAGCGCGAACAACAGAGACACAACAGCGATACCGGATTTCATGTTCACGTTTGTTCCTTTTTATGTCGCAACGATTGAATCATCATGAGCACTTTCCTTGCGTCGGAAAACAGCTTCTCCAAACACGCTTAGGGATTTGGGTCACGCAAAAATCTGGCCATCGAAGGCTGCGAACTGCGCAAGGTTTCAAACTCGGCGGCGACATCGACAAAGCCACGCGCGAGTGCCAGCTCATGGGGCGTACGTCCGAGCGAATCGCGCGCATTCCGGTTGCCGCCTTCGCGCAACAATCGGTAAACGATGCGAGAAAGGCCGTGCATGGCTGCCAGATGCAGGGCGCTCATGCCGCGATGGTCCTGCGTGTCGAGATCGACGCCTTCACTGAGCAGTCGCTCCAGCGCCGCCATCAGCACATCCTCGTCGCAACTGGCACCCGCCTCGGCGCGTGCACCTAGTAGAAAATGTAACGGTGTCTGGCCAGATTTCGTGGCGCTATCAAATGCGGTTTCTGCGTAGAGCAACATGTCGAACATCGCCAGTACGCGTTGCTTATCGCGCGAACTGAAGCCATGGATCGCGGCGCAATGCAAGGCATTGAAGCCCTGTGCATCGCACGCATTCGGCTGAGCTCCGTGCGAAAGTAAATGGCTGATGATGTCGGGCAAACCCAGCGCACAGGCAAGCATCAATGGCGTCACGTCACCGGGTAAACTTTGTTCGACATCGGCACCGTTTCGGAGCAAAACATCCACCACATGCGCATGCCGCATGCTGATCGCCGCCGACAAGGCCGTTGCACCGGTACGTGCGGAAATTCGATGGTCGGCACCGTGGGCCAGTAAATGCCGAACAATGATTTCATGCCCGCCACCGGCGGCACGCAATAATGCCGTGCAGGCCTGCGCATCCATGCCATCGATCGGCAAGCCCAGTTCCAGTAGGCGCGAAACGGCTTGCCAATCGCCGGTCATCGCGGCGGCCGGCAGATCGCCCGTCATTAATTTGCGACCCGGTGGTTGCCAGCTACGCCATTCCAGCCAGGCACTTAAATCATGCTGACCGGCAGCCAATGCGATACCCAATGCCGATTGGCCATCGGCAGTACGGGAGGTAATGTCGGCACCGAAAAACAGCAGCTGCCTGACACTGACTTCACGACCGAGATGCGCCGCAAGATGCAGGGCACTAAAACCGCGGGCATCCCGCTGATTTGGATTCACGCCACTTTGCAACAATGCGTCGGTCAAACGCCGCCAGCCAAGATGGATCGATTGCAACAAAGGAGCATCGTGCTTGTCCTGGTGACCGAATACATCGACACCGCGTTCAAGCAATAGCAGGGCAAAATTTTCGTAGCTGCGCGTGACGTATTCGTTTTTAAGACAGACCGCCAGATAACGCGACAAGCCCCCCAGCCCGCTTGGTGAAACACCGCGTTCCAGCAAATAATTCAGCGCCGGTTGCGCATGGCCGGCACGATCGAGCAGATGGAAAAAGGCATTGTCGCCGTCGTCCAGCACTATGTCGGCACTGGCGCCATGCTGCAGCAACCATTCCACTCGCGAGAAATCGGCATCGCCGGAAAATTCCAGCAACAAGACCGACAAATCGATCGTTGTGCAATCGTGCAAACAACCTAACCAGTCTTCGGTATTTTCCTGCTTGAGTGCCTGGCGTAAATTTTGGCGCGGCGAGGAGGAAGGTTTGTGATCATCGAATAATCCGTCGGCCAGTGAACTGGGGATTTCATGCTGAGGATCAAGCACGGCCACCAGCGGCCAGTTTTCTTTTGCCATCGCGATATCTATCGCAAGGCGCCCTTCCACATCCGTGGCATCCGCACCCAGACCGTGCTGAACCAGCAGTTTGACGAACTCGGGGGAAGCGCCGTATTCGCAGGCCAAATGCAGGGCATTTCTGCCTTCCATATCGATGGCATACATATCCGGTTTTGCTTTCAACAAACGGGTTAGCGTATCGACCGCCCCCTGCTTGGCGACTTCGTGCAGCGGGGTGCTTTGATATTCGTCGCAGGCATTGCGATCGGCACCGGCATCCAACAATACCCCGACGATATCGGTATTGCCGAATGCACATGCCTGGATGAGTGCCGTGGTTTGCAGAGCACCGCGCGAATCGACACGCGCCTTGTGACGCAAAAGCAATTGCACGCCGACCGGATCATCATCGCCCATGGCGGCGGCAATCAGGGCCGACTGGCCATTGGCGGGCTCGGTCTTGCTGCCGCGTTCCATCAGGAATTTCGCCAGTCGCCAATTATTCGCGATACAGGCGACACCGAGCGCATTGAACCCTTCGTTGGTCAGCGCTTCGCTGGACGCACCGGCATCGAGCAATAACGCGGCAACGGCAGGGTCGGAACTGCGGGCCGCGTGATGCAAGGGTGTGTAGCCGTCATTATCGGCAATGCGCGAATCCGCGCCATTGGCCAACAACATCATCACCGCTTCGGGACGACCATGCCAACTATCCCGCGTCGCCGCGAGCAAGGCCGTTAATCCATGATGCACGTGATTGACATCGACACCGCGGGCAATCAACTCGCGCAACAAACGCAAATCGCTGAGCAATGCCGCCAACATGGGCAGGCTGCGTTGATCGGCATCGGTGCCCTCAGGCATTGCTTTTACATCGGCACCATTTTGTATCGCGGTAAGTGCCGCCTCAATTTGATTGCGACGTGCCGCGGCATAGAGGGAAACCGGTTCGAGCGGCGCAGGCTTTTCATTGATCAACTTGCTCGCTGGCGTCAGCACCGGATCGTCCATTGCTTTTTGCACACTGGTAATTTCAGTGGCATGCAACCGCCAATGCAAAACGACACTCAATACAAAATGCAGGGCCAATGCGGGCAAAAATAAATAGTCGGGAATGACATTGACCAAGCCGATACTCAAGCCTAGGGCCATCACGGAAAACCACAACATCGTCAGCAACAATCCCGGCACCAGACTATAGGCCTGCGGCGCAGAGTCCAGCGCAAGCCATTTCGAAACACGCTCACTACCTTGTTCGGCAAGCGCCAACCAAGGCCAATGGCGCCAGTAAATCAGCATCAGCAATGCCACAGCCGCGCTCAGCCAGAGTGCAGAAATCAGTTCGCCGCTATAGCGAAGCGATTGCAGCGGCCAATACAAAAACAAGGCCATCAAACCATAGGCCATTCCCCACAAACCGGGGAAAACCATCCGGAGATTTTGCACTTTGGATTTTGCCGAGGCTTTTTCATTGGCGCTAAACAACCGCCAAGCAAAGCCCAGCAATAATTGCGCCGCCAGCAAGCCCAGAATGGCCCACTTCGAGCTCACCATTACCGGCAATGCGGCGCACAATGGCGCGAGTAAAAAAGCAATGACCTGACGCCAGCCTGACTTCACCCTGGGTCTCGCCGGGGAAGACTCAGCCATCGCCGACGCCTCCGGCCACCAAGGGGTCCAATACGGAAGGCGGAACTTGCAGGTAGTAGCCACGCTCCATCAAGTTGGAACGCACCACCGTGGCATTGGCGCGAGCGAGCGTGCGGCCTTCGCTTAGCTCCAGACTCATGACGAATTCCAGCATGCCCAGAGGATTGCGAACGATGTCCGGCACCAGGGTGAAAGCATCCTTGTCACGCAAATACAGATAGGCATCGGGTTTGCGCAGTGATTTGTAGATATGGGCGATCATGGAAATATCGTGAGGCAACAGAGGGAATTGTCGCCGACTGGCGCTGAAAGCGGTAGCGGATTTGTTAATCTAGCGCCTTTCCCATTCATCCGTTCCTCGGAGTTTCCATGCGAGTCTGCTTGTTTTCCTTGGCCGTGCTGGCCAGTTTGCCTGTTCTGGCACAGCCCACATCCATCACACTTGACCAAGCAATGGCGCATCCGGATTGGATCGGAACACCGGTGGAAAGCGCCTGGTGGGCCTGGGACAGTCAAAATCTGAACTACAGCCAAAAACGCAGCGGCTCGCCGATTCGCGATGTTTACGCACTAAATCGTACCGGCGGTGTAGCGAAAAAACAGGAAGGCAGCGACCTGGCCGATCAGGACGGCAATACTTTTATTTTCGATAGTGGCCGCAAGCAGGCCTTGTTTATCCGCAACGGCGACGTGTTTTTGCGCAACCTGCAAAACGGATCGCTGCTGCAAATCACCCGTACGACGGAAACCGAAGCGGACGCGATATTCAGTGCCGACGGAACTTCGGTACTGTTCCGCAGGGATAAACTCTGGTTCGGCTGGTCGTTTAATTCGCACATGCTTGTGCCCGCCGCATTGCCGGTGGCTGAAAACAATCCCAATAAAAGTGCGAAGCCCGATGAACTGCGTGATCTGCAACTGCGTCTCAGCAGCACGCTGACACGCATCAAGAACGATCGGGAAGAACTTCGCATGAAAGCCGAAGCCGATCGCAAGGCAGACCCCACGCGCGCCATCAACAATGCCTATCTCGGCAGCGACGTACAAATCGATTCAACTACACTCTCGCCGGCCGGACAATGGCTGTTGGCCGTCACATCGGTGAAAGGTGCAGACGAAGGCAAGGCAGGAAAAATGCCGAAATACGTGACCGAATCGGGTTACGAGGAGTTTGAAGATGTGCGCACGCGGGTCGGCAGAAATGCACCGCTCTCACAAAGTTTGAAGTTGGTGAATCCCTACACCGGGTCGGTCAGTGACGTCTCGCTGGACGGACTTCCCGGTATCGCCATCGATCCCTTGGCGGAATTTCGCAAAGCACAAAAGCTCGACGCCCTGAAAGGCAATCGCGGTGTTCGCATTGACGCCATCGAGTTCAATGATGCCGGCACGCAAGCCGCCGTCATGCTGCGCGCTATCGACAACAAGGATCGCTGGATTGCCACCGTCGATTTCGCAAACGGCAAACTTGTGTCGCAACATCGCTTGTCCGACAAGGCCTGGATCAACTGGAACTTCAACGATTTCGGCTGGCTCGACAACAACACGCTTTGGTACCTGTCCGAAGAAACCGGCTACTCGCATCTCTACAGCAAAAATCCCGGAGGCAAGGCAACCGCCTGGACCAGCGGAAACTGGGAGGCCTCCTCGCCTGTTTGGTCGGCCGACAAAACCACCGCCTACGTTTTATGCAACCGCGCCTGGCCCGGCGATTACGAAGTCTGCGCCGCCAATCGGAATGGCAATGTGCGCGAAGTATCGGCATTGGATGGCGTTGAAGATTTCAGTTTGTCACCCAACGGCAATGCCCTGCTCGTGCGTTATTCCAGCACGTACCTGCCGGCGCAAGCAGCGGTGGTGAATGTCGTCGATGGTGCAACGGTAAAACTGACCGATACCCGCACGGCAGAATTCAAGGCACGCAATTGGATTACGCCGGAATTCGTGCAAGTGCCGTCTAAACACGGCGCTGGAAAAATCTGGGCAAAATTTTACAAACCGGCGAACTATGACGCCGGAAAAAAATATCCGATTGTCATGTTCGTGCATGGCGCCGGCTATCTGCAAAACGTTCATGCCCGTTACCCGGCCTACTTCCGCGAACAAATGTTCAACAATATGCTCGTACAAAAAGGCTACATCGTGCTGGATATGGATTACCGCGCCTCTGAAGGCTATGGCCGTGATTGGCGTACGGCGATCTACCGCCAGATGGGACATCCGGAACTGGAAGATTATCTCGACGGCGTGGACTGGCTGGTCGATAAGCAACAAGGCGATCGCCAGCAAGTCGGCATTTACGGCGGAAGCTATGGTGGCTTCATGAGTTTCATGGCTTTGTTCCGTGCGCCCGATGCCTTCAAAGCCGGCGCGGCATTGCGCCCAGTGACCGACTGGACGTCCTACAACCACGAATACACCAGCAATATTCTCAACACACCACAGCTCGATCCCGATGCGTACAAAAAATCCTCGCCGATCGAATACGCGGAAAACCTGCGCGGCCATTTACTGATCAGCCACGGCATGATGGACGACAATGTTTTCTATCAGGACTCCATTCGCCTCTCGCAACGCCTGATCGAACTGAAAAAAGACAAGTGGGAATTGGCCAGCTATCCACTGGAACGCCACGGCTACGTCCATCCGGAAAGCTGGTACGACCAATACCGCCGCATTTACGAGTTGTTTGAACGTTCGCTGAAAAACGAATCGAAGTAACTGAAATGAGTTTTCATTCCTTGATGGTTTTGCGCATGCTGGCAGCAGTTGATGGGGAGTAAATGCGCCAGCGGCACAGGTGAGCTGGCACATCGATTCGAAAAGGCACCCAATCACTGACGAGTAAAAGTGGCTTCATGCTGGTCAGGAAATGGCGTGGCTTTGGTATCCATAAACGGGCATATCAACGAATGGTTTTCTGACGCAGGCTGTTTTATTTTTTCTCTGCTGGCCAACCCTGTTGGCACGATATTTTTTTCATTCGGCACTTGGTTTGCTGAATTTTAAACCTGATGTTTATGATAAAAACAGGCTATTTACCGTCGCTACGAATCGAACATTCGAAGCCAGTGCACTGCCGATAAGCATCACTTCAAGGCGTTTATTCGGGTACGCAATACCGCGCCGACCCTCAGCCGACAGGCTTTTCCCGATAACCGGCCATTTCTCTGGGCTACATGGTGGAAATCAGACAGGCAAGGGTGCCAGAATGTGGAAACCAGCAGCTTGAGGGAGCCGCGCGATGGACGTTGCCAACGAAAAAACAGGGGCGTTGACGATTCGACCGATTAACTCTGCACAAGAGCTGGACGCGGTCGCGCAGTTACGTTACCAGGTCTATGTCAACGAATTGGGACGTCGCCCTATCGGCACCAATGATGACCTGCAACGGCTTGAAGATCCCGAAGACGCCTATTCGATTGTTTTGGCTGCCTTCGACGGTGACATGATGGTAGGGACTTTTCGCATCACTCCCGTCGACAAGCTAGACGACGACAGCAGCTGGCTCGAACTATACGACAACGGAAAATTTCCAGTCGAAGCACCGCTGCAGTATATTTTTTCACGCATGATTGTCACCAATGGCTATCGTGACAAAGGTCTTGCATCGGCTTTTTTCAAGGCCGCATTCGATTGCATCCGACAAGCGGGTGGCGAGTTGGCTTTTCTGCATTGTCCTTCGCATCTGGTGTCTTTGTACGAGGTCATGGGATTTCGCCGTTACACGCCCGGCTTTATTCACGAAGAAGCCGGCTTCCGAATTCCGATGGTCATGATTACCGGTGACTGGGGGTATTTTGAAGCGGTGAAATCACCCTTGCTGACACAAGTCATGCAATACCCGCCGAATGTCAGTCTGGGCGATTGGTTCGAGCAGGCATTCCCGGCACACAGTAAACCCGGCAGCGTACGTGTGCTGGCAATCGATGAGTTCTTGAAGCAGTTTGATGATCGCTTGATGGATTCCAGCATCCCGCTGCTGGATGATCTGAATGGCGAGGAAAAACAACAACTGTTCCTGGCGGCAGACCAGATCGCCTCGGGACCGGGCGATGTCCTCCTGAACAAGGGCGATGGCGGCGACGCGATGTATCTGATACTCGAAGGTGCCGTCGAAGTTTCATTGACGTATCGCGGGCAAAGGCGCGTACTGACCACGCTGGGTGCAGGACAGTTATTTGGCGAAGCCGCTTTCCTGATGAAAACCCCGAGAAGTGCCGACGTGTCGGCCATTGCCGATTCCTTGCTGCTATCGATCAGCAATCAGGCCTTCGATGAGCTCAGCGAAAACAGTTCGAGTGTGGCGTTGAAAGTACTGCGAAACCTGTCACGGACTTTATGTCTGCGCTTGTACGCTGGCACGATGGAATGAGCAGTGGTAGATTTTGTAGAAGCGATTCATGCATCGCTCCTATGCCATCAAGACGCAACGAACACGCCTTCCAGCTCGACATCCAGTTCGCGGCGGCAAATGTCGCCTTGCAAATACAGGACGAGATCGCGGTCGATACCGGCTGCGGTAATAATCGATTCGGCAACGGCGAGATCTTCGGGCTTTCGCAAATAAACGCGCAAGGCCTCGCAGTTCCTCAAATAAAAATCCCGGCCCGATTGCCTGCTGCCTTCGGCCAGCAAGGCCTCAAGATTGGCCAAACTTTCACTGAGTTGCCCGGCAACTTCGCCGATATGCTGAGACACATGGCCCACAATACTGGCAGTGCCGGAGGCCAATAAACGCGGCGTTTCGCTGTCTTCATCAAGAATAATGCCGCGCGAAAAACCCGGCGGCACCGGGCCATATTCGCGCGGGTAACGCCAAGCCGGTGTTTGTCTCGGGTTTTCTAGTGTGCGCGCAACCTGATTGGAGCAAAGCGCAATTAGCTGTAGATGCGACACTGCATTGCCGTTGTGGGTACCAATAGCGGTGGCAGCGGGCGGTGGTGTATTAAATTGACCATCGACCGACTGCGAACGGCCGACGCAAAAACCACGATAACGCTCTTTGTCGCCCTGACCTTGGTTAATGGCTGAAAAATAATTCCATATCCTCAGCAAATAAGGATGGCTCGAAGGCCTTACCATTTCGAGCAAATCACGATAGGCCTTGGCGGCAGCATGTTCGATACCAAGATCGGATTCTGCAATATCGACCACGACGAAGCGATAACGCGCTTCATCCAGTACTTGCCAGGCTTCCAGGTCCCCGGTGCCCGATAGGCATTCACATGCAATTCGATTGGATACGTGCGGGCCATCGGAAAAATCGAACTGGAAGGTCGCTTGAGGATTATCAAGATGACTAACGTTGATGCGGGACGGAAGCTTGGTCGTAATCATGGTTGCCGAATATTATAACGATGCCTTGTGCCGTTATCATATACGGAACACGAGGTATTTATGACAAACGTTGATACGGTTCAAACCTACCTGCTCAATTTGCAAGACCGCATTTGTTCGGCATTGGAAAGCAGCGATGCCGGCGGGACTTTTCAGGAAGAACGCTGGCAGCGTACCGAAGGCGGCGGTGGCCGGTCACGCGTCATGAAAGAAGGCGAAGTGTTCGAACAGGCAGGCGTTGGCTTTTCGGATGTCTCGGGCAATACATTGCCCGCCTCGGCGACAGCCCATCGTCCGGAACTCGCCGGTGCGCCGTGGCGTGCGGTCGGCGTATCGCTGGTGATTCATCCCCGCAATCCCTATCTGCCGACGGCACATGCCAATGTCCGTTATTTCGAGGCGAAACCAAAAGATGCCGCGCCCATTTGGTGGTTTGGCGGTGGATTTGATTTGACACCTTTTTATCCTTTCGATGAAGACGTGAAGCATTGGCATCATGTCGCCAATACTCTTTGTATACCGTTTGGCGATGATCGTTACGCCAAACACAAGCAATGGTGCGACCAGTATTTTTATCTGAAACACCGGCAGGAAGCACGCGGTGTCGGCGGCCTGTTTTTCGATGATTTGAATACGCCGGACTTTGAAACCTGCTTTGCCTACCAACAAGCAGTAGGCAACGGATTTCTGGAGGCGTATTTGCCAATTGTCGAAAAAAGAAAAAATACGCCCTATGGCGAACGTGAACGCGAGTTTCAACTTTATCGTCGTGGCCGCTATGTCGAATTCAATCTGGTCTGGGATCGCGGCACCTTGTTCGGATTGCAAAGCGGTGGCCGCACCGAAAGTATTTTGATGAGCCTGCCGCCGCGTGTGCGCTTTGAATATCAATATAGCCCCGAGCCCGATAGCGCCGAAGCGAGGCTGCAGGATTATCTGAAACCTCGCGACTGGTTGTCGTAGAGGGCCTTCTAGGCCCGATAAATCACGCCAGATCTTTCGGGCCTAGATGGCCCTCCTACAGGTAAAAAAAACCCCACATGCCAGGGGAAGCATGCGGGGCTAGGGTTTCGGAAGACCGGATGGGGAAATCCGGGTTCCAGGATCTACCCAGGGGAGGGAGTGATCCACAACGGACATTGCGTCCGTTGCATGTATGAGACACCCCTGGGCATGTAAAGTTCGTGAATATTGATGTTAAATATTTGTGCGATTCAGCCAGCATTCACGCCAAAAAAACTTCTTGAAAATCAATGCGATAGCAAGGTCAAAAAACTGATCCAACGCTAATGCGCTTCGTCCCAGTTCTTTCCGGACCCTACATCGACAATCAGCGGCACCCGAAGTTCAGCCGCCGCTTCCATTCGCGCTTTGACTTCGCCAATCAAGGTAGCTTTGAAGTCTTCTTCGCACTCGAGGACCAATTCATCGTGCACCTGAAGCAGTAATAAAGCCTTGTCTGCATGATGCACGATCCAGGCATCAACGGAAATCATCGCGCGTTTGATGATGTCGGCAGCCGTGCCCTGCATCGGTGCATTGATCGCAGCCCTTTCAGCACCGGCACGTTGCGCCTGGTTGCGCGACTGGATTTCCTGCAAATAAAGTCGACGGCCGAAAACGGTTTCGACGAAGCCGTCTTCTCGTGCCTTGGCACGAATGCGATCCATGAATTCGCGAACACCGGGATAACGTGCGAAATAAAGTGCGATGTAATCCTGCGCTTCGCCACGACCAATGCCCAATTGTTTCGCCAAACCAAAGGCACTCATGCCATACATCAAGCCGAAATTAATCGCTTTCGCGGCGCGGCGCTGGTCGCCTGACACTTCTGTCACCGGCACTCCGAAAACTTCGGCCGCCGTCGCCTTGTGCACATCGATGCCACTGGCAAAGGCATTTACCAATCCGGGGTCTTCCGACAAATGCGCCATGATCCGCAATTCGATTTGCGAATAATCGCAGGCCACCAGAATTCTTCCGGCCGGGGCGATAAAAGCCTTGCGAATCCGGCGACCATCTTCGCTACGGATCGGAATATTTTGCAGATTCGGATCGTTCGATGACAAACGCCCGGTTGCTGCGCCGGCCTGGTGATAGCTGGTATGTACGCGGCCAGTGGCCGGGTTAATCATTTCCGGCAATTTGTCGGTATAGGTACTGCGGAGTTTCGCCATGCCACGATGGTCCAAAATCAAACGTGGCAATTCGTGTTGGTCAGCAATCGCTTCGAGCGCTTCTTCATTGGTCGATGGCGCGCCCGTCGGCGTCTTGACCAAGGCGGGCAGTTTCAACTCTTCAAACAATAAGGCGCCTACTTGTTTCGGCGAATCCAGATTAAAGCTGCGGTTGGCAATTTCGTAGGCGCGCTGTTGTGTGGCATGCATACGCTGCGTTAAATCGGCGCTTTGGCGTTTTAATTCAACGGCATCAATTAAAATGCCGTTCGCTTCCATTCGGGTTAACACCGGCACCAGTGGCATTTCAATATCGCGATAGACTTTTTCCAGGCTTGGCGTTGCCTTCAGCTTTTCCGAGAGCACCTGATGCAAACGCAAAGTGATATCGGCATCTTCGGCGGCATAGGCCGTTGCATGCTCCAGATCAACATCGGCAAACGAAATTTGTTTTGCGCCTTTGCCGCAAACCTCTTCGAATTTAATGGTGGTGTAACCCAGATATTTTTGCGCTAGCGTATCCATGTCATGACGGGAAATGCCGGCATTGAAGACGAAACTTTCCAGCAGGGTGTCTTCGGTATAACCCAGCACATCAATGCCGTGGCGACGCAGTACGTGCAAATCGTATTTTCCGTGCTGCCCGACTTTATGGATGGCCGGATTTTCCAGCACAGGTTTCAAGGCAGCAGAAACCACCTCCCAGGCTAATTGTGTCGGCACACCGGGATAGCGATGTGCGACCGGAATGTAGGCCGCTTGGCCGGTGTCGACGCACAAGCTGATGCCCACCAAACCGGCCTGCATCGAATCGAGCGCATCGGTTTCGGTGTCGAAACAAAATAACGTGGCGGCTTCGAGTTGTTTTACCCAGGCCGATAATTGTTCGGCCGTGGTGACGCACTCATAGCTTCCTTTAATAGACAGTGAGGCATCGGGCACATCAAACAGTGAGGCCGTCTTCGTGGCTTCCGAATTTGATTTGGATGCCGTGGAAGTCGAAGCACCGCCTTCCAGTTCTTTCAATGCCGAATTAAAACCGTAGCGCTTGTATAAGGCTTTCAATTCATCGACATGCCGTTCACGCAGCACCAACTCTTCCGGTGCCTTGTCGAGCGCCACATCAAGTTTGATCGTGACCAATTGCTGATTCAATGGCAGCCGCGATAACGCCGCACGCAAGTTGTCGCCAATCTTTCCGGTGATTTTCTCGGCATTGGCCACCAGATTTTCGAGCGTCGAATATTCCGCCAGCCATTTCGCGGCGGTTTTTGGGCCGCATTTATCGATGCCGGGGACGTTATCAACGGTGTCTCCCATCAGCGCCAGATAATCGATGATTTGCTCCGGACGCACACCGAATTTTTCCAACACCGCTTCGGTACTGTCGAGCACGCTGCCGCTCATCGTATTGCTGAGCTTGATGCCGGGACGCACCAACTGGGCAAAATCCTTGTCGCTGGTGGAAATGACAACATCAATATTTTTTGCCTGCGCCTGCACGGCCAACGTACCAATCACATCATCGGCCTCGACACCGCTGACACGTAAAATCGGAAACCCCAGGGCTTCGACGATCTGCATCATCGGCTCGACTTGCGCGCGCAAATCATCGGGCATCGGTGGGCGGTTTGCCTTGTACTCGGCATATAAATCATCGCGGAATGTCGGCCCCGAAGCATCCATGACGAAGGCTGCATAGTCCGGCTTTTCTTTCATGGTGGCCCGCAACATGCTTACGATGCCATGCAAAGCGCCCGTCGGCGTGCCATCTGGCGCAGTGAACGGCGGCAGCGCATGAAATGCGCGATATAAATAAGAGGAACCATCAATCAAAACCAAGCGGGACATGGCGTGTCTCGATATGCACAGAGCCGCTATTCTACGCCGCTTGAGTGCCCAGCTGAACTTTGCGATGCTGTCGACAGGGGTTCACACACGGGATAGAGGAAAAGTCATGAAAATTGTTTTCGCCACACTATTAACACTTGCTTCGTTGGGTTTTGTCGCTGCGGGCAACGCAGCAGAACCCGCCGCCAAAGAAGCGCCAAAAGCCAAGGCAGCAGAAGCGCCAAAAGCCAAAGCAGCAGAAGCACCGATTCCGGAAAAAGTGCCGGCCAAGGAAAGCGAAGGCGTCGGACCTACCGTGAGTATTCGCACTCGTGACAATGGCGACATCGTCGAAGAATATCGGGAAGGTGGCATGGTCAGGATGGTGAAAGTCACGCCGACCCGCGGCAAGCCGTATTACATCATGGACAACAACGGCGATGGCCGACTCGATCGCGCCGATGCCGAAGCCGCCGGTGGCGTGGTGCCGGTGAGCTGGATTATCGCGACGTGGTGAATGCATGATTGCCGAATGATTGACAACTTACGATCGGCTATTCGCATCCGCACTCTGCTTTGGAGTGCGGATGGGTTCACTTCCAATATAAATAATTTTATAAAAATCTGTTTTTTCCACTTTGTCGTTGCCATCAATAAATCCACATGAAATTTCTGATTCGCACCGCCGATACCATCACCGAATGGGCCGGCAATATCGCTGCGGCTTGCTGCGTGTTTCTGGTCGCGCTGATGTTTACCTTGGTCGTCGCTCGCTATTGCTTCGGTGTCGGCTCGATTGCGTCACAAGAACTGACCCAGTGGCTGCATGGCACCGCCTTTTTATTGGCACTTGGCTATGGTTTGAAATACAACAGCCATGTGCGTGTCGATATTTTTTCGCAACGTTGGTCGAAACGACACCAGGCGCTGATGGAAATCATCGGCATTTTTATCTTCCTGCTTCCGTTTTGTATTTTCTGGTGCTGGGTCAGCTACGACTATGTCGCCACCAGCTGGTCGCAAAACGAAGGCTCGAATTCCGGCGGCCTGCCCGGCTGGTTTCTGATAAAAACCATGATTCCGCTCTCTGCCATTTTATTGATTCTGCAAGCTCTCGCGCATGCCGTTCGCACTTGGCAGATTTTTAAAAGCGAAACCAACGCATGAGCATGGAAACCCAGCACATCATCATGCTGCTCCTGCTGGTCATTGGCTTACTGGCGGGCTTGTCGAGTGGCTTCCCGGTAGCCTTCGTATTGGGCGGCGTCGCCCTGTTGGCGGCGGGCGCCGGTATGTTGCTCGGCAATTTCGATCCGAGTTTTCTCGAGGCCTTTCCCAATCGTATTTTCGGCACGATTACCAATGCCACGCTGATGGCGGTGCCATTATTCGTCTTCATGGGAATCATGCTGGAAAAATCCCGCATTGCCGAAAATCTGCTGGAAGCCATTGCCTCTTTGTTCGGACAGGTACGCGGAGGTCTGGTGGTTGCCGTCATTATTGTCGGTGCGATTCTTGCGGCATCCACCGGCATTGTCGGCGCGACCGTGGTGGCCATGGGTTTGATTTCGCTGCCGACCATGCTGCGAAACGGTTACGATCCGAAACTGGCGACCGGCGCCATCTGTGCATCAGGTACGCTTGGCCAGATCATTCCGCCATCGCTTATTCTGGTGTTGCTCGGCGACCAACTTGGCAACGCCTATCAGCAGGCGCAATTGAAACTGGGTAATTTTTCGCCGGACACGGTATCGGTCGGTGATTTGTTTGTCGGCGCGATTATTCCCGGGCTTGGCCTCGTGGCTTTGTATTTGATTTATGTGCTTTGGGTGGCATGGCGTGAGCCGCTGCGCGCGCCGGCCTTGAAAGAAACCACGAAGCGTTCAATCTGGGATTTATGCCGTGCGATTATTCCTGCCTTGGGATTGATACTTGCCGTACTCGGCTCAATCTTGTTCGGCATCGCAACGCCGACCGAAGCCGCCGCAGTGGGTGCAGTCGGTGCGATGGTGTTTGCCCTGATCGGCAAGCAACTCACCTGGCAGAAATTCAAACAGGTCTCGCAGGAAACCGCCAAAGTCACCGGCATGGTATTTGCGATCCTGATCGGCGCAGCCTTGTTCTCGCTGGTGTTTCGCGGCTACGGCGGCGACGATCTAGTCCATCATGTATTGAGCAATGTGCCGGGCGGAAAATGGGGCGCTTTGTTCATCGTGATGTTGGTAATGTTTCTACTTGGCTTCGTCATCGACTTTATCGAAATCGTATTCGTCGTTGTACCCATCGTGGCGCCGGTGTTGTTGGCGATGGGGGTTGATCCGATTTGGCTCGGCGTGGTGATGGCGATCAATCTGCAAACCTCTTTCCTGACGCCGCCGTTTGGTTTTGCCCTGTTTTATTTGCGTGGCGTCGCACCGCCGGAAGTGACCACGATGGATATTTATCGCGGTGTCGTTCCGTTTATTTGCTTGCAAATCCTGATGTTGATTCTAGTCATTGCCTGGCCGGAACTCGCCACCTGGCTGCCGGAGTATTTGAATGGATAATTCTTGTGGGAGCTGGTTCACCAGCGATTGGATATCCCCGACGCCAGTAAACTCACTAGCATTCGCGCCTGACGGACGCTCGCACGGGAATAGTCTGAAATCACTGGGTCCCCGACAAGATCGTTCGGGGATGACAAACCTTCCCGACAGGAATGATTAAAAATATGGAAATTCGAATTTCCACTGACCGCGCCGATGTCAATCTAGATCTCGTACACGCATTTCTTTCGCAAGAGGCATATTGGTCGAAGAATATTCCGCGTGCCGTCGTGAAAAAGGCCATCGACAATTCCTATTGCTTTTCCGCATTCGCAAACGACAGGCAAGTCGGTTTTGCCCGGGTCGTTACCGATGCCGCCACCTTTGCCTATCTAGCCGACGTTTTGGTATTGCCGGAATTTCGCGGACTAGGCATTTCGAAACAACTAATGCAAAGCGTGGAATCGCATCCGGAACTGCAAGGCCTGCGCCGCTGGATGCTAATGACGGCGGATGCCCACAAACTTTATGAAAGCTACGGCTTTAGTGCCTTGGCGAAACCGGATCGCGCGATGGAAATCAGCAAGCCGGATATATATTTGTAAATCATTTGCCACATTACGAAATCATCTTCTCCGCCCGCATCCACGCAATCGTGTCATTCAACAAAGTATCGAGGTCGGTCTCGATATAAGCCAGATCACGCTTGGCCTTGGCAGAATCTACCTTCAAGTCATGAATCGTAAAGCACGCCGATTCCGGTGTGATATCCGGAGGCACCCGGGTAAACAACGAGACGCCATATTTCATCTTCGCAAATAGTCTAAGCGCAGAAGCAGGTATCGCCTTCTTCGGTGTCTTGCGATCAAGTTTTTTTCCGACTTGCTGGATCAATTCCAGAAAGCTCGCGTGTTGTCCACCGAGCAAATAGGCTTCACCAAACTTGCCAAGTTGAAATGCGCGCACCTGCGCTTTAGCAATTTCACGCACATCGGCAAATGCACCGGAACCCGGCGGCGCACCCGGTAGTTTGTTTTGATCGATCAGGCCAATCAATCGCGACCAGTTTTGTTTATCACCAGGGCCCAGGATGTGCGAGGGCTGGAAGATGATGAAATCCAGTCCGGAATGTCGTACCTCTTGTTCGGCCAGAAATTTCGTGCGCTCGTAGTTGATCCAGCTTTCGCCGCCGTGCTGCGCCACGTCTTCTCGCAATACGCCGTGGGCAAGATGCGAATAGGCCGACACACTCGAGGTATGCAAAATCTGTTTGACGCCATTGGCTTTCGCCGCCGCAAGCAAATTTTGTATGCCGCCGACATTGGTCCGGGTTTGTGCCGCGTTATTGACGCGCCAAGTGTTGGTATCGGCAGCGGTATGAAATATGGCATCGACATTTTTCGTGGCTCGCAACAGCGAATCGGCATCGGTCAATTCCGCACGTGCCGGCTCAGCGCCTTGCGATGCGAGCAGGGTATCGGCTTGTTCGGATCGTGACAGGGCCCTGACTTGATGACCGGCATCGATAAGTTCACGCTGGATATGCTGGCCTAAAAAGCCGGTGGCGCCGGTGAGTAAAATTTTGCTCATATTTTTTGCCCTAGGAAGGCCCTTGTGCCCGAACGATTTTGGTGGAGGTCGCCCGCAAGCGGCATCCCACGAAATATTACCGTAGGAGGCCGCTTGCGGGCGACGCTCGACTACAATAGCGCCATGCACGCACTCGAACATCTCCGCCCCGAATTAAACGCCGGCCTGGCCGCGTTTGATCTCGATAATGAAAATCTTGCGGAAAAATTGCTCGATTATCTGTCGCTGCTGGAAAAGTGGAACAAAGCCTACAACCTAACCGCCGTGCGCGATGTGCATGAGATGTTGATCAAGCATGTACTGGATTCGCTAGCGATGCATCGTTTTGTCGAATCCGGAACACTGGCCGACCTGGGAACCGGGCCGGGCTTGCCGGGTATTCCCCTCGCCCTGGCGAAACCCAATCTGCAAGTGAGCTTGGTTGAAAGCAATGGCAAGAAATGCCGCTTCCTGAGAGAGGCCCTCCGCAGTCTTGGTATCAAAAATGCGCGCGTGATCGAGTCTCGCGCCGAATCGGTGCCCGAATCGGGCCAATACGACTTGCTGACGGCCCGGGCGCTGGATCGTTTGGCCGGCATCATTGAAGTCGGCGGCCATTTGCTCAAGCCGGGCGGGCAATTGCTCGCCATGAAAGGCCTGCAGCCAGACGATGAAATCGCCCAATTGCCTGCTGGTTGGCAGTTTAAAAGCTCGCATCGCCTGCAAGTCCCCGGCCTGGCAGGCGAAAGGCACCTGGTAATAGTCGCTTCAAACCCGGCAAACCCGCATAATTGATAGACAAAGCGACACAATAAATTAAGGGTTTCCACCGCATGGCTCAAATAATTGCGATTGCCAATCAAAAAGGCGGCGTGGGCAAGACGACGACAGCAGTCAATCTAGCTGCCGCGCTCGCACAAACTCCACGCAAAATATTGCTGGTGGATCTCGATCCGCAGGGCAATGCCACGATGGCGTCCGGCGTGGACAAGCGCGAACTCGAGCATTCGATCACCGAAGTGATCATGGGCGAATGCGAATGCAGCCAGGCGATTGTCAAAGTTGCCGAGGGTTATGATTTATTACCCTGCAATATCGATTTGACGGCAGCCGAAATTGAATTGATGGATCTGCCCGATCGCCAGCAACGCCTAAAAGTCGCACTGGAAACCGTGCGTGCGAACTACCATTATATTTTGATCGACTGCCCGCCTTCCTTGTCATTGCTGACCTTGAATGCGCTGGCGGCTGCCGACGGCATCATCGTGCCGATGCAGTGCGAATACTTTGCCCTCGAAGGCCTGTCAGCCCTGATCAACACGATTGATGCACTGAAAGCAAAATTGAATCCATCGCTGGAAATCATCGGCGTGGTCCGCACCATGTTTGATGTCCGTAATAACCTTGCGAATGCCGTATCGGGCGAACTCACCAAACATTTTGGCGACAAGGTTTTCCGTTCGATTATTCCGCGCAATGTGCGGCTGGCCGAGGCACCAAGCCACGGTCAAAGCATCGTCGGTTACGACAAGGCATCGCGCGGCGGTGTGGCATATATGGGTTTGGCTGGCGAAATCATTCGTCGCGAAAAAAAGAAGTAAGGAAGCACTATGGCGACGAAGAAACCGGCATTGGGACGCGGCTTGAGCAGTTTGCTCGGCGGCGGCAGTAAAAGCCTGGCAGCAGCAACCGAAACCGAATTGGCGGGCGATGGCCTACTGACTATTGCCGTTGAAAAATTGCAGCCCGGTCGTTATCAACCCCGCACCGGCATGGACCCTGCTCGTCTGGAAGAACTCGCCGATTCCATTCGTGCCCAGGGTTTGATCCAGCCGATCGTCGTGCGTCTACTGAAAAAAGATCAATACGAAATCATTGCCGGTGAACGCCGCTGGCGCGCATCGCAAATCGCCGGCCTGAAAGAAGTGCCGGTGGTATTGCGTGAAGCCGATGATCGCGCCGTCATCGCGATGGCACTGATCGAAAACATCCAGCGCGAAGACTTGAACCCGCTTGAAGAAGCGCAGGCATTGTCGCGTTTGATCGACGAATTTTCCCTGACGCATCAACAAGCCGCCGAAGCGGTGGGTCGTTCGCGTGCAGCGGTATCGAACATGCTGCGCCTGCTTGAATTGCCGGATGAAATTCGCAAATTGCTCGAAGACAAGAAACTTGAAATGGGCCATGCCCGTGCCTTGTTGACACTCGCGGCTCCGGCCGCCATCGCACTGGCGAAGGAAGCCGCCGAAAACGGCTGGTCGGTGCGTGAAGTCGAGCGTCGTGCCCAGGCTTTATCAGCTGGAAGAATTCCCAGCAAAACGGCTGCCAAGCCGGTCAAGAAAGCCGATGCCGATATCGCCACGCTGGAACGCGAATTGGGCGAGCGCCTGAATACCAAAGTGCAGGTGCTGCATGGTCGTGGTGGTCGCGGCAAGCTGGTGATTCAATATCACGGTCTGGATGCGCTTGATGGCATTCTGGAAAAAATTCGTGGTTCTGCTGATTAATTAAATTCAGGACTATACTTGCCCAATGAGCCAGAGCAATCGCGAGTTTCTGAATTTATCTGTCGCCGAGCGTATCCAGCTCGCTGAAGACATTTGGGACAGCATTGCGACAGAAAACCCCACTGCGCTTGTTTTAACGTCGGAACAGCGGCAAGAAATTCAGCAACGTATCCAAGCGCATGATCTGAATCCGGGCAATGCCATTTCTTGGGAAAAAATTCGCTCAGAGCTGTTTCTCGGTAAACAATGATGCAGATTGTTTTTCGCCCAGAGGCCAGGGATGAAGCTCTTTCGGCCCAAGACTGGTATGAATCTCGCGCACTCGGCTTGGGCTTGGAGTTTGCCAGAGCGCTTGAAGCAGCAGTGGCTTCGGCAATACGTAACCCCGATGCATTTACGCTTGTCGAGGGAGAATGTCGGCGGGTGTTATTACGCAAGTTTCCGTTTTCATTGATTTACCGAGCCAGACCAGAGGAATTATTGGTTGTTGCGGTTTTTCATCATCGCCGTGAACCACTGGCATTGATTACAAGAACAGATAAAAAATCATGACCCTATTAGTCACCGGCGCGGCAGGATTTATCGGCAGCTACGTTTGCAGGGCACTGCAGGCGCGCGGCGAAAAAGTGTTCGGGCTGGATAATTTCAATGATTATTACGACCCGCAATTAAAGCGTGATCGGGTTCGGGCCATCTGTCCCGATGTCGAAATATTTGAAATCGATTTAACCGATCGCGAAAAAATCAATGCCTTGTTTGCAGCGCATAAGCCGACACAGGTGGTCCATCTCGCCGCCCAGGCCGGCGTGCGGTATTCGATCACCAATCCGAATGTCTATGCCGACAGCAATCTGACTGGCTTCACCCATATGCTCGAAGCCTGTCGTCATAACGCGGTGAAGCATTTGGTCTATGCATCATCGTCATCGGTGTATGGCGGCAATGCGAAACCGCCGTT
>JAYWIC010000156.1:0-34202 GCA_043789195.1 Arenimonas sp. | reverse complement strand
AGTTTGCAATGACCGATTCAGTCCGCCCCGCTTTTCATGGTTTTGAACAAATTCCGCTGCGCGAATACGCCGAAAAAGCCTATCTCGATTATTCCATGTACGTGGTGCTCGACCGGGCCCTGCCCTTTATCGGCGACGGCCTGAAGCCGGTACAGCGCCGCATCATTTATGCGATGAGCGAGCTGGGCCTGAATGCCGGTGCGAAACCGAAAAAATCGGCCCGTACCATCGGTGACGTTATCGGTAAATTCCATCCGCATGGCGACAGTGCCTGCTACGGCGCACTCGTTTTGATGGCACAGCCATTTTCCTATCGCTATCCGCTGATCGAAGGCCAGGGCAACTTCGGTTCGACCGATGACCCGAGCAGCTTCGCGGCGATGCGTTACACCGAATCCAAACTCACACCGATTGCCGAAGCCCTGCTGGGCGAACTGGAGCAAGGCACCGTCGACTGGACGCCAAACTTCGACGGCACGCTGGAAGAACCGGCCTGGCTGCCGGCACGCTTGCCGCATTTATTGTTGAACGGTACCACGGGCATTGCCGTGGGTATGGCGACCGATATTCCGCCGCATAACTTGAATGAAATCGTCAGCGCCTGCGTGCGGTTGCTCGATGATCCCGACGCTAGCGTGCAAGACCTGTGCGAACACGTGCGCGGCCCGGATTATCCAACCAGCGCCGAAATCATTACCCCGGCGCGTGATTTGCAGACGATGTATGAAACCGGCGGCGGCAGCGTCCGCGCCCGTGCTACATACATCAAGGAACACGCGAACATCGTGATCACGGCGCTGCCGTATCAGGTGTCGCCATCGAAAATCATGGAGCAGATTGCGGCGCAAATGCGCGCGAAGAAACTGCCGTGGATGGAAGATCTGCGTGACGAGTCCGATCACGAAAATCCGGTGCGCCTGGTCTTGATCCCACGTTCGAACCGAGTGGATGTCGAAGCCTTGATGGGACATTTGTTTGCCACCACCGATCTGGAAAAAAGTTTCCGGGTCAACATGAACATCATCGGTGTCGATGGCCGCCCGCAAGTCAAAAATCTGAAAACGATTTTGAATGAATGGTTGAGCTTCCGGACCAGCACCGTTCGCAAACGCTTGACACACCGCCTGGAAAAAGTCGAACGCCGTCTGCATTTACTCGAAGGCTTCCTGACCGCGTTTTTGAATCTGGACGAAGTCATCCGCATTATCCGTACCGAGGACGAACCGAAACCGGTGTTGATGAAGCGCTTCAAATTAAGCGAAGTGCAAACCGAATACATTCTCGAAACCAAGCTCAAGCAATTGGCCCGTCTCGAAGAAATGAAGATTCGCGGCGAGCAAGACGAACTGGCGAAAGAACGCGACAAAATTACTATTATTCTTGGCTCCAATGCCAAATTGAAAAAACAAGTCAAAGACGAATTGCTGGCCGATGCGAAAAAATTCGGCGATGCCCGCCGTTCACCGATCGTGCATCGCGAAGCGGCTCAGGCCATTAGCGAAAGCGAACTGGTCGCCAGCGAACCGGTCACCGTGGTGCTATCGGCGAAAGGCTGGATTCGTTCGGCAAAAGGCCATGAAGTGGATGCGAGCACGCTGAGTTATCGTGATGGCGACGCCCTGCTACAAGCCGTGCGAGGCCGCAGCACGCAGAATGTCGGCTTCCTCGATTCCACCGGTCGCGCCTATGCCACTCTGGCACACACGCTGCCTTCGGCACGCGGGAATGGCGAGCCATTGACAGGTAGATTTTCGCCACCAGCAGGCGCCGGTTTTGTTGGCGCGGCGATTGCCGATAACGACACTCGCTTTGTATTGGCATCCTCCTTTGGCTATGGCTTCGTCACCCGCTTCGAAAATTTTATTTCCAGAAACAAAGCCGGCAAGGCACTGATCAATACCGATGATGCCGCCACCATCTTGCCACCGGTTTTAGTGGCCGATGCAAAAACCGACTGGGTGGTGTCGATTACCTCGGCCGGACATTTGCTGGCATTCCCGCTCAGTGAATTGCCGGAGCTTGATAAAGGCAAAGGCAACAAGCTGATCCAGATTCCGCCGGCAAAACTGAAATCCGGCGAAGAAAAAGTGACTGCCATTGCCTGCGTAAAACAGGGCGGTGAACTGACACTGTATTGCGGCGCGCGAAAACTCACGTTGAGCTGGCGTGACCTGCAGGCTTATGAAGGCACGCGTGCATCGCGTGGACATTCATTGCCGCGTGGGTTTCAACGGGTGGATTCGGTTGAATCCAATTAAGCATCAATAAAAAACCCTCTCTTTTCAGAGAGGGTTTCTTTTTTACGTATCACATTCTGGTTCAGGCAATTTTCACCAACAAATGTTTCGCCATCATGCCGTGCAATTTGCCAATGCCACGTGCCACATGCAGGGTGATGAACACACCCAGTGCACCGCTGATAAACATCGGTAGCATCATCCAGGGTTGATCAACAATCGTTGCACCGTTCCAGGTCAGATTGATGTTATCGGCATAGCCCATCAGATAGGCGATGGGTGCCAACAGGAAACTCAATGACAACGCCAAAGCCGTGACCGCTACAGTGAAATAGATGATGCCTAAAGGCAGCATCAATAACATGTACAACAAGGTTGCCCAGGTACGTGGATCCACCAGGATTTCCTTGATGCGAGTCAAAAAACCACCTTCACGTTTGCCGTAAGCTGGGCGCCTCGGCATGCGCACACCTAGCATGGTTTCCACCAACCGGCCTTCCACCAATGACAAGGCCCAGACCGATCCCATGAACAGCACGGCAAACGGAATCCCGATGATCAGTATCATGAAACCCAGCGACATGCTGAGTCCGGTCACTGCCCAGGTGAAATAGAAAATACCGGTGAACATCGACAGCAACATGTAGAACAAGGCGGCATAGGCGCGCGGATCGGCGGCAACGCCGAAGAACCAGGCAATCGGATTCTGCGGCTTCTTGTTGACGCTTACACCGACGCTGGCAACACCTTCGCTACTTTTGGTTTGTTGAATGCTCGCGCGCGGCGAACGAAATGCTTCACTGACGGCCACTTCGCGTTCGTTGTAAATTTCCGCGACTTCTTCCGGCGCGCCGTAACTGCTGGCCACTTTCTCCAGCACGCTGGCTTCGTCCTGGCCGGGATTTTCGGCCAATTCGGCACGCAGATATTCTTCTGCATCGTAGAGTGCATCCTGCACCAATGCAGGATCTTTTCCTTTCAATGCGGCACGAAGCAAGTCCAGATATTCGGGAATGGTTTTCGGTGTGTTGGTGTTGTTACTCATGATTGTCCCCTTTCAAAATCGAATCGACGAAGCTGCGTGTTGCATCCCAGGTGTTGGCCCATTCACTGAGCACTGCCCGGCCATCTTCGGTAATTTGGTAGTAGCGACGCGGTGGCCCGGAGACTGATGGTTCGACAAAGCTATCGAGCAAGCCGGAAGCACTGAGATTTCGCAGTACCGGATAAAGAGCGCTTTGTTTTCCGGTCAGAACAGCCTCACCCGCGCCTTCAAAACGTTTCGCAATTTGGTAGCCGTACATGGGCTCGGCCGCCTGTCCCAGCACGCTTAAAAGTACTAAAGACACCATGCCGGCGCTTAATTCCTTTTGAAATTTCTTGAGATGAATCTCGGTATCGGTCATGGCGAGCTCCTATGGCATATCCATGACTGAACCATACTGTTAACTTAAGTATAGTGAACCTGCCATAAGTCATAGCCGAGCTTTTTTGTCACTATGGCCCAAGATCAACGCTGGAATAGCCATGAACCCAAGAATGCCAGCCCTTTTCATCGGCCACGGGTCACCGATGAACACGATTGAAGACAATGCTTTCCGGCGTTCCTGGCAAGAGCTAGGAAAAACCCTGCCACGAGCAAGGGCTATTCTCTGCATTTCGGCACATTGGGAAACGATGGGAGTCGCCGTTACGGCCAGCCCGAACCCGCCTACCATCCATGATTTTTACGGCTTCCCGAAAGCCCTGTTCGATGTGCATTACCCGGCACCAGGAAACCCGGACTTAGCCAAACTTATCGTTGAATTATTGGGACCTGAAAACGTGCATCCCGATACCGAACGCGGCCTTGACCATGGTGCTTGGAGTGTATTGCAACCGATGTATCCCGCTGCCGATATTCCGGTACTGCAATTGAGTCTTGATCGAACACGCAATGCCGCGTCGCATTACGAACTGGCGAAAAAACTGCGCCCCTTGCGTGAGCAGGGAATTTTAATTGTCGGTAGCGGCAATATCGTGCATAACCTGAGTGTTTTTGACTATTCGCAAACGCAGCCCTACGATTGGGCGGCGGTGTTCGACTTGATGGTAAAAAACTGCATAACGCAAAACGACCATGCGGCACTGTGCAACTATCAGAACTTCGGCCAGATGGCGGCGTTAAGTATTCCTACTGCCGAACATTATTTGCCACTACTCTATGTACTTGCACAACAGCAGAGTGACGCATTGGAATTTTTCAACGAAGAAGTCATGAGTTCGATCAGCATGCGGTCGTTGCGAATCGGCTAACGCCGTAGGGGCGATTTATGAATCGCCCCTACGTGAATTTCTTTTCGGACTCGAGTCCGCCTTTCTTAATGCTGAAGCATAGGCGTGCTTCGCCCATGGCAGCATGCCTTCGGCTGACTCCATTGCTTCGTCGGGCACCGACCAATAACTCATCGCCACCGTTTTGTTTTTTGTTTCGTAAACAAAGGGCTTGCAACCTGCCTGAATGAACAATGATTTGGTCTGCTCGTCAACTTTGAGATAGAAGGCCCGATCGATTACGAGCCCCATGATGATGCCGTTGCAGTAGATGCCATGGCCGCCGAACATTATTTTAGAAGAAATCTTTCCGAGCGGCTCCAGAAGCTCATCCAGGTGTGCGAGAAAGGCTAGATCTTTTGGCATGCCGTACTCCCCAAGTGGTATAAAGCATGAGCGCTGCAGACTGCGTACACAAGACTAATTCATAGGGAAATTTGTGGCCGACAACCCACTTATCATGCTGTTTCTTCCGATCTGCCTCGGCATCATCATGGTGGGGCTTGGGCTTCACCTGACGGTCGCGGATTTTCGCCGCGTATTGACCCAGCCAAAAGCTGTCGCTATTGCCTTGTTCGTGCAGTTAATCGTCATGCCGCCCACTTGTTTTCTTATTGCATGGCTGTTCAATTTACCGGCGGAACTTGGCTTGGGTCTGCTACTACTTGCCGCATCACCAGGCGGTATTACCGCCAATTTATTCAGTCATCTTGCCCGTGGCGATGTTGCCTTGAATATCACACTGACGGCGATCAACAGCGTTTTCGCACTTGTCACCCTTCCGTTCTGGGTAATCACCGGCATGTCATATTTTCTTGCTGCCGAAAACAATGTTCCACCACCCACCAGCAAGGTGATAGAAGTGGCAATGCTGGTGATTATTCCGGTACTGATCGGCATGGGCGTTCGCCGGTTCAAACCCGTTTTTGCGGATGCCGCAGAAAAACCCGTTCGAATTCTTTCGACATTGATACTGGTGATACTCACAGTACTGGCAGTCGTCAGCGAATGGACACTACTGAAAACTTACGCGCCCATCATCGGCTTTGCCTGCCTGACTTTCAATCTAATGAGCCTTGCCGCCGGTTACTGGGCCGCACGCGCGGCGAAACTGGCAAAAGCGCAGGCGACCGCCATTTCTTTTGAAATCGGCGTGCACAACGCCACGCTATCGATTTTTGTCGCGCTGCATGTGCTGAAAATGCCTGCCGTCGCTATCGCCCCCGCCATCTATTCATTGATAATGTATGTCACCGCCGCGGCATTCGCGTACTGGCTACTGAGAACGAACAAGCAAGCCCATGACTAAACAATACGACCGCGCCTATTTTGATCGCTGGTATCGAAATTCTAAACACGAGCGTGACAGCAAATCACTACTCGAACGCAAAATACATCTCGCAGTGTCGATAGCGGAATATTATCTCGAGCGCCCGATTCGCTCGGTGCTTGACGTTGGCTGCGGCGAGGCCGTTTGGCGAGCACCGCTGTTGAAACTCCGCCCCAAGATCGAATATCGCGGCGTGGATTCCAGTGAATATGCCGTCATGCGATTTGGCCCCACTCGCAATATCGCCTTCGCCCAATTCGGGCAATTGGAACAACTGCGCTTTGGCGCACCCGTCGACTTGCTGGTGTGTTCCGATGTCATGCATTACGTGCCTGATGCTGAATTAAAGCGCGGATTGGAAGGATTTTCCGAGTTGTGCGATGGCGTCGCCTTTCTCGAACTTTGGGCAAAGGAAGACGATATCATCGGGGATAAAATCGGATTTATCGAACGTCCTTCGGCCTGGTATCGCAAACAATTTGCCAAGGCCGGATTCACCGCCTGTGGCAGCCACGCCTATTTAAGTGACAATCTGCGTGTTTCTGCCGCCTCAATGGAAGTTTTAAATAAATAGCGTGCATTTCAACCACCATTAAACGACTCCTTCGGATTACAGACATGAAAACGACAAAAAAAATTGGCCTGTCATTGGCGATTGCATTGGCATGCACCAGCTCTTTCCTTTGCGCACAGGACAACGCCGCAGCACCCGCGAAACCAAAAACCATGCAAGATGTTTTGGAGGCTTCGCAACCGTCCGAGTGGCGGGCACTGGACCCGAACAAGACTATCTATATGGAACTGGCTTCCGGTCGCGTGATTATTGAACTCGCTCCCGCCTTTGCGCCGGAACACAGTAAAAATATCGTGGCATTGGTGAAGGAAAAATATTTCGATGGCCTGAGCATCAATCGTTCGCAGGACAATTTCGTGGTGCAATGGGGCGACCCTGAGGAAGATGAAAAGAAACGCCGCACGTTCCGATTGGCAAAACAACAGTTGCCTGCCGAATTCGTGCGCAAAAGCGATGGCCTCGCCTTCACGCGCCTTCCCGATGTCGATGGTTGGGCTCAGCATGTCGGATTTGTCGAAGGTATGCCGGCGGCAAAAAACACAGTGACCAATCAGGCTTGGCTGGCGCATTGCTATGCCATGGTCGGCGCAGGACGCGGTCTGGAAGCCGACAGCAGCAATGGCTCCGAACTATATGTCGTGATTGGCCAGTCGCCACGCCAGCTCGACAGAAACATCACAACCGTAGGTCGTGTTGTGCAAGGCATGGAACTTCTGTCGATACTGCCGCGAGGTACTGGCCCACTGGGTTTTTACGAGAAAGCCGAACAACGCACGCCGATCAAATCGGTTCGCCTGATGGCCGACGTCGCTGCTGAAGATCGCACTGCCATCGAAATCATGCGGACCGATACCGAGAGCTTTTCCCAGTTGGTTGAAGCCCGGCGAAATCGTCGTGACGACTTTTACAAAACACCCGCTGGGCATATCGATCTGTGTAATGTGCCGATTCCAACCCGCCCCATCAAGAAATAATTCCGCTCATGTTTATGGCGCTGGTGCGGATTTTGCATAAAATCCACACCCGGTCTGTCACGATAAAATTTAATTCTGAAGGACTTTAACCATGTTAAAAATTGGCGACTCCGCACCTGATTTCCATTTGAACAACGAAGAAGGCAATACGATAAGCAACGCTGGCCTCGAGGGCCAACGCTACGTGCTTTATTTCTATCCCAAAGACGACACGCCCGGCTGTACGAAGGAAGCCTGCAGCTTCCGTGACAACCTGCCGGCATTCGACAAACTGAAAGTACCGGTATTCGGTATTAGTGCTGATGATGAAAAAGCCCATGGCAAATTCGTCAAAAAATACAATCTGAATTTTTCCCTGCTCGCCGACCCGGACCATGGCACCTGCGATGCCTTTGGCACCTGGGTCGAGAAAAGCATGTATGGCCGGAAATATTTCGGTATCCAGCGGGCAACATTCGTGATTGCCGCAAGCGGCAAAATCGAAAAGGTCTGGGAAAAAGTCAGTCCCGAAGGCCATGCCGAAGAGGTGCTGGCCTTTCTCAATGGCTCGGCAGCAGCCAAGGCCGGCAAACCGATAAAAAATACTCCGGCCAAAACCATCGTCACTAAAAAAACCCTTGCTAAAAAAGTCCCTGTCAAAAAAGCTGCCGTGAAAAAAACACCCGCCAAAAAGGCCGTTGTAGAAAAAGCGGTGGTGAAAAAGGCGGCGGTGAAAAAAAAACCAACCAAAAAAGCGCCTGTCAAAAAAGCGGCTCCAAAGAAAACAAGCGCAGGCAAGAAAACGACCGCAAAGAAAACAGCAGCAAAAAAGCGCTAGGCCTGGCGGATTCAGGCAACACAATCAGATCAAACACATCGGGCAAAACCTGGTGTGTTTACTTGCTTGAATGTCAGGACGGCAGCCTTTACACCGGAATTACCAATCTGCTGATGAAGCGCTATTCCGCGCATCAACAGGGTACCGGGGCCCGATATACCCGCTCGCACCCGCCTAAACAGCTCATCGGCAGCCTGCCCTTTGAAAATCGATCGCAGGCTTCGATTGCCGAATACCGGATTAAACAGCTCAAACCAGCCCAAAAGCTCGCATTATTCATGACGCCGGAGCCTGATTACTTGCCTTAAAAACCTGATAAGGACACACTTATCCCATCATTTTTGGGAACACAGTCACAAATGAGCCTGCTAGACCGACTAAAACAATTATTCGCAGACGCAAAGCAGCCGAAAGAAACCATCGCTGCCGCCCCGAGCGGGCCCATGGTGGACAGGCCGGACGGACAAACCAGCATCAGTGAACGGCGACGCAAAAAACGCATCAATGCAGTTCCCGGCACCAAGGTTTTGATCATTGATGACTCGGCCACGATTGTGGCAATGCTTGCGCGCATGCTCAGGCAAAACGACTATGAAGTGCTGGAAGCCGAAGACGCGGAAAAAGGCCTGGAAATCGCCTATCGAAACAAACCGTCGATCATTTTTCTCGATATCGTCTTACCCGGCATGAGCGGCTTCACCGCCCTAAGACATTTTCGACATGACCACCGTACCAAGGATGTGCCGATCATCATGATCAGCGGCAATGAACAGGCAACCGAACAATTTTATGTGCAGCGTATCGGCGCCGATGATTTCATGAAGAAACCCTTCTCGCGTGCCGAACTATTTACGCGCCTCGAAAAATTGTTGAATGAGGATTTCATTCCCGTTCGTTACAACGAGTATCTGCATAAGACGGAAATGGAAACCTACGAAATTGAACCCATCAGCGGTTCAAACGAACCGGTTATTGACAGTGCCGTGCCCTCCATTGCTGCATCCGACGCTGCAGTCATTGCACCGCCATTGGTAATAAGCCCAGTTGAAACAGCAGCGGAAACGGAAACAACGCCTGAAAAAACTCCTGATAAAACGCAATAGCCAGCAACACTAGCGATGAAACAATTCCTGCAAGTTTTCATCCTATTGATTTTATCGATTCAATTTGTGGGCCCGGTGTTTGCCGATGATGCCCTCAGCACCACAAAGACGGTCGCTGAAAACAAGCCTGTTATCGGCGTCCTTAAATTCCAGGATGAAACCGGCGCGATGTTTCTGCAAGGAGGTGTCGGCCGGGCACTGACCACGATGCTGACAAATGAATTATCAGCAAGACCCACGCTGACTATCGTCGAACGGCAAAAACTAAGAGCTGTTCTCGAAGAACAGAATTTATCCGCATCGGGGAGGGTATCGGCCGAGACCAGTATTCAAATCGGCAAACTGACCGGGGCACAATACTTAATTACCGGCACCATTACCGCTTTCGAAAACCAGGTTGAGACAAAAACAAAACGCGGTTTTTTGGGTTATGGCGCAGGCATCGAATCTGTCGATCACGGCGGTTATTTGGCGGTGGATTTACGGGTCATCGATACCACCACGGGTGAAATTGCTTATTCGCGCACGATTGAAGGCCACACCCCGCCTAACGAGAATGCCACTGTAAAAACCCGGAGTGCCGGCACTGCCGGGCTTGAAACCGGCCCTGACTCGCGTGCAGTACGTGCCGCCGTAATCGAAATCGTCGATTACCTGGAGTGCGCGATGGTCAAACGCGACACCTGTATTGCAGAATTCGAAATAAAGGAAAAAGCCCGGGTTGAACGCACGCGGCAATCCATCAAGATTAAATAGCATGTAAGAAGGACTTGCTTCCCGACATGCTTAAAAGCGATCGGGGTTAAAATCCCTACTACTGCTCCGTCAAATTCATCGCCTGATAACCGGGCGGAATCTCAAAGCTGGATGTATCAAGCGGCGCAGTGCTTATCTGCACTTCAATCCGCCCTGCTTCTTTGCCATCAAGGCTAAAGCAAATTTGCGACAACAAAATATCCCTATCGGCCGGATCTGATTGTTCTGAAGTTTTATCCTTTCCAGGCATCAATTTATCAGTAAGCCCCGTCATCGACTTCGCAAAGTGCTGCATGACTTTCATATTTCTCAGCAGATGTTTTTTATCTTTTTCAGACATCACGATATCTTTTGTTTCGACATAGCATTCTTCACTGCTTCTGCTGCCGTTTTGATAACGGTCATAGGTTTTACAGGCCATTCCGGCCACAGCCTGGATTTTGTCAGACGGTTTGATTTCAATCACGGGCATTTGCTGGGACGCCATCGACTGAACTCTTTGCATCATCGATGCCATGTCAGGCATGTTTGCGCAGCTATAACCCTGCTTTTCCATCTGCTCGCATTGCTTTTTCGTCAGCTCCTGCATTGCATTCATCTGATTACCGATGAAGTTACCCGTGCTGGACATCACATCCGTGTTGTAATCCAGTGCGTCCTCATCGACTTCCGTTTCATGGTAGCTATGGTTCGAATGGTCCAATGA
This sequence comes from Arenimonas sp., assembly GCA_043789195.1. Classification (GTDB taxonomy): domain Bacteria; phylum Pseudomonadota; class Gammaproteobacteria; order Xanthomonadales; family Xanthomonadaceae; genus Arenimonas. The sequence continues at coordinate 23,392 of JAYWIC010000156.1, read as the reverse complement.
GGTAATGATGTCTTCCATGCCATCAAACATCATCGAGAATTTCCTGCCATCCATCATGCCATCCATTCGCATGCGACTACCTGAAATATGAATGTCCGACATCTTTGACTGACACTGCGTTTGTTGTGGATAGATCAGGCTGATATCGGCCCATGCCAGAGAGGGCATCAGCAGGATTAATACAGGCAAGACATTGGATTTTTTCATGGCAATTTCTTCATCGCTTCCAGACTGAGGCGGTTTAATATCTTCCAATTTTTATCTTCGGACTGCAGTGTGTTGGCATGCATGAGCAAGAGAAATGCCTGAAGATTATGTCGCTTTGCCAAGCCGGCGCTGGATAAAAATGCATCATCCCATTTTGCCAATGGTGCGGGCTTCACCAGACTATCCATCCACGCCTGCCATTCCTTTTCGGCGTGAACATCGCGCTTGGCAATATATAACACCGCCCGCAGCAATCGTTCTGGTTCGCCGTGAATATACGAATGGCCTGAAAGGCCGATTTGTCCAGTGGTGGCGTCCAGCAGCAAATCCAACTGCGGTTTATCGACGGCAGGATTCAAGGCCAACTGCATGACCAAATCGGACGTATGCGCCACACCATGGCGCCAACCCTGTTTATTGTCGAAGCCACGGTAGTCGCGAATTCCGGACAGGTAGCCCGCCGTCTTATTTACCAAGTGCCTGCGTTGTTCTGGCGTCATCCAGGTCTTGATACGATCGGTGCGCGCAACTTCTGACAACACCAATGCGGCAAACGGTGCAGTAAACCCCGCTTTATCCGGCTTGCTACTCGAAAGCTTCGACTGCAGTTCGTCAAGCAATTGCAAACGTGTTGCCTCGCTTAACAGATCTTTCCTCAACCAGAAGCTCAGAGCTTCAAAAGCGATGCCATCGCGCAACGCGGGATTGGGTGAAGACAGGCATGGCAATAAACCAAGCGCCAAGGTTTGCCTATTACTATCGTTTGGCACCAGAAACTCGGACTGCTTGAGTACCTGCAAACCGGTTTCAGTTTGCCCTTTCGGCGGGCATTGCGCATACACCCAGACAGGAGAAATCAGCAGACAAAAAAAACCTGCCGCCATTCTCGAGGTTTTTCTAGTCGGAATGCGGCAGGATTTTGTCATTACCTTTAACCCATGCAGAAGAAGTTGAGTTTATTGCCATCCAGATCGCGGAAATAACCGGCATAAAAACCCTCGCCGCGCGGGCCAGCCGGGCCTTCATCGGTGGCGCCTAGCTCGATGGCTTTTTTATAAAGACGGTCTACTTTTTCCGTGCTGTCGACGACAATCGCCACCATGACACCGTTACCGACGCTGGCAGGCTGACCGTTATTGGGATAAATCAGGCCAATCCCCGGCGCATTGGGGCCGGTGCCCCACGCAATAAACTTGTCGGATTCCATGAAGCGTCCTGCGCCAATTTCGCCGAGCAATGCATCATAAAATACAGCTGCGCGTGCCAAATCATTGGTGCCCAAAGTGACATAACCGATCATAAACCCTCCAATTGAGATGCTAGCGTCCTTTTATAGACCTCTGGTTTGGCTATGGCAATATGCCGAAGGTGCAAGCAAAGGTCACGTTTTTTCCCCTTATGCGACCACCACAAACTTGCAGGACAATTTGCTTTAAAATACAGGGACTCCACAGCTGTAAAATCTCATGAATGACCATTGCTTTAGCATGACAAAACCCGATGACTGGCATTTGCATTTGCGGGATGGTGCAGCGCTCGCATCGGTTATACCCGACACGGCAGCTAGATTTGCACGGGCGATTGTCATGCCCAATCTTCTGCCCCCGGTACGTAAATTGGACGATGCCCTTGCCTACCGTGATCGGATCTTGGCCGCCATCCCGGCCGGGGCAACGTTCGAACCATTGATGACTCTTTATCTGACTGAAAGCACATCGCCAGAAGACATCCTCCTTGCCAAGAAGAGCGGCGCAGTGCATGCCGTTAAATATTACCCAGCCGGTGCCACCACTAATTCTGATTCCGGCGTGACTGATTTGTCGCGTTGCAACGATGTGTTTTCAGCCATGCAAGAATGCGGATTGCCCTTGTTGCTGCACGGTGAAGTGACTCACGCCGACATTGATATTTTTGATCGTGAGGCGGTATTTATCGAGCGGCATTTACAAGGACTTGTTGACCGGTTTCCTGGTTTGAAAGTGGTACTGGAACACATCACCACAAAAGAAGGCGTTGATTTTGTGATTCGAGCCCGTGATGGTGTTGCTGGTACGCTAACGGCCCATCACCTGTTGCTTAATCGCAATGCGATGCTGGTCGGCGGCATTCGTCCGCATATGTATTGCCTGCCAGTCTTAAAGCGCGAATTACACCGACAAGCATTGGTCGCAGCAGCGACCTCCGGCAATCCAAAGTTTTTCCTTGGCACCGATAGCGCGCCACACGCTCGCAACGTCAAGGAAGCCGCCTGCGGTTGTGCTGGAATGTACACCTCGCATGCCGGCATTGAGCTTTATGCTGAAGCCTTTGAAGCGGCGGGAGCCCTGGATAAGCTGGAAGCATTCGCCAGTTTTCATGGGCCCGATTTCTACGGTTTACCTCGCAATAAAGACTCCATCACCTTGCACAAGAAAAACTGGGTGGTGCCGGCTGAACAAAGCTTGGGTGAAACATTTTTGGTGCCGTTCCGCGCTGGCGAAACCATGGGCTGGCAATTGTCAAAATAGACTGAGCTATTTTCGACGCACAAAAAAACGCGGGCAATGCCCGCGTTTTTTATTTCACGGAAGTTTACCTACGCGCGACGGCCTTTTGGAAAACCCACCATGCGTTGTAATTCTTCATCCCATAATTTCAAACGCGCACATTTCAGGCTCGACCATAACGTCAGCCGGGGAGCCAACTGCAACAAAGGGCTCGATTCGAAAGCTTCGCGTAAGCGATAGTTGGGGACGCGGCTCGCCAGATGATGGATATGGTGGTAACCGATATTACCGGTGAACCAATGCATCACTTTGGGTAAATCATAGAACGAACTGCCGGCAATCGCGGCCTCGTGCGCATCCCAATCTTCCTTGCGAGTCCAATAGGCATCTTCAAAGGTGTGTTGCACGTAAAACAACCAGACACCCAAAGCGCCAGCAATCAACACGATGGGCACATGCACCATCAATACCGTGTGCCAGCCAATCAGAAAGCCCAGTGCAATACCGACAACGAGTAGCATTAAATTATTCATAAGCACGCTGGCCCATTCCTTTTTCCAGGAAAACGGCAAATCAAACGGGAAGCGATGCTTGATGATGAATTGATAGCAGGGGCCGATACCAAGCAATACCGGCGTACTGCGATAAAAGCGGTAGCAGAAACGGCCAAACCAAGAGCGTGATTTGTATTCCGCGACGGTGAGGGTTTCGATATCGCCTATTTCACGACGATCCAGATTGCCGGAGGTGCCGTGGTGAATGGCATGGGTCTTTTTCCAGTAACCGTAAGGGAACAACGTGATCAGACCCAGCGTTGCCCCAACGATATGGTTTGCCCTTTCATTTGCAAAAAAAGAACCGTGCCCGCAATCGTGCTGGAAGATAAAAATACGTACGTACAGACCTGCCGTGGGAAGCGCCAACAGCAGTGTCCAGCCATAACCCCATTCGCCTACTACGCTCCAGGCCATCAATGCCCACAGCATGAAAAATGGTACGAGCGTATTGATCAGTTGCCAGATCGCGCGACCCAAATGCGGCTTTGCAAATTTGCTCAAGAGTTGACGAAGATTTACCGTCGTCACCTGTGGCGTTTCTGCAGTATTAATTTCCATAGTTCTCTTGCACCTGTTTCGTATGGCGGTATTGTCTGATTCAGTGACTTGATAAGCAAATGAAATAGCGAGTTCTGTTAACTAAATCGCTGCTTTAACAGTAAGTTAATGAATATCACGCTCGAATGGCGTTATCGCACGGAAAAATCTACTTTATATGCGCTTCAGTATGGTGTGTTTCCGCAAACAAAAATCGTGATTCAGAGCGAGGTTAATAGCGTTAGTAGGCGAGATTTGCCTGAATCGCAAGCGGGATCAAGCCGGGATGCCATTCCCCTCATCCACCACAGTGCGATTTCGACCCGCCAGCTTGGCGGCATACAAGGCGGAGTCGGCCCGTGCTAGCCACTCCTGCCGATCTTCACGGGGCATGAGGATTGCGCCACCAATTGACACGGTGACAGTCTCATCGCGACAACGTAAATGCTGCTCGATGTATTTGCAGTGGTGTTCGATAATCGTGTGCAAGGAATCCACATCGGCCCCCGGCAGCAACAAAACAAATTCTTCACCACCCATCCGGAAAAAACGGTCCATTTTTCTGGAATTTTGCTGAATATATTTTGAAAAATCGATCAAGACATCGTCGCCCTCCTCGTGGCCGAACATGTCGTTGATTCGCTTGAAATGGTCCAGATCCATGATGGCCAACCCATAGGGCATCTTGTCGCGTGCATTTGACTTGATCGCGATCTCGAGCTCCTGATCCATCGCACGGCGATTCTGAACGCCAGTGAGTGAATCCAGAAACGCCAGGCTTTCCAGTTGTTTTCGCTGGGTCTCGGTACGATAGGAAAACATGAAAGCGAGTAAACCCACCACGGAGGCGCTGACCAAAAACATCGCCAGCTCGAGATTGGAGTCAAACGCTCTGCCGTGCCAGGTTAGAAATCCGAGGGTGGCAAGACTGACAGCTAGGGCCAGCCGGTGCCCCAGTAGCAGAAAATTTACTAAAAGGACTGGAAATGTCCAAAGCAAGCCAGCCAAGCCGAGCAAGGTAGCACTCGCAATACAGCCGAGATTGGTGGCAATGGTCATGAACAAAGCCGCGCGCTTGGTATTCCCGGAGACCCAGGCATGCGTGAGTGCCGCGGCAATGCCCAGGACAATGAGGGTATCCATCTGCGCAGCAACAATATTGCCCGTGAAATAACGGTAAACAGCAAATGGGGCAATGCCCATGATTGCAACGCCACCAAATACGGTGACGATAGCCAGATCGAAGTCAGTACGCATCCGATGCCAGATCATCCCAAGCGCCCCTCCCCAGCTACTTTGGAACTCCGCAGCAATGTATCAGCTAAATGGCAATTGTTGGTGTTTCAAGAAAAACAAAATGGCAGGGATCAGCCCCACGCTCCATTTCAGGGCCGACATGCGTCGAATTTCCGGGGCATAAAAAAACCGGATGCGGTTGAACCGCACCCGGCCAGGTTAAATCCCAAATTATTTTTTAGCCGATGCCGCTTTCGCAGGTTCGATGGCTTTCGCATTTTTTACGTATTGTTCAAGCCACGCATTGCTTTCGAACAGCATGTGCATGATTGACTCACGCGCACGATACCCGTGGCTTTCATTGGGCAACTTCACCAGACGTGCGGTACCACCCAAGCCCTTGATAGCGGCATACAAGCGTTCACTCTGGATCGGGAATGTACCGGAGTTTGTGTCCTGTTCACCATGAATCAAAACAAGGCATCCTTGATGTTTTCGGCGTAATTGAACACCGCTGCGTTGGCCAGCAAAGCTAAAAGGCCCGCCATCCAAATGATGCTAGTTCGATTTCGCATATCCCATCCCCTCTAAATGCACCAGAAGAGTAAGCCATGGCCGTGGCAAATCACATAGGCCAAAAGCCGATACCGATGGCACAGGCCTTGTTCACACGGGCTGGCTATGATGCACGGATGAATAAAGTGCTTTCCATGCTGATATTGCTGTGTGCCTTGAGCGCCATGACCGATGTGCAAGCCCGCACGGTATATCGCTGCGTGCAAAATGGCAGCATCAGTTTGGCGACGGCGCCCGAGCCCGGCTCGAAATGCACTGCACAAACTTTCGATGAAAATGCCGCGAAAATTCCCAATCTATGGGGCGCCAACGGCAAACAAAGCGGCGTGCTTTATCAGCGTGAACAAGATGGCAAAACGGTTTACAGCACGCGAAACCTGCCGGGGTCCATTCCGGTTTTGAGCTATACCGTCACACCGCCTCCGGGTGCATTCGCCCATTCGGGCCTTGGCTCGATGGGCAAACCGAAAACCGATATCCATGCCGATATTTTTTCGGCGGCGGCAAAAAACAATAAAATCGATGATGCTTGGCTGCGTGCCATTGCCCATGCCGAAAGTGATTTCAACGCGATGGCCATTTCACCGAAAGGGGCGCAAGGCATCATGCAAATGATGCCGGCCACATCGGCGCAATATAAAGTCAAAAATCCGTTTTCGCCTCGGGAATCAATCAATGCCGGTGCGAAAATGCTGGGGGAATTGCAACGCCGCTACAAGGGCGATCGCCAACTCGCCACGGCGGCCTACAACGCGGGCATTGGCACGGTCACGCGCTACGGTGGCGTTCCACCTTATGCGGAAACGGTGTCTTATATTCAGAAAGTAGATGCCTTATACGCGCTTTATTTGAAGGCACTGAGACCGGCAAAGCGCAAAACAAATCGCAAGAAAAACACTTAGCGTTTACGAAATGTCACCACAAGCACATCGCGAAATGCCGGCAATTCACGGATCAGCGGCTCCACCGGCGTCACGCCGTGATAGACGCGTGCATCGTCCACGAGAGCCGCATCAAAAGGTGCCGTCAGCGTAAAACTGCTGGATAAATGTCCATCAAGCGAGCCGATCATGGTGGTGCCGCTGGCGATATTGTTGCGCCTGACCAGCAGCACCAAAACAAAATCGACGCCATCACGGTGCATGCCTTCCGGCGTTGGCAAACCCGGGGCATCGACACTGGCTTCAATGCGGAATTGATGGACTTCCACTAGCCATTGTTTAACATCGCTTGCCAAATTTGAAAACAGCTCACGGCAGAACGACAGAATAGTTTGCAGGCTTTGGCTATTCACCTGCTCGTCTTTAATCGGCTCGAACCAGCGCTCGATACCGCCATTCAATACGTTGTAATCCAGCGTCTGGAAATGAGCCTGATGCGGAAGCCGTTCAATGCTCTCTGCCGTCGCAAGAAATACGGCATGTCGGCGTCGGCGATAACGGCCGTGGTCGGCCATATGGGTATCCAGACCGAGATCGTTCCAGCTCTCGGTGAACGCATCCCAGTCCGATAAATTGCCGTGCATGTCGAGTAATCCACGCATTTCATTGGCGTGGGAAAATACATAGGCATGATCGCGTAATGCGTATTGATAATCTGAGATTGACATGGCGAAGTTCGAAAAGACTTTGCCCATTATGCCGTAGGTCGGGCCCCGGCCCGACGCTTTGTACAGATGCGATGTTGTTTATGTCGGGCCAGGGCCCGACCTACCCGCCTGGTTTTAATTGTCCGATGGCTTCAAGCGATGCAATTCGACGTCGTTCGGCATCGTTGAATTGTTGTGCACGCAAGTTCGCGATCGCTTGCGCACGCGCCGCATCCGACAAGCCGCGATTGGCATCGATACGCGATCGTGCGAGCAAATATTGTTCGATACGGGCATCCCATTGCGCGCGTTGTCGATCCAGTTGCGCCAGACGCCCTGCAGCTTCCTTGCCCCAAAGAGCTTCTCGTTCGGCCGTGCGTTCAACATCGCTTAATTTCAGCGCATCGAGTTGGCGAGTCTGCTCACCTATCAAGGCGGCGGTATCGGCTTCGGTTCTGGCAGAATAATTTTCGCCGGCATCAAGCTCGGCCAGTAAGCTGGTTTTTTCATCGGTGCTTAAATTTTTATTATCAGCGATTGCCATTCGTTTCAAGGTTAGTTCGGCCAATGCTTCCTCTTCGGCAAAAAATGCCGACGCCATTTCCGCACCCAATATTTTTTGACGAAGTGCTGTCACTTTTTGCAAGCGAGCTTCCGGCTTGACGACATTACCGATTTTCAAATCGGTCAGTGCATTGAGGTAGTCGGTGTACCGATCAAAATACAACAGTACCGAATCCGTATTGGCCGGGCTGTGTTCGCCCAGTAAATGCGCTTTAAGCAATGTACGAATCTGGATGATGTCGCGCTCGCCTACCAGACTTAGATAATAATCAAACAAACGCCGCAGGCCCAAATCAAGTACAACCCGTCCGCTTTTATCCAGCAGGACGCCGCCATCGATATCGGTACCCCTAAGTGAACTGGCATCCAGCGAGAAATCCGTGCTGGCAGATACCGGTATGCTTTTAGATACATTGTCTGATTCTGAAACCACCTCGCCTGCACCATCGGCTTTTGAAGCATCCATCACGGCAACCGGTTTAGGCTGGATAACCCACAAGATGCCCAGTGCGGCGATGACAAGCATCGCAACACCGGACAACAATGAAAATTTCCGGCTCACAGACCGAGTGTTTTCAATCGATTCGCCTGTGCCCGCAGCACGCTGGAAGGACTGGAGGAAAACAGGCCGCGCAGGCCAAGGAATTGGTTTACTTCATCGAGATGATTCCAGCCGTAATCATCGCGCAGCACCGTACCCCAATGGGATGAGCAACGACCGACGAGGCCATCATTCTGTTCAAAACCAAATACCAGACTGCCAGCACCCATCAGCGGGTCACTGACATCGAATACATTGGTTAGTACGGAGGTTCCACTCAGCGAGTAGTAACGCACGCCATTGACGAGATTGGCACCGCTGCCGCAATAGGTAGTCGGTTTGCCCTGTGGGTGGCGCGTATTGAAACTGTTTGAACCGGCCGTGCTCAAGGATGCCAATGCACCCAAAGCATTTTGTGGATCCGTATTACCCGAAATGGCACCCAGAAAAGTACTGAGTGCATTAATGAATCCGGAAACAATCGTGCGCGAGAGAGAACCCGGCGGCAATGTCGTATTCAATAAATCCGCCATCGGCGCACCGTAATTCGGTGAGCCCAATGCCGTGACCGAAGCGACTAAATCCGGACGCACCGAAGCAACATAACGAATCGTCGGGCCACCATGGCTGTGGCCAATCAGATTGAATTTTTGCTGCCCTGTGACGGCACGCAAATTATCGAGGTCACGAATCAATTGTTCGCCACGGACTTCGGAAAAATTGCTGGCCGACACGCTGGCGGTATAGACCTTGGCACCACCGGACTTCAGTTCGCCGCCGATGCCATACCAATAATCGTAAACACCCAGCACCGAATCAAAGCCTAGCAAGCCATGCACCAGCACAATGGGATGCTTTGTCTGTGTGTAACCGGTTTGTGCGCTGGCGCTTAACGAGCACACACTCAAGATCAGAACGGCCAAAAAACGGCCAAGGAAATTACGATTCATGCGCTCCCTCCCAGGAGTGTGATCCGACGGGTTTAATGGGCTTCAAAATTCAATACGGTGCCGAATGGCGACCTGAATGTAACAGGTTTTAATCACCCGTCATCTTGCAACGCAGCAATCACGTGAAATCACACAAGCCGTTGATAATGTTCAACATCGAAGCGCCGGGTTTTGTGCCGATAGACGAAAGTAAAATCGGGCCACAAGGTAGTATTCACGCCATTGCCAGCCAGATACCAGCTGGAACAGCCACCGGAATTCCATACGGTTTTAGAAAGCCGCTTTTGCAGTGTTTCGTTGTACTCATCCTGCACTCGCTGCGGAATATCAAAAGCACTATTCGGCGATTGTCCGAGTTGTTTCAGAGCCGACATCACGTAGTTGGCTTGAGATTCAATCATGTAAATCATCGAATTATGACCAAGCGCGGTATTCGGCCCGGTCATGATAAAAAAGTTGGGGAAGCCACTCACTGCAAGACCCAAATAGGCGCTGGGGTTATTTTTCCATAGCGCATTCAATTCCCGATTGTCGATTCCGAAAACGGGAAATGGCGAACCCGCCTCCGCTGCCAAAAATCCGGTACTGGCAATAATAATATCCAGTGCATGTTCGCACCCATCGCGGGTACGAATACCCGTTGGCGTGATGCACTCGATGGCATCGGTGACGACGGTGACATTCGGTTTTTTCAAGGCCGGGAAATAGTTATTCGACAACAGGACACGCTTGCAGCCAATCACGTAATCAGGCTTTAGTTTTTCACGCAATTTTTTATCGCGTATTTTTAGCCACAGGAACAAACCTGCCAGTTTCTGCACCGCTTTTAACATGCCGGGAAGCCGCGTGAAGCCAATTGCCCAGCTCTCGTGCCAAAGATAGGTGTAAGCGCGATTGATTTTTTGCAGCATCGGCAATCTTGTGCGCAAGCCTCGATGCCATTTTGCAATTGCGAAATCCGGTTTGAAAATGATCCAGGGCGGCGTGCGTTGAAATACCTCCAGTTGTTGAACCTTGTCGGCTATTTCCGGCACGACTTGTATGGCACTGGCACCGGTACCGATGATACCGACCCGCTTGCCTGCCAGACTGACATCGTGACGCCAGCGCGCAGTGTGAAAAACCTCACCGCCAAACGTATCGAGCCCCGCGATATCGGGCATACGCGGGCGACTTAATCCTCCGACGCCCATCACCAAAGTTCTTGCTTGGAAATACTCGGCGCCGGCGTTGACCTCCACTCTCCAGAGTTTCTTTCCAGCATCAAAACGCGCACTACTGACTTGCTTGCCCAGATGCAGTTGCGGGCGTATGCCGAAATTATCCGCACAGGCATTCATGTACTCCCGGATTTCAGACTGCCGGGGATATGTCCGCGACCACTTCGCATTCGGCGCGAACGAAAAGCAATAAAGGTTCGACGGCACATCGCAGGCCGCACCGGGATAGGTATTGTCGCGCCAGGTCCCGCCGATACTGTCGGCCTGCTCCAATATCACATAGGACATTCCAGCCTGTTGCATCCTGATCGCGATACACAGGCCGGAAAAGCCGGAGCCGACTATGATGGCGTCAAGGGGCGGAATATCGTTTGGGCTGGCGCTGTTATTCATCTTCGAATATTAAGCTGAATTGGCAAGATGTAAATTATTTTCCCGATACCGTGATTTTTTCCACTCTGCTGCGAATCATGGGGATATGGCAGCAGAGACCCTCATCATGAACTTACAAAGTGCGACGATGGCATTTACGACAAAACAGCAGTTCGAAGAGCTTTTGCAGCTACATCGCAAAATCGTCTACAAGGTGGTCAATACGTATTGCTGGCATGCCGAGGACCGGGCCGATTTGGCACAGGAAATAGCCATCCAGCTATGGAAATCCTTTCCCGGCTACGATGATTCAAGAAGCTTCTCGACATGGATGTATCGCATCGCCCTGAACGTGGCGATATCGAATGTCCGTCAGCAAAAAAACCGCGCACAACATGATGTTTCTCTGGATGACAGTCATCTGGAGATAGGTGATGAAAACAGCCATACCGGCAAGGCCGATGAGCGCATCAAATTATTGCAGGATTTCATAGCGCAACTGGACAAACTCAATCGTGCACTGATGCTTCTATATCTCGAGGATTACGGCTATCGGGAAATCGCCGACATTCTCGGCATCAGCGAAACGAATGTTGCCACCAAAATCAATCGTCTCAAGCAGCGCATTCGCAACGACATCAACACCCAATCATAAGGAAACATCATGGAACTCGATGAAATGAAAGCCGCCTGGCAAAGTCTTGATCGCCGGCTTGAAGAACATCTGGAACTCAACAGGAAAGCCTTGTTGCAGGAAAAACGCAGCAAGGCATCTGGCAAGTTACGCCCGCTTATCTGGGGCCAAGGTTTCCAGATGATTGCCGGTACGGTAATGGCTTTACTTGCGGCTGGTTTTTGGTTTGCGACCCAAGACATCCCGCATCTTTTCTATGCCGGGCTGTCACTTCACATCTATGGCATTTTGCTGATAATTTTCGGCGGCGCCATGCAAGGGATGATGAGTCGCGTCGATTACTCGGCACCGGTTCTCGAAATCCAGAAGCAATTAGCTCGAGTTCGCAGCCTTTATGTCCAATGCGGCACGATATTGGGACTGGTCTGGTGGTTACTTTGGATTCCCCTGACCATGGCCGTTTTTGCCTGGGCCTTTGGTTTTGATATCTATGCGAAAGGCCCGCCCATGATGATACTGAGTTGGTGGATAATCGGGTTCACCGGCCTGCTGGCGACCATCGGCTTTATGGCCTGGGCCTCTAGACGCCCCGATCTTTCGAGAAAAATGGAACTTAGCGCAGCAGGCAAGAGTTTGAACAAGGCACAGCAATTCCTGGAAGAAATCGAGGAATTCGAAAAAGCATAAGCCACCGAATTGGCAAGAAAGAGCATCGGTTGCCCGGAGTTAAATTCCTGGCAACCTTAGTGCGTTAGAATAGGAGCATGAAAATTATCGAATTTACGCTGGAACCCGACCGTGAATACGTCGAGCTAAACCAGTTGCTGAAACTGGTCGGTTTATGCGGCAGTGGCGGAATGGGAAAAATGATCGTTGCCAGCGGGGCCGTCAGCGTCAATGGTGAAGTTGAACTTCGCAAGACCTGCAAGATTGTTGTCGGCAATATCGTGCATTTCGAAGACCACGAAATACATGTGGCATAGGGCGATTCATGAATCGCCCCTACGCGGAATCGCACCCTACGTCGTTCTGAAAATTTCGTCGCGATGGGTAGCAGAAGTAGCATGCACCCATGCCCGTGTGACGGCATTTACATCAAGATTGGAATTAACCTGCAACTGATTGCTGTCAATCAGGCCAACGATGTCCTGCTTGATGTGCTCGAGTATTTTTTCCGACTTGCAGTATTGCGTGGCAGAAATGCCTACCCAGCCATTACGGCCTGCACGCTTGGCCGCATAAAGTGCGATATCCGCAATTTCCACGATTTCATGCCAGCCCAGCATTCTGGGTGCATGATGGATAAATGGGAAACAGGCAAAACCAATCGAGCATGATTTGGTGAGACTAATGCCGTCACCCAGATCGAAATGATTATCCACGATATGCGATCTGACCCGTTCCGCGAGAATATGGGCATCTTCGGCCGCAGTGGAACGCGTGATAATGAGGAATTCTTCCCCGCCCCAACGGATCAGATAATCGGCTTCCCGGAAAACATGTCTCAAGCGCTGGGATACTTCCACCAGAACAGCATCACCGGCAGCGTGGCCCTGAATATCATTTACCTGTTTGAAGTTATCGATATCAATCAGGAAAAATACCAGCCCCTTTATGCCGTCGGGAGATTGCTGCCCATTACGAAAGGCATCGTAATGGCGTAAACAATTTTCGATATCGGCCTGAATATGCTGGTCGAAGAAACGACGATTACGCAGACCGGTCAATGGATCAGCCAGACTGGCTTCTTCCAGTGCACGCGATTTATCGGCTAGCGCATGCGTCATGGTTTCCAGTTCATTGGTCCGCTGAAGGACTTTTTCTTCCAGTTCGGCCCGCTTGCTTCGCAGGTAGGTGGTCCGCGCATGAATCATCGCAAATATCACCGACACCACCACCACACCGCATAGGAGGAAGAACCACCATGTTTGCCACCATGTCGGCTTGACGGTGACGGGAATTTCAAGAATCCAGTCGCTCCAGACGCCGTTGCGATTACTGCCGCGTACCTTCAGGACATAGTTCCCGGGCCACAGGTTGCCATAACTGGCGACGCGCAAATTCGAGTCAGTGTCTACCCAGTGGTCATCCTGTCCCACCAATTGAAATGAATATCGATTTAATTTTGGCGAGGTAAAGTCCAGCGCCGAGAATTCGAGACTGAAGTTGCGTTGCTTCGGCGATAAATGGATGCCCTCGACCTTCAATTCGGAAAGCGACTGTCTTTCTCCGTTGATTCTCAGTTCCGTTGCCACTATCGGTGGTTCGTAGGCCCACGGCTTGAAGCGTGCAGGATCGATTATCAACAGGCCCTGACTACCGCCGTACAGGAATTTTCCATCGCGTGTTTTCGCATAGGCACGAAACCAACCGGTGCCGAAGAAAATACCGTCGGCGCGATTGAGTTCGTAAACCCAATTGCGTGCCGGGTCATAAATAAATTTATGCGTCCATATCCTTCCCTGGGCGTCTTCCAGCAAATTGGCACCGTAAGGGCCGCCGGCAATTTTGTAACGGGCACTCACCGAATCAAAGGCAGCTTGCTTGCCATTCCAGCGTATCATCCGATGCAAGCCATGCGGTGTGTCCACCCACAGGCCCTGTTTGGAATCCACCAGCAATCCAACCACCGATTGATGCGATAAAGCAAAGCCTTTTTCAAACTCGACTTGGATCAGCTCTCGCGAATCGGCCGCGCAAAAATATAAACCGGTATTGGTGCCTACCCATATGCCGCCATTGGATGTTTCAGCCATTGTATTGACCGAACCCGAAATGGGATTACCTTGGGTATCGGCAAGACGCGTAATCGATGATTCGTCCGCTTCGAGCACGAATAATCCATCGGTACTGCCAATCCAGAGCTCACCCTTTTTTCCCGCCAGCAATCGTCGAACGGAAGCACCCTGCAACCCATCACTGGCCGCATCACGGCGCAATCGGCTATCGACATATCGAAACAGGTTTCGCTCGGCACCTGCCCACACCGTACCGGAAGTGGTTTGCGCCAGACCGGTGACCATATCGTCATTGATTTTTTCACCCGGTAATTTTTGCTGCAGTGTTGAAATCGATTTGAGCGAAGTGTCGAGTATCGAAATACCATTGGCTGCCGTGCCCAGCCAAAGTTGGCCGTCTGCCAATTCCAGTACGCTGGTGACGCTAAGCACATTGATGGAATTGCTTGACCCGCGTTCCTGGCGGATGACGCGAAAACTATCATCGGCCATATTTACGCGCTGGATACCGCCACCAAAGCTTCCGACCCACAAACTACCGGCACGATCCATCAGCAGGGCACGAATTTCACTGGCCGTCAGACTGTCGGGATTGGTGGGGTCATTTCGGAACACCCGGACCTGTTTCCCGCCTGATAAATCGTAGACATCGATACCGCTGGTATGACCCACCCACATCCGATTCGGGGAGGGCTGATACATCGATAAAATAGTTCCGCCAATCATGTGCCGCGATTGCACATTCACCCTATTCATGGCGTCGGAAGGATTCATGATGATCACTTCGCCATCGTTGGTACCAATCCACAGGCGGCCATCTTTCGCCGTGCTGAGGGTGCGGATGGTTTTACCGGCAAGACTTCCCGGCGTCGCGTCAGAGTAAATGGCTTCGAAGGTATTGGCACCACGTTTCAAACGGCTCAACCCACTCCAAGTGCCCACCCAGAGATTTCCCTTCGCATCGACATGCAGGGAAGCAATCCGGTCATCTTCTGGCGCGCTTGCCTGATCAGCTTTTTTGTCGAAGCGCTGGAATTTTCCGGCTGATGGCACATAACGGCTCAGCCCGCCACCGGTGCTGCCGATCCAGATTTCCTGATCGAGTCCTTCGGCAAGGGATCGGATACTTCCCGATTGCACGGAAGCGGGATCATATGGATCATGCATATAGCGACTGAAATGACCCGTTGCCGGGTCGAACACCGAGACGCCGTCGGCATCGGTACCAATCCATAATCTGCCGTCGCTGGCCAGCAATAAAAACCGTATGAAATTTCCACCAATCGAATGCGGATTGGCAGGATCGAATGCATAACGGCGAAACTGGTAACCATCAAACCGAATCAAGCCATTCGGGGTGCCAATCCAGATAAAGCCGGCGGCGTCTTGGGCAAGCGTTGTGACAACGCCATCGTAGATACTGCTACGGTCACCAACGGTTTCGAAATTGGCATCATCGGTCGCGCCCAATTCAAGGCCGTGAACGGTTGTCATGCTCGCAAGCATGAGGGTCAGGGAGCACAAAAAGTGCTTAAGGATTAAGCGCATAGCCCAATAGTAGCCTTTGCCTGTGTCTGTTGAGTGCTTCACTGCCGTGCTGGCGTGTTACGTCTTGTGAACTTGCTGGACGTGGTTCTCAGCAAAAAACCCGGATCACACGATGTTGGTGACATCAGAACTCCTGATAACGCGTTGGCAAGAATCCCGCAGTCATATGTCATATCGAAGGCTCAGATGGTTATGTCGGGGTCGTAGGGGATGTCTACCGGTTCCTCTTCCATCTGCATTTCGTCCGGTATTGCGCTAGCCGGTGCCAGCCCTTGCAGTCTGATTCGCAGCGACAAATCGGTGCGCGAATCGGCTGCTTCAATTGCACTTTGATAGCTGATTTTTCCTGCTGCGAACAGACGGAACAAGGCCTCGTCGAAAGTTTGCATACCCAGCTCGGTGCTGTTTTTCATCGATTCCTTGATGGCGGAAATTTCACCCTTGATGATCATGTCGGACACATACGGCGTGGAAAGCAATATTTCCACGGCCGGAATACGTTTCTCCTGCGGATCAACGCTACTGAGCAAACGCTGTGAAATGACCGCTTTCAAGTTCAGCGACATATCCAGCAAGACTTGTTGCCGGGCACTTTCAGGGAAGAAATTGATGATTCGATCCAACGTCTGATTGGCATTATTGGCATGCAGGGTAGACAGGCACAAATGCCCCGTCTCGGCATAGGCGATTGCCTGCTGCATGGTGCTGGCATCGCGGATCTCGCCGATCATGATCACGTCCGGCGCTTCACGCATCGCATTTTTCAACGCATTGGCATAGCTCTTGGTGTCGTAACCGATTTCTC
Organism: Arenimonas sp.; assembly: GCA_043789195.1. Taxonomy (GTDB): domain Bacteria; phylum Pseudomonadota; class Gammaproteobacteria; order Xanthomonadales; family Xanthomonadaceae; genus Arenimonas. Next base: position 6,833 of record JAYWIC010000156.1, on the reverse strand, counting down.
GCTGATCGACAATCGAGTTTTTGTGCGAATGAAGGTATTCGATCGGCTCCTCGATAGTAAGGATATGCCCGGTACGCTCCTGATTGCGGTAATCGATCATCGATGCCAACGTGGTCGATTTTCCAGAGCCGGTAGACCCCACGCAAAGTATCAAGCCGCGCGGCAGCATGATCAAATCTTTCAATATCGGCGGTAGATTGAGTTGTTCGATGCTCGGAATACTGTCTGGGACATAGCGCACTGTCATTGCGATGTCGCCACGCTGCCGGTAGATATTGATGCGATATCTGCCGACATTCTCCAAGGCCAGTGAGAGATTCATTTCCCAAGTTTCTTCAAATTCGGCTTGCTGCCGCTCGTTCATTACTGAAGCGGCCATGGCCTGTACCTGAGGCGCGCTCAGTTTTTTGGCCCCGACATGCCGCAGCAGCCCTTCTATCTTGATGTTCGGTGGCGCACCGGGGCTGAAAAACATATCCGATGCCTGACGATCCACCATCATCTGAAGATAGCCATTGAATTCCATTCCCGATCTCCATAAAAAGGCCTTTGGGTTGCCCAGGGGTAACTGACCAATTGTGCCAAGTCCCCCTTCATCCATCTTTTACGTTTCTAATGTAAGACGCAATCTGGACAGTATTCACGGACAGAAAACGCCAAATCAAGACTACCTCGTTTACCTTTTTAGTCTATCGTGTCGTTATTACAAACCAAGGCGAGTTTAAACATGTTTCTTCGCAACATTCTGCTATTGGCCGGGGCATTGTTCGTTTCCGGCACGGCATCGGTTTTCGCCCAGGGCGCCAAATCTTCTGCCCCGATCGATACGCCATTAGCGGATTTGAAGCCCGGCGAGTTCATCTGGGCGCCGGAATTGGTGCCCGACGGCCCCTTGGTTATGGTCATCAGCATTGCCGAGCAGCGCGGTTATTTGTATCGCAATGGCATCCGCATTGCGGTCACCACCGTGAGTACGGGCAAGAAAGGCAATGAAACGCCGACCGGCGTTTTTACCATCCTGCAAAAAAATAAGGATCACCGCTCGAACAAATATAACGATGCCCCGATGCCTTTCATGCAAAGGCTCACCTGGGATGGTGTCGCACTGCATGCCGGCAAGTTGCCCGGTTATCCGGCATCACATGGCTGTGTGCGCCTGCCCTACCAATTCGCGCGGGTGTTGTTTGAAACATCCGATTTCAGCATGACCGTCATCGTCACCGACGATATCGCGCAAGAAGGCACAAGCGCTTCGGGCTTGTTGGTGCCGATGGAATTCGCCTCGGGTGAAAAACTACCGGAAGCACCGCGTCTTTCCTGGTTTGAAAATTATCGCTGGGCACCTGAAAAGGCAGCCACAGGTCCCGTATCGATTTTGATCAGCACTACCGATCAGCGCGCGATCGTGATGCGCAACGGCATTGAAATTGGTCGTTCGAAAATCGGTATCGTCGGAAAAACAACTTTCGGCACCCAGGCCTACGTCCTGCTCGCAGGTGAACGCAAGGAACCAAGCAAAATCGTTCCGGGTAAAAAGGCAAAGAACTGGATGAGCATCCCCATGCCCGGCTATGCACCGGAAGCCGATGCCGCCAAAACCACCGAGGCGTCTAGTGCGAAGGCTATCGATGCCAGCCTTGCCATCGCACCAGCGGCAAGTCTGGGAAAACCGCTCGAAGTACTGGACCCTCTGGTGGTTAAGCGCATCGTGGTACCGGTCGATTTTGCGCGTTCCGTCTACGATGTGATCACGCCAGGCACGACACTCGTGCTGACTGATGCCCGAGTTTTGCCACGCACCACCGGAAAAGATGTGACGGTCATCACGGCTGGCACCCCTGCAGACGAAGAATTGCCGCCCTGGGTAGAATCTTCAGACGATTAAGCTTGCGCGTGAATGATTTTTTAACGATACGGCACCTACAATTGCCCGTCGTTAATGATTCCCAAGGCTGCCATGCGCCCAATACAGATTGTCCTCGCCGGCTTGTTCCTGATCTCTTCTCAGAGTCAGGCAGAAACTACGCATGCCATGCTGACACGTCTGGCACCCGGGGCCGATCCACGCGTATTGAATCTGGCTCTTGAATCTCGCGACTGTGCCGCAAAAAATCTGGGCCAGGACCCATCACCGCGTTTGGCCGTCATCGACTATTCACTGCCGTCGACAGCAATCCGTCTATGGGTATTCGATCTGCAAACCCGCAAATTACTCTTCGCCGAACACGTAGCACACGGCCAAGGCACCGGCGAAAATTTTGCCCGTGATTTTTCTAACCGCGATGGCAGCCATCAAACCAGTCTTGGCCTGTTTAAAACAGCAGATACGTACTTCGGAAAAAACGGCTATTCATTGAGAATGCAGGGTCTGGAACCCGGCACCAACGATGCCGCCATGTCGCGTGCGATCGTGATGCACGGAGCACCTTACGTGAATCCATCCCAGGCAAAGCAGAAAGGACGACTAGGACGTAGCTGGGGTTGCCCCGCCGTGCGCCCGGAAGTGGCGCAGGCGGTTATCGACAGCCTGAAAAATGGCCAAATGATTTTTTCCTACTATCCCGACAATAACTGGCTGGCGCGTTCACCCTTTATTGATTGCGGTCGCAAGAGCAGTATTGCCACCAATGCAAATTCGGAAAAACCGAAACAGACAGTCGGCGGTTAAATCAGGCTTTCTTCAGGAAACAGGTTTTTAGTACAAGACCTTTTACTTTCTCGACGTTGCATTCGATTTCTTCTTCGTCGTCGGTAAGGCGAATATTCTTGACCATCGTGCCGCGCTTCAGCGTCACCGATGTTCCTTTGACTTTCAGATCCTTGATCGTGGTGACCGAATCACCGTCGACCAATACATTTCCGTTACTGTCTTTGACAACGATCATTTCATTTCCTTTAAAAAATCGGCACCTAGTTTATTGGCGTCATACGATGCCACTTCGTATTCCAGATCCGGCACGCCTTTTGCTTTTATCCTGATGTGCTTTGCGGTTTGCAAAGCGTTATAGAAAACCTTGTCATTTTCGATAAATAACGCCGGCCCAGTGCCGGTATCGGCCTGCTTGCCGGGAAAAGTCTTGTACTCGCCGCCATCGAATGCAATTTGCATTTTGCATGGCGAGCCACACTGGAAGCGGCTTTGTGCCAATACCAGATAAATACTATTACCCCATTCGGGATGGATGCGAATGATCATGCGCGCAGCCGGCGGCAGGTCGGTCGGCTCGCCACCAAACATTTCCTGCTTGCTGAAAATACCGGCAGAATATTGCGTACTCTTGCCGACAGCGACTTGCTGATAATCCCACAGCGTCGCAAGACGGCGTTCTTCCTGCATTGCCTGTGCCTGCGTACTGATTTCCTCATAGCGAAGCTTGATCGCTTTCGCCTGTTCGCTATCGGGAAAACGGGCCAGCAAGACATCGGCATTCTGCAATGCCTGCAGCCAGTTTTTCTCCTGCACTGCCGCATCCAGATCTTTCATCATGGCTACTGCTTCGGCCTTGTTCTGAGTATCCGGAGCGTTTTCTGCACTGCAGGCGGAGAACAATAAAATCAGACACAGCAAGATTGTTTTTTTCATCATGATCTCTTAGTTCAACGCCACTTGGGTGCTCAATTGTTCCAGCATGGCCATTTCGATCTCGTCGAAACCGGCGGCACTCCTGGCAGGTAAATTATAGGGCCCGCGAATGGATGCTTTCGCCAAGCCGGTAATCAAATCACTGAAGGTTTGCAGCGGTTCTTTGTTTTCCTGTTCGCAACACCACAAAAACCAGCGGGTACCGGCAGCGACGTGCGGAATTTCTTCTTCAAGAATAATAGCGAGTATATCGGCGGAAATATGATCGCCAACACTGCGTAAACGCGCCATCATTCCCGGCGTGACATCCAGGCCGCGTGCTTCGAGCACGCGCGGCACCAAAGCCATGCGCGCCAAACAGGAATGCGCGGTTTTTTCTGCCATTTCCCACAAGCCATTATGGGCCTCGAAATCGCCGTACTGCATGCCCATCTCTTGCAAGCGGCCGGAAAGCATCGTGAAATGGCATGCTTCATCGGAAGCCACCTTGACGAAGTCGGCATAGAACTCGCGCGGCATATTGCGGAATCGATACACGGCATCCCAGGCGAGATTCATCGCATTGAATTCGATGTGCGTTATCGCATGCAGGAAACAGGCGCGTCCTTCAGTGGTGCCCATGCCGCGTTTTGGCAGGTTTTTCGGTGGTACCAGAACCGGTTTGTCGGGACGACCCGGTGCCTTGATCGGTTCTACCGCATCACCGGTTTCATCAAGACTTAGCTCACCACAAAAAAACTGTGCGGCAAATTTTTGGCTAAGCGACGCTTTTTCCCGCGGATCACTCTCGGCCAGACATTCACGCGCTGCGTCATAAAGCGACATCATTTCGAAAAATCACGCCGTCCGTTTTTTCTTTTTTGAATCGTCGCTGCGAGCCTGCTGCAGGCGCTCGAAATAACCCGGCTCGATACCGGTCACGTATTCGCCGTTAAAGCAGGACGAATCGAAATGCTCGAGTTTGTGTTTAGGGCCGGAGACGGCTTCTTCCAGATCGGCGATGTCCTGGTAAATCAGCCAATCGCAACCCAGAATTTCCTGAATTTCGGCATCGGTGCGACCATGCGCCACCAACTCACTGACGGCAGGCATATCAATGCCGTAAACATTCGGGAAACGCACGGCAGGGGCTGCCGATGCCAGATACACTTTCTTGGCACCGGCATCGCGTGCCATCTGCACGATTTGTTGCGAGGTCGTACCGCGCACGATCGAATCATCCACCAGCAATACAACACGATCCTTGAATTCAAGTGGAATCGCGTTGAGTTTTCGGCGAACCGATTTCACACGTTCGCCCTGCCCCGGCATGATGAAAGTACGGCCGATATAACGGTTTTTGATGAAGCCCTCGCGATATTTCACGCCCAGTGTATTGGCGATTTCAAGCGCGGCATCGCGCGAGGTATCGGGGATGGGAATCACGGTATCGATATCGTGATCGGGACGCAGACGGAGAATTTTCTCGCCAAGCTTCACGCCCATCCGCATACGTGCTTTGTGCACCGATACATCGTCCATCATCGAATCGGGGCGTGCGAAATAGACGTATTCGAAAATGCAGGGAGTATGTTTTTCCTTTGGCGCGCAGACTTCGCTGAACAATTCGCCGCGAGCGGTAATGACAACGGCTTCGCCCGGTGCAACATCGCGCAGACGCTGAAAGCCGAGAATATCCAGTGCTACCGATTCGGAGGCCACCGCATATTCATCGCCCTGCTCGGTTTCACGTTTACCCAATACCAGCGGACGAATACCGTGGGGATCACGAAACGCCACCAGTCCCAAACCCAATACTGCACTGACGATGGCATAACCGCCTTTACAGCGACGATGAACGCCGGCCACCGCTTTAATGGCATCCTGCGGCGTCAGGCTATTTTGCGCCTGCAGTTCATGTGCGAAAACATTCAGTAATACTTCCGAATCCGATTCGGTATTGATATTGCGCTTGTCCAGTTCGAACATTTCCTTGCGCAATGCGTCGGTATTAATCAAATTGCCGTTATGCGCCAACGCGATGCCATAAGGCGAATTGACGTAGAAAGGTTGCGCTTCATCAGACCCTTCCGAACCTGCGGTCGGATAGCGACAATGGCCGATGCCGACACGGCCATGCAGCAATTCCATCTGCGGCGAATCGAACACATCACGCACCAGACCATTGCCTTTATGCAGGCGAATTTTGTTGCCATCGACCGTCGCGATACCGGCGGCGTCCTGACCCCGATGCTGCAGCACCGTCAAACCATCGTACAAGGCCGAGGCGACTTCACTTACACCCACAATTCCAATAATGCCGCACATGTTGTTCTCTTAATCTTAGGGATGTGTTTTGACGATGCCGGTTTTGCCCAGTTTTTGAGCAGCTTCGTCACGTAACTTATTCGCGGCTTCGCGATCGGCGACAGGACCCAAGCGAACGCTGTACAAAACGCCCTTCTCGGTTTCTACGCGCTTGACGAAAGCATTGAAGCCCAGGCTGCGAGCACGATTGCGCATTTCTTCGGCCTTGGCATTATCGCTCAAGGCTTCGAGCTGCACCGAGAAACCACTGCTGGCGGCAGGAACCGGTTTTGCTGCCGTCGTTGCCGCCGGCTTGCTGGCAGTTGCCGTGGTTGGCGCAGCATCTTGCACGTTGACCTTGCTGGCACCACCGGCAATTTCATCGGCTTTCAGTCGTGCCGCTTCGGCACTGGCACGATCTGCATACGGGCCGATACGAATTTTCAGCGCCGGCTTGCCACTGACGGTAATTTTTTCGGTCAGTACCGGCAATTTCTGCGCTTTCAATCGGGTCACCAAATTGTTGGCACTGTCCAGATTCGTAAAGCTGCCGATAGTGATGGTGAAGCTTCCTGCTGCTACTGCTGCTGGTTTTACTTCGGCAGGTTTTTCAACAACTGGTTTCGGCGAAGTTGCGATCGGCTTGGTTTCCAATGGTTTGGCGTCAGCTGGCTTAAGTGGTTCGACGGGTTTAATCGTCATGCCTTCAGGGACGGTAACGGTGGGTGCGGCATCCGTGCTCACGGAAGTATCGGTCACAGGTAGTTCAATCGAGGTATCAACAGGTGCCTTAGGTACGCCCAACACGCCTCCGGCAGGGGTTTTGCTGGAAGGAACATTGAGTGGCAAATCGCGTGTTTCAAACTCAGATACTGGCGCTTTCGGCATATCCAGCGGCACTTCGGAGACATCGGGTGCTTTGACGTCGTTAGTCAGGATCAAGGGCAGGAAAAGTATGGCAACC
>JAYWIC010000155.1:0-8270 GCA_043789195.1 Arenimonas sp. | reverse complement strand
GCGCTGGTGATTGCCGCGCACAAGCGCATACGTAGGCAATTTCCCGACGCTTTATTGTTATGGGCGCCAAGGCATCCGGAACGTTTTGAATCGGTGCTTGAATTGGTCGCTGGCGAAAAATGGCGCGCCTCGGATCGGCGTGCCCACCAACAGCCCGGTCCGGACAGCGATGTATTCATCATCAATACGCTGGGCGAGCTGCTGTCGTTTTATGCCTGCGCCGATGTTGCTTTCGTGGGGGGGAGTTTTCAGCCAATTGGCGGCCATAATTTACTCGAGCCGGCGTCGCTTGCGGTGCCTTCGGTGGTGGGCCCGCATACCTTTAATTTCGTCGACATCACGCAAATTTTGCTGGAAGTCGGTGCCGTTCAACAAATTGAAAGTCCCGACCAATTGCCCGATGCGATTTTGCGATGCCTGATGGATAAAAAACTCGCGCAGCAATGCGGAGAAGCCGGGCGAAAACGTATCGAACGCGAACGCGGGGCGCTAGATCGCACGCTGAAATTGATCGAGCAGTATTTGAACCGATAGCAATCATTGCAGGAGCAACCGTAAGGCGCGAATGCGCCTTTCATGTGTGCTCATGAAAGAAACCACAGTTTTCCCCGCTCAGGCGGGAATCTAGTGATGCAGCTTTGATGTACGAAGTCACTGGGTCCCCGATAAGAGCATTCGGGGATGACGATTTTTTTTTGAGTTTCTAATTTTCAATTGTGCGAGCGGCATGAGCCGCGAATAGGCCCTGTCGAGAATGTATTCTCGGCTTGACCAAACATTCGTCTGTTAAAAACCGTTGCCCATAAAAAACGGCGCCATCAGCGCCGATTTTTATTTGCGTGAAGCCATGAATCAGTTGTTGATCAATGCGGTTTCGGCATCTACAGTCAAACTGCGATTCACGTTTTGTACGTCGCTGAGTTCCAGTACACCGGCCGCTTGACGCAGGCGCAAGGTGTTGACCAGGAATGCATGGCGGGCGCGGGCATATTCGCGCTGTGCCAGATAAAGTGATTGCTGTGCAATCAACACGTCCACAATCGTGCGTGTACCTACTTCCAGCCCTGCTTCGCCGGCTTCATAAGCGGCTTGAGCAGAAACAACGGCCAAGCGGCGAGCTTCGACTTCGGCGGCACCGGCTGCGAGTGATCGATAAGCGCTACGCGTCGTGCGGGTGATAGCACGCTTTTGCTGCTCGAGTTGATCGGCGGCGATATCACGCTGGTTGATTGATTGGCGGACGCGTGATTGCGTTGCAAAGCCACTGAAGATCGGAACGCTCAATGTCACGGCAACTCGGCTTCCATCAGATGCACTTGTAGGAGGAAAAGAACTTGAAGTTCCCCACGTAGCGCCATCAGAATAGCCAAGAGTGGCCGAAAGAGTAGGCAAATGCGCAGCACGGGCAGTGGCTACATCTTTATTCGCGGCTTCAAGTGCCAACACTTTTGATTTTAAAACAGGATTGGATTCCAATGCCAGTTTGACCCAGTCTTCGAGACTGCGAGTGTCATCATTCTGCGGTTGGTAATTTGGGGCCAGACCTTTGATGTTTTCAATTGGCTGGCCGGTAATTTCCGCGAGTGCTTCACGCGCATCATCCAGCGTATTTGCAGAAGTAATGGCATTTGCGCGTGCGCTGTCATATCTCGCGCGTGCTTCGTGTGCATCAGTGATTGGGGCTAGTCCAACTTCAAGACGTTTTTCGGCTTGATCCAGCTGGCGTTTGACGGATCGCTCCTCTGCGCGTGACGATGCCAGCGTTTCTATGCCGGTGAGTACGTTGAAGTAGGCGTCGGCCAGTCGAATCGTCAGATTGTCTTCAGCGGCATCAAGATCAGCAGAGGCTGCCTTGGCACGCGCTTTACTGGCCCCGAGTTTGGTGTAGTTACTGTGGTCGTAGATGGATTGCCTGATATTTACTCCAAGATCACGGGTACGTGTATCCGAGGTCGAAGAGCTGGGAGCGAAAATAAACTCGCCTGGATTGTTCGGGTCTTCAATATTGCCAATGCCGGTTCTGTCACCCTTAGTATTTGATAACGTTGCATCGGCACTGATCTGTGGCAATAAGGCCGAGCGGGATTGCACTACACCTTCACCTTGCGCATCTTTCTGCGATTCGGCAGCCGACAATACCGGGTCGCTTTGGCGCGCCAATTCATAGGCCTGAAGTAAATCAGTGGCCTGTGACTGGGCGCTGATTCCGGTCAGTAGTAAAGCTAGAGCGAGCGGGTGCAAACGCATAATGAATCCCTTGGGTATTTATAGAGTAAAACTAGCTGTGGGTTCTGCACCGCGTAAATACGGTACATCGGTTTCAAATAAACTTTCTTCGTGCAGACTCTCGCCGCGATGGGTGACGCGTAATGCATCCTGCGCCGGCGAGTACCCGCGAATGATGAACATGCGACCGTTCGGCTTGAGCCATGGGGCAAAAATCTGTGGAATATGTGCGACGGCAGCGGTGACAGCAATGGCGTCGAATTGGCGATCATTTTGCCAGGTCAATACATCGGCACATTCCAGACGTACATTGCGAATGTCGGCCGCGGTTAATTTCTGCTTTGCTTGTTCGATAAAGTCGGCGTGTATATCAAGACTGACCACTTCACGCGCAAGATGTGAAAGACAAGCGGTAACGAATCCCGAGCCAGTGCCGATTTCCAGCACATCGTCCTGCGAATTGATATCCAGTGCCTGCAGTAAGCGACCTTCAAGCACCGGCTTCATCATGACTTCGCCATGCGCCAGAGGCAGGGCAATATCGGTATAGGCCAGATTGCGGTGTTCGGCGGAAACAAAATCTTCGCGATGAAGCTTGTGCAGAACATCAAGCACGCGCGGGTCGAGCACATCCCAGGGGCGAACCTGTTGCTCTACCATGGCGAATCTAGCTTGTTCGAAATTCACTGACGACATACCATTTTGTCCTTAATGCGCAAAGAGCGATATTTTACGCTCGAAGCAGCGGGGCTGGTGAAAATAATGCCGTAATACCACACCAGCACTCAGTGCCGGAAGTCATCGGGACCAGAGTCATGTGTTGCATTATTGTGGGCCTGAGAACGTCAAATTAGCGTCACGGTCGCGTTTAGCGTAGGCACGCATAAACACCGTTACCACTTCTTCGGCGTGTGCCAGACGCTCTTCGGGGCTGGGCAGTGGAGCAACCCCCACCATGACGCGCATGTGTCGTACGCCTTTCAGTAGTACAAAAAAATGCTCGGCGGCTTTGCTCGGGTTATGAATGTCGAGATCACCGCTTTCGCAGCGCTGGATCAAAAACATTTCCATGTCTTTCAGCGTGCGGCGCGGGCCAACAGCAAAGAATATTTCCGCGAGCTTGGTATTTTGGCCAGCCTGGGCACCCATGATGCGGAAAAGCTGGATCGCACATTCGTCCATCGTCAGCTCCAGGAATCCTTTTGCAATCAGCATTAAAGCCTCGCGCAAACTCAATTCCGGGTGTAATTCGAAAGCCTGATGCGGCAATTGCTGTTCACAGAATTCTTCTACCGCGGCACCAAATAAGGTGTCTTTATCGGTGAAATGGCTATAAAGCGTGAGTTTCGACACCCCGGCGGCCTGGGCGATCGCGTCCATGCTGACGGCGTCATAGCCTTTGGCGGGGAACAGGGTTTTGGCGGCTTCCAAAATGGCAGCGCGTTTTTCCAGATCCTTGGGGCGACCGGGAGCGTTGGGGCGGGAAACTAGGTTCATAGGGCTGAGTGTAAATAGTTATTGAACTGGTGAGTAAACTAAATATACTATACCGCGAAGTTTAGTAATAGAGACCCACTTATGAAATTGCACCAAATCGCTGGCAGCCTTGCCCTTATTTCTTCGTTATTGCTGCTGACAGCCTGCAAAGACGAGCCTCTTGCTGATCCGGCACGTCCGGCCTTGGTGGTCCAGCCGGGGGCAGGAATTGCCTCGGCAAGCGTCTATTCCGGCGAAGTGCGCGCGCTCGAAGAGCCGCAACTGTCGTTCAGGATCAGCGGAAAAATTGCCAAACGCTTCGTTGATGTCGGTACCCCGGTCAAGGCTGGGCAGGCCTTGGCTCAGCTCGATGCCAGTGATGTAAACCTGCAAGCTCAGTCGTCACAGGCGGCTCTGGCATCGGCGCAATCGGATCTGGCGCTGGCAAAATCCGAGCTTGAACGCTACAAAGCCCTGGTCGACAAACAGGTGGTCAGTCGATCTTTGTATGAGACGCGCCAGTCGGCTTATCAAGCAGCCGCTGCCCGGGTTAAACAGGCCCGCGCCAATGCTAATGTCTCCAGCAATCAAACCGGCTACGCAATTTTGCGTGCCCCAAAAGATGGCGTGATTGCCCAGCGAATGGCGGAAGCAGGCCAGGTAGTGGCAGCAGGCCAAACGATTTTCGTCTTGGCGACCGATGGCGCCCGCGAAATATCGATCAGTGTTTCCGAGCAATTTGTTTCGCAATTTCAGCCCGGCCGAAAAATGGCCGTCGAGTTATGGGCCGCGCCCGGCAAAATATTTCCCGCCACGTTGCGTGAAATTTCTCCCTCCGCCGATCCACTGGCACGTACCTTCGCGGCCAAAGTGAGTTTCAAGGCCGGTGGCGTGAAAGCCGAAGTCGGACAAAGTGCCCGTGTGTACGTGCAAGACGAAACCGATAGCAAGATGAGTTTGCCACTGTCGGCGATCCATTCGCTTAATGGAAAACCCGCCGTGTGGGTGTTGAGAAAACTCGCGCCGCCGACGGATGTCGCGCAGGATGGGGACGCACAAAAAGCATTTGCAGAAAAAGCCCGTCGTGAACAGCAGGTGCATTTGGTGCCGGTGCAAATCGGTGCTTATGGCGAAACCAGCGTGCCGATACTGTCGGGTGTCGAAACGACGGATTGGGTCGTCATCGCCGGCGTGCATCTTTTGCGTGAGGGCCAGACCGTGCGAGCGGTAGACAATAACAATCGCGAAGTTGCAGCAGCATTCAATGCGGTGGCTTCCAACAAGACGACGGCCAACTGACATGGCCTCAAACTTCAATTTATCCGCTTGGGCACTCAATAATCGTACCGTGGTCTTGTTCATGATGATCGTTCTGGCGATGGCGGGCATCGTCAGTTACCAGCGCCTTGGCCAATCAGAAGATCCACCGTTTACTTTCAAGATCATGGTGGTTCGCACCATGTGGCCGGGTGCAACGGCTGAAGAAGTATCGATGCAAGTGACCGATCGCATCGAAAAGAAATTGATGGAAACCGGCAGCTACGAATTTATCCGTTCGTATTCGCGTCCGGGTGAATCTATGGTGATGTTCATGGCCAGGGATTCTTTGTTTTCCGACAAGTTACCCGATTTGTTTTACCAGGTCAGGAAAAAAACCGGCGATATAAAGCCACTGCTGCCGGAAGGCGTGGTCGGCCCTTTTTTCAATGACGAATTCGGCGATACCTTCGGCAATATTTACGCTTTGTCCGGTGATGGCTTCGATTACGCCACGCTGAAAAATTATGCCGAACGCATCGAACTGGAATTGCATCGCGTACCGGACGTCAACAAGGTGGATTTGCTCGGGCTGCAGGACGAAAAAATCTGGATTGAGTTGTCCAATACCAAGCTGGCAACACTGGGTATCCCGATGACTAAAGTGCAGGAAGCCATCGACCAGCAAAATGCCGTTACGCCGACAGCGTTTTTTGAAACCGGAAGTGATCGCGTGCAACTGCGTGTCGACGGTGCTTTCGACAGTGTTGAACAAATCAGGAATTTTCCGATTCGCGTCGGCGACAGAAGCCTTCGGCTGAGCGATGTGGCCGAAGTCAAACGCGGATTTACTGATCCAGCCCAGCCGCGGATGCGCTTTATGGGTGAAAATGCCATCGGTATCGCGGTATCCATGAAGCCAGGAGGCGATATTGTCGCGCTGGGGAAAAATCTCGATGCCGATTTCGAACGACTGAAAGAAAGTCTGCCGGTCGGCATGGAGCTGCGAAAAGTATCCGACCAGCCTGCTGCGGTTTCCACTTCGGTCAGCGACTTCGTCCGATCTCTTGCAGAGGCTGTCATCATCGTGCTCGCTGTGAGCTTTTTCTCGCTTGGTAAACGCGCCGGTGCCGTTGTTGCACTTTCCATTCCGCTGGTATTGGCGATGACATTTGCGGCGATGGCGTATTTCAATATCGGCCTGCATAAAATTTCATTGGGCGCCTTGATTTTATCGCTTGGCTTGCTGGTGGATGACGCGATTATCGCGGTTGAAATGATGGCAGTAAAAATGGAGCAGGGGCTTGATCGCTTCAAGGCGGCCAGCTTTGCCTACACCAGTACGGCCTTTCCGATGCTGACCGGCACCTTGATTACAGCAGCGGGATTCTTACCGATTGCCACCGCGCAGTCGGGTACCGGCGAATACACGCGATCAATCTTTCAGGTAGTAACAATTGCCTTGATCCTGAGCTGGATCGTGGCGGTTATTTTTATCCCCTATCTCGGTGATCGTTTGCTGGCCGATCCAAAGCCGCTGGCGCACGGGCAAAGCCATCACGAAGTTTACGATACGAAGTTCTACAGGAAATTCCGGCGTCTGGTCGCCTGGTGCGTGAATTACCGCAAGACCGTGATTCTCGTAACATTCCTGGCCACAGTTTCTTCGATCTTCCTGTTCAAGTACGTGCCGCAACAATTCTTCCCGTCCTCGACGCGTCTGGAATTGATGATTGACCTGGAATTGGCCGAAGGCTCTTCGCTGGAAGCGACCGAAAAGGTGGCCAAACGATTCGAAAAAATGATCAAGGACCGCAGCGAGCTCGATAATTTCGTGGGTTATGTCGGTACCGGCTCACCACGTTTCTACTTGCCGCTGGATCTGAAATTCCCGCAGGCGAATTTTGCGCAGTATGTCTTGACCACAAAAAGCAATGCAGAACGCGAAGAAATCAGAAAATGGCTGATCGAAAAATTCAAGACCGATTTTTCCGATGTGCAGGCACGTATCAGCCGTCTGGAAAATGGACCGCCGGTCGGTTTTCCGATCCAGTTTCGCGTATCTGGCGAACACATCGAAAAGGTGCGTGAATTGGCGCAGCAAGTCGCCGAAAAAGTGCGTGCCAATCCGAATGTCGACAACGTGCATCTCGACTGGGATGAACCCAGCAAAGTGGTACGCATCAAAATCGATCAGGAACGTGCCCGTGCACTCGGCGTAAGTTCGGCACAAGTTGCGCTGTTCTTGCGTGGCTCCTTGTCGGGTACCCATATCAGCACATTCCGCGAGGGCAACGAGTTGATCGAAATCGCTTTGCGCGGCCCGAATCAGGAACGCGAAAGTCTGTCGATGTTGGGGAGTCTGGCTATTCCCACCAGCAACGGTCGTGCCATTCCGCTGTCGCAAATCGGTACGCTGGAATACGGTTTTGAAGAAGGCATCATCTGGCATCGCAATCGATTGCCGACCGTGACGGTGCGTGGCGATATCTACAAGAACATCACGCCTCCTTCAGCGACTGCCCAAATTCTGCCGACACTGGAATCGATCCGCGCTTCACTTCCTGTGGGTTATTTACTTGAAACCGGCGGTACCGTGGAAGATTCGGGCAAAGGCTCGAAATCGGTGGCAGCCGGTGCGCCACTTTTCCTGTTGGTCGTGGTGACTTTATTGATGATCCAGCTGAAAAGCTTCCGTCGTACTTTCATGGTCTTGCTGACGGCCCCTCCGGGCTTTATCGGCGTGACCTTGTTCCTGCTAATTTTCCAGGTGCCATTTGGTTTCGTGGCGATGCTGGGTACGATCGCATTGACCGGGATGATCATGCGTAACTCGGTGATTCTGGTGGACCAGATTGATCAGGATATTTTGCATGGCAGCTCACCGACCGATGCCGTGATCGATGCCACCGTGCGCCGCTTCCGTCCGATTGTGTTGACGGCGCTCGCGGCGATTCTGGCGATGATTCCGCTTTCTCGCAGCGTGTTCTTCGGACCCATGGCCACTGCAATCATGGGTGGCTTGCTGGTCGCGACCGCGTTGACATTATTGTTCTTGCCGGCCTTGTACGCCGCGTGGTTCAAGGTGCCGGCGCCTGACATGAAGCAATACAGCTGACAAATATTTTGTAACGGTTTTCGCGGCCGAATCTGCCTGCTTGGCTCCCTCCCCCTTGTCACAGGTAGATTCGGAACGCGATTTTGATAATGCTTTGTAGGAGCAACTGTCTGCATCAGATAGTTGCCGCCTCCCATTCGGTGCCATCGCGCAGCATCGCATTTAGCTGGGTGATGAAGGATCTCAGGCAGGC
>JAYWIC010000154.1:0-8349 GCA_043789195.1 Arenimonas sp. | reverse complement strand
AGTGAAACGCAACCGCGCCGATGGTAGTGTGGCTTAAGCCATGCAAGAGTAGGTCATCGCCAGGGTTTTATTTAAAGCAAATCCCCGTCTCGAAAGAGGCGGGGATTTTGTTTTGGCACTGTAGGTGCGCTCTTAATCAACAACAAGCGCAGCAACTCTTTGCTTACATGCCCATCGGGATAACGTTGGTCAGCGCCAGGGTTTTATCTAAAAGACAAATCCAAGATCGAAAGGTTTCGGGTTTTTGCGTGAAGAACATTCCCGAAGTCCAAAGACACTCTCCGAAACACGCTTACTCAGGGCACGGCAACTCATCACCGTGGCTCGCCAATAGGCAAATCGCCCGCGCATCATCGCCGTTTATGTGTCGCCCGTAGGCGTAAGAAGCCATCGAGCGTGTGTGGTTTCGCATATGCGATAGCCCCATTGCATGGATCATTTCGTGTGCAAACACACCGCGGGTATGTCGTACGGCGTCGCGCAATTGCTTTTGGTTGATTGGCCAAGCGGAAAACGCCGTTTTCATGCTGCGGGCATCGGCATAAACAGGATTGATTTTCAGACGGTCACTGCCGAGCTGAGTGAATCCAACCACCAGCTTTTGATTGCCTTCGTCATATTCGGCCAACTCTGGCGCAGTAAGCCAGGTTACGTCGACTGTATTCGCCGTGCCGGCGACGGCGGGAGCAAATCGTATTTTGACAAGGTACTGCGAACCGAGCCGACTCCTGCCACCCGCATTTAAAAAAAATTGGTTTAGCAACGGGATAGCCGTCGCGCTTGCGTTGCCGCGAAGGTAGATGGTTCCCTCGAGCCGGATAAGCCCGTTGGAATCACGGTATCGCTTGACTTGACCGATGGGAAATACATATCCCGCCTGATTGGTGTCTGGAATCAAGTGCGTATCGGCACCATCATCGGGTTCTTGCGTGAAAACCGAGAAATAATTGATTAGCTTTTCATTCATGAAAATGCGGTCAGCCAGGACCGGGAAAAACGACGGTTTCCGCAACGAGGCCTGATGATTTCCGGTCCAAGCGGCGCAAACACCGACTGAAATGAAGAAAGCCGCGCAGAATTTGAGATGTGTAATTGATCTGGGCGGCATCCACTGGTCCTGATTGATACTCTGGCGAGTATGCCGAACATTTAATCACATGCGGAATTTTCGGGCTCGTACTCAATTGAAGTCGCAAAATTCTTTGGGTTATTCGTTGACGGCATTGATGGCTGGAATTGCCGAAGCGACTAACCTAGTATCGCGGAATGCCATCCCCTCGCCTGTATATATTTCTCTCTCTATTCATGCTCTGGTTGTGGGCGCATTCGATATTCGCCCCGTGGGCGGAGAGCCTGGACCCGCGGCTATGGCTGTATGACCTGCTCTTCTACACCCGTTTTGTACTTTTGTTTTGGGGTGGATTCGAATTGTTGTTTGCCTGCCGGCAGATATGGAATGGACAGGCTTCGAAACGGAATGGATTCGCCAACATGTTGGTGATCGGCACGGTAGCACTGACCGTGGCCGCCTACATGTATCTTATGTATACAGGCAACGGGTTTCGATTGCGGACAAAAATAAGCACTTCTGCATTGGCGGCGTTGCAGGAACCCGGGTTCTCCGATCAGCGTCAACGAATTGGCTGGTTTCTTGTCGATAACCGGCGTCAGCCATGCTCTACAGAGTCCTGGTTATGGCTAGGCGAGGTCTACGGTGGTGGCTCGGGAAATAATCTGGCGCTTGTACATAGCAAAAACCAGTCGCCGAAAACCCCAGTTCTTGAAGCATTTCGATTCTGGCCGTTGAACGAACAATGGTGGCTGGCTTATCAAAATCCAGATCGCTATTACAAGGACTTAGACGTAAGCAAATACTGCGTCGAAGGCAAAATTGTGAAAACGCATGAGCAGGGGATGCAGTTTATTAAGGCACATCAAGTAAAGTGAGCCCTGTGTGATCTTTAAATCTGCTGATAGATACGCCGCTCCACGGAAGGTCTTTCGGGGCATGGCAAACTTTCGTAGATTTAGCCATGGTGCCCATGTAGCTTCGATGCACCATTGTCCGTTTTAATAAAGGTGAGCCATGCAAAAATTATCCCGCATCACGCCTGCCACAGCATTGCTGTCGATTGCATGCATAACTGCGTCACTGTTGTTGACCTCGTGTTTACCAGGAGGGACGACGCAAACAAAAATCCCGTTTGTACAAATCGAAGCGTCTCGATCAAGTTCAAACAAGGTTCTGGTGGTGATATTGCCTGGCCGTGGCGATGATGTAGCCAACCTGAAAGCGAGCGGCATCGCCGAATCGATTCAAGCCGAGATGCCGGAAGCCGATGTCGTGTTGGCAGGCATTACCTTCGCCTATTACATGGAAGGCCGCATGCCCCAGCGCTTACGGGAAGAAATCATGTTGCCGGCGCGAGAGCGCGGCTATCAGGAAATATGGCTAGTAGGTGCGTCGATGGGTGGCATGGGAGCCCTGATGTATGACCGCGAATATCCAGGTGACGCAAAAGGACTGGTGTTGTTGGCGCCCTATCTCGGCAGCAAGAAAGTGCTGGAGCAAATCAACCAGTCGGGAGGCTTGCAGAACTGGGAAGCCGGGCCGATGCCGGCCACGGTAGATAGAAATAATTTTGACCGTGAGCTATGGCGTTATCTGAAAACCTGGCAAGCTCAAGGCAATTCGCGTGGCAAAGATGTCTGGCTTGCTTACGGGGACAAAGACAAGCTGAAAGCCGCCACGCCGCCCCTGCAAAAGCTGCTGCCGCCGGATCACGTTTTTGTGCGTCCGGGAGGACATGCATGGGTAGTCTGGACGCCGGCAACAAAAGAAGTATTTGTGGCTATTAATAAAGAGCGCGAGAAAAAATAATGAAGATCAGCCAATAAAAAAGCCCGTTACCGGGCTTTTTATTGAATCAATCACAAACCTAAAACTCGATGCGCAAGCCCAATGCCAGATTGTCTTGGCTAATTCCATTTCTGCCCAAGGCTTTGTCGTAATAAATAAACGCCGAACGACCCTTGCTCATGATGGCAGACAAGCCCAGACCAATCCGGAAATAATCAGCATCGTAGGGTTCATCGGTGAGAATGATTTCAGTACCGGTCGGGTCGTTGACAAAGCGAGCGGTGGCAGCGCCGGGGTCACTATTGAACTCGTGCTCCCATTCGAGTTGGAAGTGCGGCGTCAATACGCCCCAGTTGGTGCTGATGGCGCGGGTGAATTTGCCACCAATGACGCTGGCGAACGAATCAAGGCTTCTTTCTTCTACAATCAAGGCCAAGCCTGCGCCGGGGCCAGAGTCGACCAGAGTTTCTTCAATGCGATCAAAGTTCAGACGAGTATAGAGAAGGCGGCCGTAAGGACCGATGTTCCAGCCCCCTTTATTGAAGTCGCGACCAAACGTGAGGCCCAGGCTCATGAGGTCACCGCCGGAATCCGAGCGTGCAGTTTGGTCGACGGAAGTGAAACCGCCCATGCCATCGGGAATGGTGTAAGTGATTTGGCGAACCAAATCATAATTGTTTTTACCGAACGTGACGACGGCATCGGTATACCAGCTATTGCTCTTGAAGAAGGTGCCGTAGGCCGACAAGGTGTAACCGGTAGCATCAACACCCCCTTGTCCGGGAGCCAGATCGGTGTCTTGGCTGGAATAGCCCAAAGCGGCGCCAAAAATAAATTTATCGCTTTGTCGATAATCGACACCGATGGTCAGGCCGTTGATATTGAAGTCGAAGCCTGGTGTGCCGGTTGTCGCATTCGAGTCGCCACTGCCTATCGTGCCGCTGGCAAAAAAGCCCCAGCGCTGGAAGTCACCGCCGACTTCATTGGCGGTATTGTCCGCGGCGAACCCGTTGACCAAGCTGCCAAGGGAAATACTCCCGTTTGCGCCTCGCAAGGCAAGGCCTTCGAAACTAGAGCCTTGGGTGCCGCTACGAAGTGCAGCGATACGGGCATTAATATTTTCAAACTGTCTCGAAGCCGTCAGCATGGAAGCGCGTGCTTGTGCCGCTTGAGAATCGGGCAGCAATTCATCCAGGGCCTTGATGACATCATCCGGATTGCCCGCGGCGTTATCGGCAAGCTCCTGGCAGCGGGCGATAAAATCCAGTTGCCCGGGCGTCGGGCTTGGCAACCCATTCAAGGTGGTGCAGATGGAATCGAGTGCGCCTGCCAGTCGTTGCTGATTGGGTTTCAGTCCAGCAATGCCGGCCAAAGTGACGCCGTTGGCAGTGAAGGTTACGAAGACGGTCGGATCATCTTGCCGGGTGGCAGTAATTGTTACGACACCAGGCGTGCTACTTACCGTGGCCGTATTGGAAGCAACGCCACCGCCTGCGGTGACGTTACTGGGCGTGCCCAACGTGGAGCCCGGTGTAATCGTCCAATTGATCGTTACACCATTGGTACCGATCCCGTTGTTTTTTGCATCAACGACCAAGGGGTTTGCCAATGGTGATCCCGGCGTTGCGTTCTGGCCATTACCGGAAACAATCACGAGCGTTCGCGTCAAAGTAGAGGTGATGTTGAAACTGGTCGAGATGGAAGTGTCGTCGGCTCGGGTTGCGGTGACGACAATCGGCCCCGGTGTAGGGCCCAGATTCAAGCCTATACTGGCTTCACCTGCGGCAACATTGGTGACGCTGCTGGGCGCCGAGACAGTGGCATCGCCTGATTGCACCGACCAAATGATGGTAATGCCTGAGGCATTGACGCCATTGTCTTGAGCCAAGACGACCAAAGGCGCAGTTGAGGTGCCTGTTGGTGCAGATTGACCATTGCCTGAAGAAACGACCAACGTGCGAACGATGGCCGTCACGGTAATGTTGAACGATTCGGTGGGGTCCCCGGACCAAGTGTCGCCGCTGGACGCGGTAATGGTGTAAAGGCCCGGCACGGTCGCGGTAAATGAAGCCTGGGTCTGGCCGATGCCATTGGTATTGGTTGCACCGCTGATTGCGCCATCGCCACCGGCGGGACTGGCGCTAATACTCCAGCTGATAGGGTAGCCGGGGTTTACGATGGAATTGGTACTGCCGTAACGCGCAGTTGACGTAGTGCTGCTGCCCGCCGGGATACTGACCGCGCTCGCAGACACGGGCGTCATGACAACCGGCTCGACAACAACAGTAAAGCCGACCGAATTTCCTGGGCACCCCGGCACGACAAAGGCCATCGGGCACACGGTAGTGGCCTGCACATTTCTCGTGCCAGACGAATTAAGTGTTGTGGTAACACTGGAATTGCCGCCGGCATCATTGGTCGGCGTGCCGAGAGAGGGGCCGCTGGGGGTGATCAAAAAATTCGTGACGTAACCGAAACCGAGGCCGCCATTGACAAGAAGATTAGTGCCCAGGGTAAAGGGCGTCGACTGATTGGTCGTAATGGACGTGGCTGTTGTCGGGCTCAGGACAAAAACATTATTAGTGTTCAGTGTGACCTGAACAGTATTGAATCCCACCGTGCAAGTTGAGCAGCTTACTTGAACGACGACAGAGCCACCGCCCAGATTACCCGCTGTCACGCTGAATGGATGAACATTGCCGGTAAAAGAAAATGTGGCGCCAGAGATGGGGGAGGGCAACAAGGCGCCACCGGTGGTATCGCTGACGATAGAAAAGCTCAGATTTGCCGCTGCGCAAGGGCCGCCGCTGCCGGACTCTTGTAAAATGACTGAAAATCCCTGTGCGGTGGAAGGGTTCACCGTCGCGCTACCGGGCGGGTTAACGGACATTGAGCACGTCAGGCTGAAGGCAAATCCTTGTGGCGCCCAGACAAGCAGCAATAAAAAAACGCTCAGTAAATAACGTTTCATTTGCCGTGGGTCGAGACGGAAGCAAATATTCCGAATGCTCAAAGTGCTTAAGTTCATGGGCGTGCTCTCCAGGGCTTTCTTCATCAGAAGACAAATGTACACAAGTAAACGGGAAGGTATACAGGCTAAGGCCAGATAATTTGTTATGCGACCTTTCTTGCCCGCCCTCGACTGGCGGCTATTGGCCTTAATCCGCATACTACGATAAATGAACAAGCGGCCCAAGAAGATAGCTCAAAACGCCGAATCGCAAGGGATCGCGAGTGTCGAGACCCCATCCACATGGCCCAGCCTGACTGGGCTCCGTGGCGTGGCGGCACTCTGGGTGCTGCTTCTGCATGCCTATTTGACGGCCGGAAGCGCCGAAAACCTGTGGCCGTCGCTGGTGTGGTTGATGGAGATGGGGGGCATGGGCGTTGATATTTTTTTCACCTTGTCGGCATTCTTGTTGAGCATCCCGTTTGCCGATGCCTTGCGGCGACAAGTGCAGGGTCCTGATTTAATGCGCTATTCCAAGCGGCGTTTTTTTAGAATCTTCCCGGCGTATTACCTGCAACTGGCCGTGCTGCTGGGTTATTCCCTGTTGGGCTTGAATCTTGGAATGTTCTGGGCTACGCCGCATTTTGGCGAAGTATTGGCACATGGCGTGCTTTGGCTAAATGCCTGGCCTCTGGTGCCTGCGTATTTGCCGGTCTGGTGGACTCTGCCGGTAGAGTTTGGATTTTATTTGCTGTTGCCGTTGCTCGCGAAATGCCTGACCGACAAGCGCTGGCATTGGCTCCTGCTGGGGGTGGCGTTGAGTTTGCTTTATCGTCACCTATTGCTGGGTCTCGGCCTGCCTCGAATGCAGGAAATTTATTGGGCGGATCATTTGCCTGGTCGTTTGTTCCAGTTTTTAATCGGCATGCTGGGTGCGTTTTTGTTCGTGAAAATGCGATCCCGAAACCGGCTGCTCGGCCAAACGTCCAGAAACGTGATGATAGTCCTGGCATTGTCCTTTCTCATTGCGCTGCCGTCATTGGGATATCTGGTCGACGACACGGCCTATTTGGGCGAGCCAACACGAACACCGTTATTGGCCTACTGGCATCTGTATGCAAGTGTCTGCGTGGTCGGCCTGTTAATTGCCTTGTGCTCGGGACGCAATCTGGCAGATTGGTTTTTACAATCAATGCCCATGCAATGGCTGGGCTGCATTAGTTATGGCATTTATCTTTGGCACTATCCGGTGATGATACTCGTGCGTGAAAACATGGGCGGGTTGCTGGCAGCAAGATCCGATTTCCCCGGCTTTTTCATCTCGAGCTTCTTGGTCACGCTCACGCTGGCATTTTTATCCTGGCATTGGCTGGAAGCACCGATTCTCAAGCGCGTTGGCTCAAGCGCTGCCGGATGAATCATGCAAACGCTTGTCGAGCCGCTTCAGAAAAAACACGAATGTCGCGCTGATGGATTTTCCGAGTTTTCGTTCAATCCAGTTGCCGATAATTGGCACGGCAAAACGGAATCGCGAGATCCATTCAATCCGTGTTTTCCCGTCGATGCTGTGCAACTCAAGTCGGCCATGCTCGTGATGAAACGGCAGTTTTATATTCAGCGGGCCGCGAAGTGAAAGAATGCGATATTCATACGCATGCGGCGGATCGAAGGCACTGATGGATTCCTGAAAGAGAATATTTCCCTTGCGGACTTCACGCATGGCGCCAAGGCCGTTGGGGTCGGCATCGCCGTTACGAACCATGCGGCACTGAATATTCGATGTGCTTAAAAATCCGACGTGATCACTGATGCCGGCGAACACCTGTTCGAGACCGGCATCGAAATCATGAACAACGCAAACCACATGCACGGGATTATTTTCCGGCCACGAAAATCATGATCGTACAAACCAGTGCCGCCAGCCAGACCAAGCTGCGCAAAGGCGCCTTGTTTGCGAGATATAATATGCCGTACAAAATGCGAAGGCCGATGAAACTCAGCGCCAGCATATCGACGCGCGACTGATCGGCGCCGGTCATTTGGGCCACGATCACGGCGGCGGCAAACAAGGGAAATGCCTCGAAGCTGTTCAGGTGGGCGGCATGGGCGCGCTGTGCAGCGCCCTCGAGTTTGCTCTGCCAAATCCTGACATTCCAGTTGTTGTAGCGCGGTCCGGTGTACTTGGCCACGCCAGTCCAGAGAAACGGCATTAAGCCGGCAGCCAGCACGCAATAAAGGGCAGTCGTCATACTTGTGTAATCCATGTGATGAAGCCCGCAGTATGCCTAATTTCTAGAGCTGCGGCTCTTAAAACAAAGTCATAAACGGGTTGTCGCTGGCCTTGGCTGACTGTTATAATTTTGAACTAAGTTGGGAATTGCTGTGGCCTTGGGCTACCGAGGTGTCTGCCATGCAAAAACATCTTGCCGAGGGCCGAAAGCTGGCCTTGCAGGTAGCGAAGTGGCAGGTCTTGGCGGGTGTTGCGGCAATGTTGCTTACTTGGGCTTTATTTGGCCGAGCCGCTGGTCTTGGGCTGATG
>JAYWIC010000153.1:0-2368 GCA_043789195.1 Arenimonas sp. | reverse complement strand
GCGATGCCAGGCCGACAATGCCGCTGGCGGTCATCAGCAACAGCAAGCCAATCACGATTAGCAAGCCATTGGCCATCGTGTATTCGCTGCGATAACGCGATTCGCGCAGTTGATCCATGCTTTCGTTTTGTACGACCAGACGGCCTTGCTCCAGACCTAGCAGTGCCTTTTCCGCCTCTTTCATTACGCGCTCGCGTTGACCGGGTTCGGATCGCACGGCGTAGATGTTGTATGGCTGTACATAACGTGCCGGCAAAATAAAAGACTCGTCACCATTGCTCGGGGTATTCCAGTTGGCGCGACCCCAGGGCGTCACCAGCGTGTCAACCACGCCGATAATTTCAATCGGTGGATCGCCGCGGCCCTGATAGAACATCTTGCCGATCGCCGAGGCATCGTTGGGATAGAGTTTCTTTGCCAGTGCCTTGGTGACCAGTGCCACTTTGGGTTTCAGCTGGTCGGGCAGGGTTGGATCGATTTCCTGCATGTCAGCGGCATTGAAATCCCTGCCTTCGATGACCTTTAGGCCAAAGGTTTTCACCAGTGTCTCGTTGCCGGCATAAACCGCAGGGCTGGCCACCGATTCGGTTTGTTTGGGATTGGTCTGGATGCCGGTATTGGAACCCGATTGCGATAGTGGCATTTGCGTCGTCCAGGCAACGCTGGCGATGCCGGGGATGGCACGCAGGGCATCTTCGTCGCGCTTTTGCCTAGTTATTACGCCATCGGTATTTTTGTCGATGATGGCAATCATAAAGACATTGGCATCGTCGACACCGCTGACGCGATTGGCTTCACTGGTACGATCTCGTACGACATATAAAGCGTTGGACAGTATCGCAAGCGTCAAGGCGATTTGTACGGCGATCAAAATAACGCCGGTTTTGCTTCGCATCATCGCCGAAAAAATGGGTCTGATTTCCATGGTCATATTCCTATGTAAATATTTATTGGCTTTTCAGCTGGATTGCCGGACGCACCTGGCAGGCACGCCAGGTCGGCAGCAAGCCGGCGAGCAGGGCGGCAAACATCGACACCGCCAATGTAATCGTCAGCATCTTCAGATCCATCCGGTAGAAATCGCTGGCTTCGGCAAGCTGGCTGCTCAAAATATTCACGCCATATAAGCTGAGGCCCAGGCCCAGCATCGTTCCAACCAAGCCGACAACACCGGCTTCGATTAAATACTGGTGAAAGATTTCTTTGCGCGATGCCCCCAATGCGCGCCGCACGCCGATATCGCCGGCACGTGCAGTAAATTTCGCCAACATCAATGCGACCAGATTCACGATGCACACCAGCAGGAAGCCGAAGGCCATCCAGGTCGATAATTGGGTGTCGCGACCGACCACGCCAGCATCTTCCAGCCATTCCCGCAGATTCAATAATTGCAGGGGTTCCGGACGCGGCATGCGGCCGAGTTTCTTTTGCTCGGCAACATAGGCATTCAAATAATCCTTGTATGCCGCAGCGTCGCCGGCACTGGCCAATTCAACCCAGTATTGCAACCAAGTGCATTCGGATTTCAACCAGCCCGCATAACCCGGGCCCGGGCCATCGCCTGAACAATTATTCCAGCCACTATTGCTGTACTCGCGACTGACCGCATTCGAGAACGGAATCCACAATTGCTCGGGTCGGCTGGTAGCGCGTGTGCCATACAGGCGGTAAAACTTTGGTGTGGGTTCCCAGACTTCCAGCACGCCGGTAATCGTGTAGTAACGATCATCAACGCGAAGGCTTTTACCCACCGGATTTTCTTTCTTGAACAGTTTTTCCGAGAGCTCGGGGCCGATCACCGCCACATTGGCCGCCTTGCTGTCGGCATCGGCAGTCCAGGCATTGCCAAAACGGAACGGAATGTCGAACATCGCAAATGCATCGGCGGTAGTGGCCATGGTGCGTTCGGAGAAGGCCGGCAAATCCTTGCGGCCGGCATCAATGGTGGGGCTCGCGCTATACAAAACCGTCTGCGCCTTGCCGCGTTTGTCGTTCAATAAATTTTGCGCATCGGTATAGGTCAATTGAAAATCCGGATCGTCACCGGCTTTATAACCTTGCATATCGGCAACATGAAATTTCGGAACGAACAGACGATCGCTTTTATGCGGCATCGGATCACCCGACAACACCAGCAGCATCGTCAGGCTGGTCATGCTGGTGCCAATGCCAAGCGCCAGAATCAGGATCATCAACGTGGTCAGAATCGGATTGCGCCGCAAACTGCGCATTCCAAGAACAAAGTAATAATTCCACATGTCAGCGCTCCTTAAGCGATCTCGACCGCATGCTTCAAGGCATGCTGGGTTTCTAGCGTGAGGTCGGTCACGGTGCCGTCCATGATGTGGACATTGCGTTGTGCGCGGGC
>JAYWIC010000152.1:0-2393 GCA_043789195.1 Arenimonas sp. | reverse complement strand
GCGAATTCGAACGTACTTCCTCGCGCCTGATCGAAATGCAGAGCATGGCCTACCTCGCACTGGAACATCGGCCTTGAAACGCATCGCATTTTTTTTCCCGTGGCTGACAGCACTCGCGGGTGTCGGGGCGACGCTTTGGCTTTTTTTCCCCGGCTATATGAGCTGGGATTCGGCTTATCAATGGTGGCAGGCTCGACACGCCAGTTACGACTCCGTTCACCCTCCCTTGATCCCGATGATCTGGCGTGTTTGCGAACAGGTATGGCAAGGCCCGGGCGGCATGTTCGCACTCCAGATCGGATTGCTCTGGACTTCGCTGGCGGCCGTCGCCAGCTCGCTGCAGCGCCCCGTCTGGCAGCAATGTTTGTTGGTGTTATTGCTGGGTTTCTGGCCGCCTCTATTCGGCCTGTCGCTGCATATCTGGAAAGACGTCTGGACCATGCTGGCGTTTGCCTGGGCCGTAGCATTTTTGCTGAAAGACCTTCGCCAGCCTTCGCGCACACTGCGTGGATTTGCCTTGCTCGCGCTGGTCGCGGCCTGTGCGTTTCGCCATAACGCCATCACCGGCGCATTGCCGTTTTTATTCTGGATTGCCCACCGGGAAACCATTGGCCGGACGATGTCACATCCACTGGTGCAAAAGTCGGCGATCACCTTTTTGCTAGGCGTCTCGGTGCTCGGCCTTGCAAAACTTCCCAATCTCGACCCCCGCGTCAAACCATCGGAGGATCTTTTGTCGGCGGTGATTCTTTGGGACGCATCAGCGGTATCCCTGGCTGAAAACAAACTGATAATTCCGACCGTACTGACAAGGCGAAATCTCACGCTAGACGATTTAAAAACCCATTTCAGCGATTACAGCGCCGCCACGGTGTATGAGTCGGGAAAATTACTCAATAGTCTTGAATTTCCCTATTCCCAAGCGCAAAGCCAGGCCCTGGCAGAACTGACTTGGTCATTACCGCGCGATCACACGCAGGCTTATTTTCAACATCGTTTGCGCCTGACCGAACTGCTGCTCGGGCTTGATCAAAAAGCACTGCCCGATGGCCAGGTCCTGATGCCCGTGCGGATTCCGTTTGGCGACAACCCGCCGGTCACCGCAGCGCCATCGGAACACCGTGTGCTCGTGTTGAGCACACTGGAATCGTGGATCGATACCCCCTGGTTTGCCGGATGGATCTATTTAAGTCTGGCGCTGATAACAAGTTTGGCCATGTTTATCAAACGCAAGCCCGCCGGGGTCGATCTTGCGATCGTCGTCGCCGTTTCTTCGCTGGCGTATGCTTTTCCTTTAACCCTGGTTTCAGGCAGTGCCGAGTTTCGTTATCTGGCCTGGCCGGTGCTTGCCAGCCTGATATCGCTGGCGATCCTGTTTTCGGCATGGCGAGCGGAAAAACCCCGCTAACATTCGCGTTAGTGCCATCATTGACCCAACACTTTTTCGAACCCTCGGAGACACCATGCGCAGCCATTTGATCCTCTCGGCCATACTCGGCGCCTTACTATCGTTCAATGCGGGCGATGCCACGGCAGCGGACATTTATTCATCCGATATCGATGCCAAAGTGCTGGCCTGGCGACGCGATTTTCACCAGTTCCCGGAATTGGGTAATCGCGAATTCCGCACCTCGAAAATCATTGCCGCGCATTTGAAAAGTCTAGGGCTGGATGTCAAAACCGGCATCGCACACACCGGCGTGGTCGCAATATTAAAAGGTGGCCAACCGGGCCCGAAAATTGCCTTGCGTGCCGACATCGATGCGTTGCCCGTCACCGAAAAAAAAGATCTACCGTTTGCATCGAAACAAGTGACCGAATTTCGAGGTGAAAAAACGGGCGTGATGCACGCCTGCGGCCATGATTCACACACGGCCATTTTATTGGGCGTGGCGACTGCCATGGTCGCGATGAAAAAAGACTTGAAAGGCGAGGTGATGTTTATCTTCCAGCCCGCCGAAGAAGGCCCACCCGATGGTGAAACCGGCGGTGCCTCGGCGATGCTCGCCGAAGGTCTGTTCAAGGATTACAAACCCGAAGCCATTTTCGGACTGCATGTCTGGAGCACCTTGAATGCCGGACAAGTCGGCTATCGTTCCGGGCCCGCAATGGCGGCCGCGGACCGTTTCCGCATCGTCGTCAAAGGCCGTCAAACCCATGGCTCGCGGCCCTGGGGCGGCGTTGATCCGATTGTTGCCGCGGCCAACATCGTCAACACCGCGCAAACCATCGTCAGCCGCCGCATGAATATTTCCGAGTTGCCGGTGGTGGTGAGCTTCGGTGCCATCAAGGGCGGCATTCGCTACAACATTATTCCCGATGAAGTGGAATTGATCGGCACCATCCGCACCTTCGACGAAGGCATGCGGCAAAAAGTATTTACCGAACTGAAA
>JAYWIC010000151.1:0-2395 GCA_043789195.1 Arenimonas sp. | reverse complement strand
GGGATTTCCAACAAAAAAAGCCGGTCCATTAGCGAACCGGCTTTTTAATATCAGTGGTGGAAATTATCTTTTATTGATCGTGTCCGTGTGACAGTCTTTGGTATCTTCCGCGGTCATGGTGGCGTAGGGCTTGAACTCCGGCAGCGAGGCGGCCAGTTTTTCCTGCGATGCCATCAGTAAGGGCAATTGATCACAGAGTGCTCTTGCCGAGTCTTCGATTTTTTCAGCCTTGGCTTCGACTTTCTTTTCGATACTTTCGGTATCACCGGAAAAAATGCCCTTGACTGTTTCGCCAATGGCTTCACTGGCCAAATCGACACCCTTCATGCCGATTTCCACGCCACTGATGGCAATGGTGGCAAGCAATTGGCGGTGCTGGATCAGCATTTGACGCTGCTCTGGTGTCACGACGATCGCTTTGCCGTTGATCAATAAATCGCCTTTAGGGGTGATTTCGGCTTTTGCCTTTCCCTCGGCATCTCCCAAACTCATGTTGCTGTTTTGAATTTCAATGCGTGCTTCCGCAGCGGCCTTTTCCATGGTGCTGCTAAGGGAGATTTCGGATGTGGTTTCTTGCTTGACGGTTTTGTCCGTATCGGATTTGTCGCAGGCCGTGAGCAAGGCCAGTGATATCAGGATAGTCGATGGAATTTGCAGTTTCATGTTGAGACAACTCCGTTGAGTGCAAAAAAAAGCGGCACACCTTTGTAGGTATGCCGCTCGGTTGTCAGTATCAGCCTTCGTCGCGGAAGCGGCGTAAGCGGATGGCGGCGTATGTCATGCCGGCACCCAATGCAACCGCAATCCAGACTTTTGCGTAACCCAGGATTGCCCATGACGCTTGCAGAATATCCATGCCGTTAGGCGAGTGATCGCGGACTGCCACGTTGGCTGTCACATCAAAGGCTGCCAACCAGACGCCAGGAACGAAGCCACCGAACAAGCGACCAACAATATTTTCCCAGTACCATTCATGCGGAATATTGATGCCTGTGATACCAGCAGAGAAAGAAAGCAGAACCCCAATAATTACCGGGATACCCACCGCCCACAAGATGGGGAATCTTGGCGCCCACGCCGACACCATCATGAACCAGGCTACCGATGGGAATGCCCAAAGTATATAGATCGGCAAGCATGCCAGTATTTGAAGCGGGAGCAGATACAAATCGCTCATTCCAAGTGCCGGTCCTGCGATATTCACCCCTAGTATCTGAGCAGCGATTGCAATCGTGCTGAACAGAATAATAAAGATGAAAAAACCGATAACCAGTGGTACTACAGGTGTCACTACAAGAATGGTGAACAGCTTGGACAAGACCGTTTGGGTATCCGATACCGGCATCGATTTCCAAAACAGGATGCTTTTGTCTTTCCTGTCGTCATACAAGCTAGAAAGGCTATAGAAAAATACGACAAATGCCAAAACGATCAATAATGGTGCAACGCTGGGTAAATAAGTGGCGGCAAGTCCCTGTGCCGCTTCTCGCTTGTCACTGTCTGTCATGTGACTTGATAGTTCGTGAACGCTAACGCCATTGAAGTTGGCACCTTCTCCATGTTTTACACTGAACATGGCGATCGTGATGCCGATCACAAGCATCAATGCATAAAAACCACCCACGATTGCCTGAGCCCAAAAGATACCGCCCTTGTTTTCCCAGTATTCGCGTTTTACCAGCATTTTCATGGTGTTCATGCGTAGGTTCCTTTCATTGTTGCCACAAACAGATCGGCAATGCCGACATTTCGAGTTTCGCCGAGGCGACTTAATTCATTACGTGCCACGCCGTCGAACAACATGACGGATTTTCCGAATACCTGGCGCTCGTCGATCGGATTCATCGATTTTGCAGCAGCGTATTGATCTTGCGACACCATCACTTCGACAAAACGATCGGCGACTTCATCCATGGTGGAAGAAAGTACGATCTTGCCGTCGCGGATAAACATCAAGTCGGTAAGAATGTGCTCGATTTCCTCGACCTGGTGCGTGGTCACGATAATGGTCTTGTTTTCGTCGAAATAATCTTCCAGCAGGTTCTGGTAGAACTGTTTGCGGTAAAGAATATCCAGACCCAGTGTCGGTTCATCCAGAACGAGTAGTTTTGCATCGATCGCCATCACCAGTGCCAAGTGCAATTGCACGACCATGCCCTTGGACATGTGTTTTACTTTCGTTTTTGTCTTGAGCTTGGTATGCGACAAATATTCTTCGCACTTTTTGCGGTTGAATTTGGGATGCACGCCGGCAACGAATTCAATGGCTTCACCGACGGAGATCCAACGCGGTAAAACGGCGACATCGGCAATAAAGCAAACTTCCTTCATTAACTCGTCGCGTTGCATGTGAGGGTCGAAACCCAGCACATTCAATTGACCTTCATAACTCGAC
>JAYWIC010000150.1:0-8560 GCA_043789195.1 Arenimonas sp. | reverse complement strand
GGAGATTTGCCTGAAGGAATCACCGGTGGCATGGCGCCGGTTACGACACCCTTGGGCGAGATGTTCATGTTCACGGTTGAAAGTGACTCGATGACAC
Organism: Arenimonas sp.; assembly: GCA_043789195.1. Lineage (GTDB taxonomy): Bacteria > Pseudomonadota > Gammaproteobacteria > Xanthomonadales > Xanthomonadaceae > Arenimonas. The sequence continues at coordinate 8,463 of JAYWIC010000150.1, read as the reverse complement.
TTGATGAGCGTCGCAGCTTGCTGGACTGGGTGATTCGTCCGGCCCTGCGATCCGTTCCCGGTGTGGCCGATATCAACGCGTTGGGCGGCAAGGTTCGTAGTTTTGAAGTGGAACCCAATGCCGTGAAACTCGCAGCGGTTGGCTTATCGACTGCAGATCTAAAACGAGCGATCGAAGCGAATAATCGTAACGATGGCGCCGGTCGTCTGGGCGAAGGTGATGAAGTACTCCTGGTTCGCAGCGAGGGTAATATCAAGACGCAGGACGACTTGCGCGCAGTCGTAGTAGGTCGTAATGATGGTATCCCTGTTCGTTTAGGCGATATCTCAACCGTACGCACTGGCTCAACCACACGTTATGGCGTAGTCACTCAGAATGGACGTGGTGAAGCAGTCCAGGGACTGGTGCTTGGCTTGGCTGGTGCCAACGCACGTGAAGTCGTCAACGGTGTCACGGCAAAACTCGAAGAGTTGAAACCAACGCTGCCGCAGGGTGTAGAAATCAAAGTGTTTTACAACCGCGCCGAATTGGTCGGTAAGGCGGTCAACACAGTCTCCAGAGCCTTGCTGGAAGCCACCGTCATCGTGCTGATTTTGCTCGGGGCTTTTCTAGGTAATCTTCGCGCGGCCATTACAGTGGCCTTGGTGCTGCCATTGGCGGCATTAACCACGTTTATTTTGATGCGTATGAACGGCATGTCGGCCAACTTGATGAGTTTGGGCGGGCTTGCCATCGCACTCGGCATGTTGGTGGATGCAGCCGTAGTAGTGGTCGAAAATATTGTGCAGCACCTCGGCCATGACAAAGCCGGTGGCAAATTGCCGCGATTGCATATCGTGTTCCGTGCGGTACGGGAAGTTGCGGTGCCGGTGACGGCGGGCATATTGATTATCGTGGTGGTCTTCTTGCCGTTGATGACGTTGCAAGGTCTGGAAGGCAAGTTTTTCGTCCCCGTAGCCCTGACAATCGCGTTCGCACTCGCAAGCTCGCTGGCGTTATCGCTGACCATCATCCCGGTGATTGCTTCGTTCCTGTTAAAGAAAGTGTCGCATGAAGAACCTTGGCTGCCTCGCAAACTGTTGGAGCGTTATGAGCCAATATTGGCCTGGTCATTGGGACATCAGCGTACCGTCGTCATTGCCGCCGGTATCATGTTGACAATAGCCGGCGGAATTTACTTGCTGGTGGGTAAAACCTTCATGCCTCAAATGGATGAAGGCGACATCATCATCGGTATTGAAAAACTGCCTTCGGTCAGTCTGGAAGAAACGGCCGCGCTGGATCTGAAAATCCATCAAGCCATCATGGCCAAAGTCCCCGAAGTTACCGGCGTGGTCGCACGTGCCGGTTCCGATGAAATCGGTCTTGATCCGATGGGTTTAAACCAGACTGATACCTTCTTGATTCTCAAACCACGTGATCAATGGCGCCCTGGCGGTAAAGATGCACTGACCGAAAAACTGCGTGAAGTGCTGGACGATTTGCCCGGCATCAAATACAGCTTCACCCAGCCTATCGATATGCGCGTGTCGGAAATGATTATTGGTGTTCGCGGCGACATTGCGATCAAGGTATTCGGTCCGGATCTGGATACGTTGAATGACCTGGCTTTACAAATCGAAGCCGTGATGAAAACCGTGCCGGGCAATCAGGATGTGTACACGGTGCAAAACGATGGCGTGCAGTATTTGCGCGTCATTATCGATCGTCTCGCTGTCGGTCGTTATGGCTTGTCGGTGGAAGATGTGCAAGATGCATTGCGCATTCAAATCGAAGGTCAACGCGCAGGCACCGTGATCGAAGGCAATCAGCGGGTTCCGGTGGTCATTCGCGGGCCGGATCGCGTGAAGTTTTCGCCGGCCGAATTTGCCGCCTTGCGTATCACTACGCCGGACGGAAACGACGTACCCCTGCAGAGCATTGCACAACTGGTTCGCGATAGCGGCCCGGTCAAAATTGATCGTGAAATGGGCAGCCGTTACAGCGTTGTCATCGCCAATGTGGTGGATCGCGATCTGGTCGGCTTTGTCGATGAAGCGAAAGCGAAGATTATCCAGCAGGTGAAATTGCCGACTGGTTATCGCATCACCTGGGGTGGCCAGTTTGAAAATCAGCAACGTGCAGCAGCACGCTTGTCGCTGGTTATTCCACTTGCGCTCGGTCTGATCTTTTTGATCCTGTTCACGACCTTCGGTTCGGTGCGTCAAGCCTTGCTGGTCCTGAGCAATGTTCCCTTTGCCATGGTGGGCGGTATTGTCGCGTTGTGGCTGACTGGCGAGTATTTGTCCGTGCCGGCTTCGGTGGGTTTCATTGCATTGCTCGGCATTGCCGTTTTGAATGGCGTTGTCCTGGTGAGTTACTTCAACCAGTTGCATTCCGAAGGCCTAGACATACTGAGCTGCGTTACCGAAGGCGCTAAGCGGCGCTTGCGGCCGGTGATGATGACCGCATCGATTACAGCATTTGGTCTGGTGCCCTTGTTGTTTGCCTCTGGTCCGGGCTCCGAAATTCAACGTCCCTTGGCGATTGTGGTTATCGGCGGATTGATCACGGCCACGGCGCTGACATTGATCTTGCTGCCCATCCTGTATTTGCGATTCGCCTATTCCAAGCCGGAGGTCAATCATGGCTAAGCTCTGCTTTTCGATTATTTGCACGTCCGAAATTGAAGAAAAATTATTGGACTTGATCCTCGTCAGCTTCCCCGACGACATTTTCACCAGCATGCCGATCTCCAGCCACGGCACGCTGCCAGGACACATGAGTGCGATCGAGCAAGTGATTGGCCGCAGTGGTTCGGTATGCGTGCAGGTATTGGTCAGTGATGAAGAAGCCATTGCCTTGCAACAACTACTCAAGCGCGACTTCGTCGGTACCGGTCTGCGTTTTTGGGCAACCCCTATCGTTTTTGACGGAGAAATCGCATGAAGCCGTTTTTTGTTTTTTGTCTGGTAGCGCTTGCCATGCCGATTTATGCGCAGGAACTTGCCACTCGCAAACCTGCCGGGTTGCCACCCACGGAGCTGGCGCAGGCGTGGTTGCAACAAGACCCAAGCGTTCAGGAAGCATCGGCAGAATTGCAAGTGGCCGAACAGAGTGCCGGAATGCTTCGCGCATCACCGAACGAATGGAATCTCAAGCTGTCTTCGCAACGCCGCAGCTACGTTAGTGGCCCCGATTCCAATGAATGGTCCGCGCAGCTCGAACGTACATTACGACTTCCAAACAAACGATCCATTGATCATCGGCTAGCGAGTGCTGAAATGGAACTGGCAGAGGCCAAGTTTGGTGAAGCGATGCATGAGGCGGCACGGGATCTGGTGGATTTATATACGCAATGGGCCGGCGCCCACCGTGCGCGTGAACTGATGGCAGAACAAGTCGTGTTTGGTGAGGAAAATCTGCGTGTCGCAACGCTGAGGCAAAAGGCGGGTGATGCGTCTACTCTGGAGGTCAATGCGGTAGAAGCGGACACTGCGCAAATTCGTGGACAACTCAGTGCGGCAATTTCCGAAGAACGAAAGGCGCTTGCTGCCCTGAAAATCCGGTTTCCCGGCGCTAATATCAACGCTTTGGCACTCGCAGACCCGGAGTCCATCGTGGAAGCGGAGGAAGTCTGGGAAAAACGCATACTCGTGACTAGCGATCCGTTGAAAATCGCCGAAGTACAATTGGCGCAAGCGGAACTTGCGGCATCAAGGGCCCGTGCGAATCGTTTGCCTGACCCAAGCTTGGGGGTTTATACCGCCTCGGAGGTATATTCCAGCGAGAAAATTGTGGGCGTTAGTATCACGGTCCCGATTCCAGGCAGATATCGCAATGCGCAATTGGATCGCGCATTGGCCCATGTCGAGATGGCGCGAGCGGCACTGGACCGACAAAAGCGTTCAATGAAAATCGAAGTGGCCGATGCCTATGCTGACGCCACGGGGAACTTTGAGCGCTGGCAACTGGCCGAAGAAAGCGCTGCCAAGACCCGTGAGAGTGCTCGTTTAACGCAACGTGCATTTTCGCTTGGCGAGGCCGATCTGCAAACACTGCTATTGTCACGCCGACAGGCAGTGGAAGCCAGCGACTCGGCGCTTGATGCGCGGGTCAGCGCCCTGCGATCGTATTACCGACTACTGGTAGATGCGCATCTGGTTTGGAATTTGGAGCACAGCTAAACCGGGATTCCGCAGCCAAATTGTCTTGGCTGCGGAATCGCGGATTCATGGTCAATGGCTATTTTTCTTTCGGGGAAATAAACAAGATGTCAGATTTTTTTGAAAGACCGTTTTTCAAGGAGTTTCCAATGCAGTTAAAGATGTACCGAGTTCTGGGATTGCAGGATCAGGCATGGCTATGGCGCTGGCTTGCTGCCATCGCCTTATTTCTGATGGCTTCGGCATGCTTTGCCCACGGCGTCGCCAACGACGACAAAGCCTTTTTGCAACAAAATCAGGGGCCGCAATTATTGGTTTACGCCTATCTCGGCGCCAAGCATATGGTCACCGGCTACGACCATTTACTGTTCCTGTTTGGCGTTATTTTCTTTTTGTTTCGGATGCGGGAAGTAGGCATCTACGTCACCTTGTTCGCTATCGGCCATAGCGTTACCTTGCTGTTTGGTGTGTTGAGTGGCGCCCACGTCAATCCATTTATCGTGGATGCCATCATCGGCTTGTCGGTTGTTTACAAAGCCATCGACAATCTGGATGGTTTCAAGACACTTTTAGGATGGCAACCCAACACCAAGGCCGCCGTCCTGATATTCGGATTCTTTCACGGCTTTGGATTGGCGACAAAATTGCAGGATTTTTCACTGTCCAAAGAGGGACTGGTTCCCAATATTCTCGCGTTCAACGTCGGGGTTGAAATCGGACAATTGCTCGCCTTGAGCGGCATTCTGATCGTGATGGGTTTTTGGCGACGCACCGATGCGTTTGCCCGTCAAGCCGTCGCCGCAAACACGATGTTGATGACCGCAGGCTTTGTCCTGATCGGCTATCAACTGACCGGTCTGTATCTTTCGTAATCAAGGATTTTTATGTCAAGCATTCAAACGCCACATCCCTCTGTTAAAAGTTTACTGAAGGCAATTGCCGGTGCAATTATCGTTGGGGGTCTGATACTTGTTACCACAGTACTGCCCGCTGAGTTCGGAATTGACCCCACCGGTATAGGCGCAAAACTTGGGCTTACCAAGCTAGGTGAAGCGACTGAGAAGACATCCGCCGAGGTCAGCAGTGCCGCTGAAGCAGAGATGCCTAATGCTGAGGTCGAACCTGCCGAAGGGCAACTCGACGCCGTCGGTCAGCCAATGAAACCAGTTGAAGATAGTGTAGTAACGAAACACAAAGACAACTATCACGAAGAGACGGTGTCAGTCACCTTGGAGCCAGGCCAAGGCGCCGAAATCAAGGCACACATGAAAGGTGGGGAGAGTTTCGTTTTCAACTGGACAGTCGCAGGCGGAGAAGTCGCTTCCGATTTCCACGGCGAAAAGCTAGATGCAAAGAAGGATGAATACACCAGTTACTGGATCGATGGCGCAATGGCGAACGCCTCCGGTTCATTTACCGCCCCGTTCGACGGCAAGCATGGCTGGTATTGGTTAAACCGTGGCGACAAGCCGGTCACCGTGACGGTAAAAGTTAGCGGATTCTATAAGGACCTGTTTCGCCCCTAACTATTCATCGGCGAGTAACGCAACGTAGTGGACAATCGCCGTCTACTTTTCCCATTCCTCATTTGGAGCAACATCATGAAACTCGCAACACTTCTTCTGGCCTCCGGCCTGCTTTCCCTGTTTTTTGCATCATCGGCAAGCGCCCACGATCCTGATGAGATGCAGATGCGCTTCCCGGCACTGAAGAAAGAGGTTTCCAAGCCAATTACTTGCTCGGAACTCGCCGCTGCCGACAAGAACACGCTCAACCAAAGTGATCCAGATGTCGTAGCACTCGACAAACAATGCAAAGCGGAAGCTGCTGCCGAAGCAAAAGCAAAAGCAAAGGCTGCAGCTGCAAAGAAAGCACCGGCCAAGAAAACTAAATAATTCACGTTAGTCGCAATGAAGAGCCTGACATCATTTTGTACTACCATTCGCTATTGAGTAAATCTGCGGTTTCCTGACATTAGATTGATGCAGCAATTCCGCGTTTTCAAAAATGGCATCAAGTCCTGGATAGGTAGATCGCTGAAAAATGAGTTCGATCTCCAGATGTGAAACTGGATGTTTACTCTCCATCCACCAAACAACAATGGCCCACAATGTACCAACGACAAAATGAACGGCCAAGTCCAAAGCTGCCGCTTTGGCTTGTCCTTTGTGAAGACGGCTCAAATCTTCCCGGACGAGTTCTTTCAGCATATTCTGCATGTGCTGTTCAACCGTCCACTCGCTTTCACGTCCAATCGTCGCGTGATAGATGCGCCGATGACTTTCAAGGTGTTCAAAAAAGGGAAGCGTAAAACCCAGCCTTTTAATTTCTTTGCTATTGGCTGATTTCCATTGTTCGACTAGCGCAGCTCGCAAGCGAGCAATACTTTGGCATAACAAGTCTTCCTTGCTCTGGAAGTGGGCGTAAAACGTTGCTCTACCCACACCGGCTTTGTCCAGAAGGTTCTGAATTGTCAGTTTTTCGTAGCCGCGCTCCATCAAAAGAACCACCATGGCATCTAGCAGCAGTTCTCGAGTCCTTACAACTCGACGGTCGGGTTTGAGGTCGGTCATGGGCTAATCCTGAACAAATTGTTGGCCGTTGTTCGAAAGCGAACAAAAATCGTGCGCTTGTTCTTAGGGTTTACGTTTCCGAACGGTATGTTCGGAAATATCAGTATAGAACAAGGAACACGGCCATGAACATACACGCGAGTAGCCAGGATTTGGTGCAAGTCCGGCTTAGCAAGATTTCAAAAAAATACGAAATTGGTGCAACTCCATTCTTGGCTCTGAAAGACGTGAGTCTTGAAGTGCGACGCGGCGAGTGCGTTGCCGTTGTCGGTAAATCCGGGAGCGGTAAAACCACATTGATCAATTTACTTACCGGTATCGATAGCCCGTCATCCGGCGAACTGGAAATTGCAGGTCGTGATATTCATTTGATGTCGCAAGAAGAGTTAGCGGTGTGGCGCGGCAGTACGGTCGGCATTGTGTTTCAGTTTTTTCAATTGTTACCAACGCTTACCGTGGTTGAAAATATCATGCTGCCAATGGACTTTTGCCGAACATTTTCGGCAAATCAACGTAAGCCGCGTGCGTTGGGTTTGCTGGATCGCATGGGTATCGCCGATCAAGCAAACAAGTTGCCCGCGGATCTCTCTGGGGGACAGCAGCAACGCGCCGCAATTGCCCGAGCTTTAGCGAACGATCCTCCGATTGTTGTGGCCGATGAACCGACCGGTAATCTCGATTCAAAAACCTCTGATGATGTAATGGGTTTTCTTGCTGCCCTGGCCAAGGATGGCAAGACCGTGTTGACCGTGACGCATGAGCGGGATTTAAGCCATTTTTTCACGCGCACCATCACGCTTAGTGATGGTGAAGTCGCGATGGACTCGGCGAAGGAGAAATGAAATGAGCCCTCGCTGGAAGAAAATTATAGGTGACGTGCAGGCCGCACGCGGTCGTTTTTTGATGATGGCCGCAGCACTTACCGTCAGCGTTGCAGTCGTTGCTGCCATCTTTACTGCTTACGCCATTCTTTCTCGTGAAGTTCCGCGAAATTATCTTGAAACAAATGCTGCATCAGCACAGCTAGAAATGGATCGCGTTGATGAAAAGTTGATTGCGCTCGTTAAAAGCCACCCAGACATTGCAGATGCGGAAGCAAGCTCGACCACAAATGGCAGAATTAAAGTAGGGCCAAGCGAATGGATGCCGTTACGACTATTCGTAGTGCCGAATTTCGATAGCCTGAAAATTAATGCCTTCCAGTCCGAGTCAGGCGCCTGGCCACCACCCACCGGCTCCATGTTGGTCGAACGTAGTGCATTGCCCCTGACTAACACGCAAGTTGAAAAGAGTATTGCCGTGCAAACTAACAATGGCAGTGAACGCTCGGTTTTGATATCTGGCGTTGTTCATGACGCAGGGCTCGCTCCTGCGTGGCAGGAGCAGACAGTTTACGGTTACGTTACGCCGGCGACACTGGTTACTTTAGGTGAACAACCTGAGCTGCACCTGCTTAAGATCGTTGTCAAGAAAGATGCCGATAATGCAAAGGCCATAGAGGTTACTGTCACCAGGCTGGTTCGGTGGTTGGATAGGCATGGCTATGATGTCCATGAAGTTCGTATTCCGCCACCGAAGCGGCACCCTCATCAAGGCCAGTTGAACGCGGTAATTAGTATGTTGCAGGTTTTCAGTCTGCTCACGTTGATACTGGGCGCGGTACTTGCCGCAACCATTATTGGTAGCTTGCTGGCGCAGCAAAAACGTCAGATAGCAATCATGAAAGCGATTGGTGCTCGTTCGAG
>JAYWIC010000149.1:0-2418 GCA_043789195.1 Arenimonas sp. | reverse complement strand
TTGCGAAAGCCATTGTTCGACCGATGGAGGCGCCAACGGTTGCAGTGGCTCCGGTTCAATACACACCGCCACCGGAGCCGACACTCCCGCCTATTGTCTTGAGGCCGGAGCCAGTCACACCGCCTGCTCCAGTGGTTGCCGAAAAATCAGCACCGTTGATATTTGAGCCAGTCCCCGCACCGCAGCCGATAGTTGAAGCTCCACCGCCAGCTCAAGTTCCTGCCGAACCTGAACCGATGGTGGCCCAGCAAGCACTGGAATATTTCCCGCCAGCACCACCGCCGCCACCTCAAAACACTCCAGCAGCGACCGGCTCATATGGTCCCGTAGATACGGGTAAAACCTTGTGGTCTATCGCTGAAGAAGTGCGACCAGACGAAAGCGTTACGATCAAACAAATGATGGTGGCATTGTTGCGTGCCAACCCGGAAGCTTTCGAAGGCGAGAACGTCAATAAACTAAAACGTGGCTCGGTATTGCGAATTCCCGGCCGCGACGAAGCATCGATTCTGACTGGCGAACAAGCGGCAGCATTGATCGCGGAACAGTCCGTCAGTCCGCGTTCACAGCGTCAACCCGTGCCACAACCGACTGAAACCGTCGCCGACGTGGCTCCCGAACCAGTCGCTCCGGCCCCGGTCGTCGCAAAACCCAAACCAAAGCCTGTTGTTGTAGCCAAGCCAAGGATTGCTAGCAAGCCCAAAGCCCGTCTCGAAATCGTGCCACCAAGCAGTAAATCTTCAGTTGGCAAAGCTGCCCAGTCCGGTGCTTCATCAGCGGCGGGTGGTACAGAACTGCGCGCCGAATTGACCCAGGCGCGTGAAGATATTGCCGTTCGTGATTCGGAAATTACCGAATTGAAATCCCGATTGACCGATCTTGAGAGTCAGCAAGCTGATTCTCAGAAATTAATTGAGATGAAAGACAGTCAATTGAAGGCATTGCAAGATGAACTTGGCAAGAGCCAAGTGGCTGCACCAGCAGTTCAGCCGGCACCTGCGCCGGCAAACCCGGCAGCGACCGATACTTCGGCAGCCCAGCCTGTAGCGGTAACTGCCGATCCCTGGTACATGAATCCGATGCTGCATTACGGTGCTGGCGGCTTGTTGTTGCTGGGCGGGTTGGTCTGGTTCTTCCGGCGGAGCAAGAACAAGCCGGACGTAGAAGAGACCGTCGTTTCGCGTCGTATCTCCGATGATGCCGACTTACAGGCAAGCCTGTCTTCCTTGCAAGATGCCAAAAATGTCCATCATGAGAAAACGGCGCCAGCCAAGGCGGCGAACGTCGGCGGCATCACGAAGGAAAGTGTTGCGACTTCCAAGCCTGCTTCGATATCTCCGATTGAGGAGCCTGAATTGGTTGCGCTTCGAAATACCGTGCGCTCCAAACCGCAAGATCTCGAAGCACATCTCGCCTTGCTGCGTTACTACTACCAGCGCGGCGACAGCAAAGACTTCGAAGCTGCCGCACAAACCATGCGTACCCATGTCAATTCAGCACAAGACCCGCGCTGGCGTGAAGCTGTCGTGATGGGTGTGGCCTTGTTGCCAGGCCATGCCTTGTTTAACCAGGCTGGTTGGAATGTTCCTAAATTTGAGTCATCCGCAAAACCGATTCTGGCAGTACCTCCTGCAGCAGCGATTGATCCTGAACCTTCCTTTTTGTCACAGGCGGATTTAGCCGAGCTGGAAAATCTGGAAGCGGTCGCCATTGTGCCCGAACCGGTAGTGGAGGTTTCAACGGTGATTCCTGCAGATCAAATACCTGCCTATGAAGAGCCCGATGAAATTATGTTGATGAGCGAAAGCGATTTTGTGGCTTTGGATAACATGCCTGATATTCATCGTTCGGAATCCGAGTTAATGGATGTAGATGGCGCCAGCTCGACCAAGATTGAATTGGCACGCGCGTATCTCGAAATCGGCGATGTCGAAGGTGCACGCTCCATGCTGGAAGAGGTTGCAGCCAGTGGCTCTGCTCCTGCAAAAGCAATGGCAAAGCGCATCATGAGCGAAATTGGCTAACGTCATATTTGTTGGTTCTCTTTAAAAGGGGCCGGTTCGCCGGCCCTTAGTTTTTTTATACTATCCACTATGCGATATGCACTTGGCATTGAATACGACGGCAGCGATTATCTCGGCTGGCAACGTCTTTCCGAAGGTTCGACCGTGCAAGCGGCGGTCGAGAAAGCCTTGTCCTTTGTCGCCCATCATCCCGTGCAGGTCGTGTGTTCCGGCCGCACCGATGCCGGCGTCCATGCCAGATGTCAGGTGATCCATTTCGATAGTGAAGCTGCAAGAACAGATCGTGCATGGATACTCGGAACCAATACGCAACTGCCGCGCGATGTCAGGGTGTTATGGTGTCAGGCGATGCCGGATGATTTTCACGCGCGCTACTCGGCCCGTGCACGACGAT
>JAYWIC010000148.1:0-8568 GCA_043789195.1 Arenimonas sp. | reverse complement strand
CGATATTTTTCTGGAATTGACGCAGCAGGCGTTCGTTACGGCTGCCAAAAATACGGGTAAGAAGACTATTGAGCATGGGAAAATCAAACCACCAAGTGAGGCAGACAATGTCTGCGCGAAAATGAGAAGCCAATCATGAAAACGGCCGCGCATGCATACATGGCGGCCGCATAGTTTAACCTGTGGGCGGTTTAAGCGATATCAACCCGGTGGTTTATCGTTTAACGCTATCCAGAAACGGCTTTGGATTAACGGCGACACCATTGGCATGCACCTCAAAATGAATGTGTGGCCCGGTTGAACGGCCCGTTGATCCCGCTTTTGCTAATTGCTGACCTGCACGTATCAAATCGCCAGAACGCACGGTAAAAGCCGAGTTGTGTGCATATAAGGTCTTGTAGCCGTTCCCGTGGTCCACTTCTACGACATTGCCGTAACCGCTTTTTACGCCGGTAAAGCTGACGACGCCGTCAGCTGCTGCAAATACCGGATCGCCGGTATTGGCTTCGAAATCGATGCCTTTATGATGGGCACGGCCGCCTGAAAACGGATCGGAACGGCTACCAAAAGTAGACGTGATATAGCCACGGCCGGGCAACTGCGAAGGTGTACGGCTCATCTCAAGATGCTGATCGAACAAGATGGCTTCCAGAACGGAAAGCTGGCGTCCTGAGTCATCGAACTGGACCTGGAGAGCGCTCAGATCACTCAGCAGGTCTTTCGACTTTACATCTTCAACCGATTCGTTGCCGCCGGCACCGGGCAGTTTGTCGAAATTGAATTCGCCATCGGTGAATTTGCCATCTTTGGCAAGACGCTCGCCAAGGGCATTCAACCGGTTGGCCTGAATTTGCAACTCACCTACACGGGCAGCAACGGCATTGATTTCGCGTTGCGCATCGGCTTTGGCAGTTTTGAGTTCTTTGTCTTGCTGGGTCAGCTGGGCTTGCAAACGGCTAATTTCCGCTTTGGCGGCGCCATTGGCACCACGGCCAAAGAAGCCGATGCTGAATGCGAATGCCAATAACAGCAAGATCGAACCACCTGCAATGGCAGCGGTTCTTGGATCATCGAACGCCAATTTCTTAGGCGTGCGAAAGAATTTTGAAACGATGATAATGTTCATCATGCTTAAACGTTCTCTCAATCAGGTCCATGGCGCGGCGGCTTCTAACGATGGTCCGATCCGGGCGCTGCAGGCAGCAAACGAATCAACCCTGATGAAGCTGATCAAACGGGCCCAGGAACTGGACCAACTGGATCAAACACTGCGCCAAATTTTGCCCCCTGCACTGGCGAAAGAATGTCATCTCGCCAATATCAATAAGGAAAAACTGGTGTATTCGGTATCAAATCCGGTCTGGAAATCCAAACTGCGCCTCTATGGCGACGCTTTAATCAGCGCGGCCGGTGCAGCCGGGTTTCAAGTCCAGGCTTTGACGATAAAAGTGACTCCCCCAGACCCGGTTCCCCTGAGTCCAACTACTGGTAAGCCCCTTACTCAGGCAGTTCGCGATTCACTGCGAGCCACCGCCCACTCCGTGGAAGACCCGCAACTGCGGGAACAACTCCTAAAACTAGCGTCCTTGCCCTGATGCCACACACAACAATGGCCGGACATTGTGCCGCAATCCGTTACCCGAGCCGTTAAAAAGCTGTTATTTCCTGATTTTTCAATGTGATAGCCCCCTCAAAGTGCAAAATCACTTTGGCAAAACGCCCAGTTTATTGGGCGTGTGCGGGCTGAGCGTAGGAAATGGGGGCCGTTGCCGGGTCATCGGCATAGGTGACTTCTTCCCAAGTACTGGGGTCGGCCAACATGGCTCGCAACAGCTGGTTATTCAGGGCATGGCCTGATTTATAGGCGTAGAAAGCACCGACCAGGCTATGGCCCAGCAGATACAAATCGCCGATGGCGTCGAGAATCTTGTGTTTGACGAACTCGTCTTCGTAACGCAGTCCGTCTTCATTGAGGATGCGGTAATCATCCAGCACGATCGCATTATCCATGCTGCCGCCGAGCGCCAAGTTACGGTCACGCAGGAATTCAATATCCTTCATGAAACCGAAAGTGCGGGCACGGCTGACTTCTTTTACAAAGGAGGTTGTCGAGAAATCGATTTCTACGCTGGAGGTAGATTTGGTGAAGACCGGGTGCTTGAAGTCAATGGTAAAGCCGACTTTAAAGCCATCAAACGGCTCGAAACGAGCCCATTTGTCGCCGTCTTCCACCTGGATGGGTTTCACAATCTTGATGAAACGCTTGGCAACATTCTGCTCTTCGATACCGGCCGATTGCAGCAGGAACACGAAAGGACCAGCCGAGCCGTCCATGATCGGCACTTCGAAATGCGATAAATCAACGTAGGCATTGTCGATGCCCAACCCAGCGAAGGCCGACATCAGGTGCTCGATGGTCATGACGCGCACGTCGTCCTGCACCAGCGCGGTACACATGCTGGTTTCACCTACCAATAAAGCATTCGCCTTGATTTCCACCGGCTTGGCGAAATCGGTGCGACGAAAAATAATGCCACTGTTCGGCGCAGCCGGACGCAAGGTCATATAGACCTTTTGGCCACTATGCAGCCCCACGCCGGTGGCGCGAATGACATTCTTCAAGGTGCGTTGTTTCATCATCATCTAGCGCTCCAACTGGAACAGCCCAAAACTCCCGCGAGGATACCACAGCCCTTCATGAACGAAAGTAAAAAGTCCCGTGCTTTTCATGGGCTTGCAACATTTTAGTGTTCCAAATGTGGAACACTTGGCAGTCTCACACCTGGCAGAGACAGCTCAATCACGAACAAAGTTCATTCACGCCCAGCTATCTGGCAGCCATTGTCCACATCCGGACATCAGAAAAACGCCCGCCAATCGGCGGGCTTGAAGATTATTGCAAAGCTCGAATTTATCCAGTTCTAGCGCAGGACATATTCAAATGCGTTACCAGTAGCACGACCGTATTGTTGAACACACGCGCTATGGCTTTCTCTGACTCTTCGAGACTGCCCCACCACATCACGGAAGTTTCGGTGCCACGGATAATTTTCGGCGGCATGCCGGGTGCGCGAACTTCAAGCACAATGTTCACTTTCTTGGCTTCAAGTGCCTGGGAAATGTAAACCCGCTTGACGACGATGACCGTCGTATCGGTATTGCTCGTTTTGGCGATCATGACGCCCGCTCTGCCAAGTTCGCTCGACAATAACGAAGGAGCATTGGCCATCGAGGCATCGATTCCCAGCGCGACACCGGCAGCATTACCGTCAAGACGACCGTCTTCAACGATGACCTGATTGGAGCTGCAAGTGCTTTTGGCAGTGGCAGCCTTGCCGCTTACCCGAGTCGAAACCGCGCTATCCACCGCTTTTTTTTCCTGCGTTACACACCCGGCCAATGAAAGCGCCATCAAGCAAGTCGCTACAGTCCTCACTTGTCTTCAACACTGGTTTCAGGGGCTGCCTGTGTACCGGCCTCTGGAGCGACTTGCACAGCGTCGCCTTGCGCTACCACTACGGCATCATCTTGAACAGTAGCTTCAGCGGTTTTTTGCGCTGCCTGAACAAATGATTCGGCTTTCCCGATCACGAAGAAATTATTGATGCCCTTCTGGAAGAACACATCGCGACCATCGGCATTTTTCGCGAATAACATTCCGCGCACTTGCTTCTCGCCGACCATGTATTGATTCGATTTGCCGCCCTTAGCCAACTTCGCCTTGCCTTCGGCGGAAAGACTGATATTGAAAACCTCGATGACGCCCTCTATACCGTTATTGATCATCGCAACCAGCTGATCCTTGCCCATTTGCTCCACGGCTTCAGCGCCCGCATTGGCACTTTGTTTGACGCCGGGTTGCAGCAAGACGGTATAAGTGTAGTTGCGCACATGGTTGTTTCTTAGCTTGATTTTGCCATTTGGCTTGGCTTCGCGATCTACCAGCATCACCGACATACGTACATTCACTTCATCGAATTTATTCGAAAGCGTATAACTCGGCTGAACAACCAGAATGTCTTTACCGGCCTTTGCGGATTTATCGGTGATGTCGGCAAACATGGTCGTTTTCGAGACTGTGAGATCATATTTCGGGCCGAGCAACTGGAGCGCCGCCTTTTCGCGAAACTCGGTTTCAAACTGCTTCGAGAAATCGTAGTCAATCATTTGGTTGCGAATTTCGGCCACGCGCTTTTCGGCATTCGCCACGGAAGCCTTGTTGATTGCAGCACCTACCAACGCCCCGAGGATACCGCCGATTGCGATCGAGGCTACGGCACCGTTATTGGGGACTTCAACCGCAATTTCCTGTTGCGTCAACCGCAACTCAATCGGCAAGGTCGATGCAAACGGTGTAGGAAGGTCTGACACAGTTTTTGCATTCGCAACGGTGCTGAACAAAAATGCCGTCAAAGTGATGGTTGAAATTATGCGTTTCATTGAATTCCCCGAAAATAAATAAAAAATGCCGACTATGGATTGATAAAATCCGACATGAAATAACGATTATTGAATTTGCACGTCGGAGCTATTTAATCGCCCCTGCGTTCATTTTCCCATACTTTACTTGCAAAAAATCGTGCTGAGTGAGAACTAGATATGTGCATGTAGCAAACTTGATTGGATGTCTGATTCATTGACCACCCTGACCCCCACGGGTGTCATAATAAATGTTTACAATCGACTTCGGATACGCATCGTCAGACGTTTATAAAAAAAAAGCCCGCCATAAGGCGGGCTGAAGTGAATCCAAGTGAACATGACATGCAGCATCATCCTTGATGCTGGTGCTAACTAACTTAGCGCAAGTCGGGCCGGGGCCCGACCTGCGATCAATCTGCCTGGCGACGCAGGAAGGCTGGAATGTCCAGATAGCTGTGATCGGTGGGCAAATCGCTTAATGCCGTCTGAGGTTGTGCTTCGCTAACCCGGCTAGCACGCAGGCCGAGGTTATTGCCTGCATTTGAGAAGTCGGCATTTGCCATGCTGTCGTAATCGGGTAACCCGGTTGTCGCATTGCGAACCAGTTTCACTGGATTTCGCATTGGCTCCTTGCTGCCAAATTCGACACGATCCGGACGTACCGTCGCCCGTGATACGCCGCGATTCAATCCAGTCGCCACGACCGTGACGCGAACCTCGTCTTTCATGTCTGGATCCAAAACCGTACCGACAACAACGGTGGCATCTTCAGAAGCGAACTCTTCAATAATACGGCCGACTTCATCAAACTCGCGCATGGTGAAATCCGGGCCTGCGGTGATGTTTACCAGCACGCCATTCGCACCAGCCAGATTGACTTCATCGAGCAAAGGATTGCTAATCGCGGCTTCGGCAGCCGCTTGTGCACGGTCGTCACCACGGGCGGTGCCGCTGCCCATCATGGCCAGACCCATTTCGCTCATCACAGTGCGTACGTCGGCAAAGTCGACGTTGATCAAACCCGGACGCACGATCAAATCGGCAATGCCCTGCACGGCTCCGAGCAACACATCATTGGCGGCACGGAAGGCTTGCATCATGGTGGCATCGCGGCCAAGCACCGTGATCAATTTTTCGTTGGGAATGGTGATCAGGGAATCGCAATGCTGCGCCAATTCCTCGATACCTTTTAAAGCGACCTGCATCCGGCGTCGGCCTTCGAACGGGAAAGGCTTGGTGATGACGGCGACCGTCAGAATTCCCATTTCCTTTGCCAGTTGTGCAACAACCGGTGCCGCACCGGTACCGGTACCACCGCCCATGCCGGCCGTGATGAATACCATGTCGGCGCCAGTCAATGCTTCGACAATGCGTTCGCGATCTTCGAGTGCAGCTTGACGGCCGACTTCCGGATTCGCGCCTGCACCGAGACCCTTTGTCACGTTGCCGCCGAGTTGCAATTGCATTTTTGCGCCGACGTTTTTAATCGCCTGCGAGTCGGTATTGGCCGTGATGAACTCCACGCCGTCGACGCCGGCATTCACCATGTGTGCTACCGCATTACCACCACCACCACCAACACCGATAACTTTGATGACTGCGTTCGGTGCCAATTTTTCTACTAATTCAAAATGTGCCATGTTCAGATCCTCCGTGATTTAAATGAATATTCTTTTTATGTATGTTGCAACGACTAAAACTCTCCGCGATACCACGTGCGAAGTTTTGAAAACAAAGTGCCGGCCTTGCTGCTAGACAACGACGACCTGCGCGGGTTTTCACTTGCACTGCCCCAGAGCAGCAAACCCGCTCCGGTCGCATGCACGGGATTACCGACCACTTCACCCAGGCCTTTGATGTTTTGCGGAATGCCGACGCGAACTGGCATATGCAACATTTCTTCCGCGAGTTCAACCACGCCTTCCATGCGAGACGAGCCACCTGTCAGCACCAGTCCCGCGCGCACCAATTCTTCGAAACCGGAGCGGCGTAATTCTGCCTGCACCATTTCGAAAATTTCTTCATAGCGATTTTGCACGGCTTCGGCCAAGGCCTGGCGCGCTAAACGACGCGGTGGACGGTCACCCACGCTCGGCACCTGGATGCTTTCTTCGGCAGTGGCCAATTGCGCCAGTGCGCAGGCATAACGTACCTTGATTTGTTCGGCCTCCGGTGTCGGTGTCCGCAACAAATGCGCAATGTCATTGGTGACTTGATCACCGGCTATCGGCAATGAAGCGGTATGACGAATCGACCCTTGCACGAACACGGCAATATCGGTCGTACCCGCACCGATATCGACCAGCACTACACCCAATTCTTTTTCATCCGAGGTTAGTACGGCAGTGCTTGATGCGATGGAAGATAAAATCAATTCATCGACCTGCAAGCCGCAACGATTGATGCATTTACTGATATTCGCGGCCGCCGACAAAGCGCCGGTAATAATATGCGCGCGCACTTCCAGACGCACACCCGACATGCCGACCGGGTTGCGTATGCCTTCCTGCGAATTATCAACAATGTATTCTTGCGGAATGGCGTGCAGAATTTTTTGATCCGATGGAATCGCCACGGCTTTTGCCGCTTGCAGCACATTATCCAAATCCTGATACGTCACTTCGCCGCTGGCCACCGGCACGATGCCTGGCGAATTACGGCACTGGGTATGACTACCGGAAATCGAGGCATAGACCGAGCGAATTTCACAGCCGGCCATCAATTCGGCTTCTTCGATGGCGTGCTTGATGGATTGCACGGTCGATTCGATATCCACCACCACGCCGCGTTTCATGCCGCGTGATTCGTGCGAACCGATACCGATGACTTCCAATTCCTGGCCGTGGGCGTATTCGCCCACCATGGCGGTAATTTTTGAAGTGCCGATATCCAGCCCGACAATTAACGATTTATCACCCTTGCGATTCATGTGTTGCCCTGTGGTAAATTGTTTTCGACTTTGACCTTGCTGATGTCTTTCCAGCTCAGAGCAAAACCGTTGGTGTAGCGAAGATCGGCGCGTACAAGCCGACGATTGCGTTCATCATTTTTAATTTGCGGCATTAGCCTCGAAAAACGGGCAAGCCTTTGCTGAGGTTCGCCACGACCCACTTCGATTTCAAGGCCGTCATTGAGTGTCAGACTCCAACTACCACGGGCACTCATGCGAATACTCTCCACTTGCAAACCCATGGTCAAAAACAAGGGCTTTGCGTAACTGTAGAAGGACATCATGTCGCTCGTGTTGGATGCAGGCCCTTCAAACATCGGCAGCTTGAATTTTGCATTTTTCGGTATCACGAAAATTTCGCCATTTTCCGCCAGCAGGTTTTTTTCACCCCAGCGTGCCAGTGGCTTGTATTCCATCACCGTTACTTCAAGACGATCGGGCCAACGCTTTCTGACGTCGACCTGCTTGACCCACGGCAAGGTGGCAATATTTTGTCGAACTTGTTCCAGATTCACGGCAAAGTAGCCATCTTTGACATTCGGCAACACCGTCTCACGTACTTGCTGATCGCTCACCAAGTTAAATTCACCCGACACCCGCAAATGTCGCATCGGCCAGCGCTCACCACCAATCCAGCCATTCAAAACCGCAGCCACGGGCAAGACCACCAGCGCAATTGCCAGCGTCCATGCAGTGAGGCGGAAGAAGGCTTTCATCATGCGAAGCTCGACTCCAGAATGGTCCAGCACAAGGTTTCAAAGTCGATACCGAAGGCTTTGGCCGATTTCGGCATCAAGGAATGGCTGGTCATGCCAGGGGCTGTGTTTGCCTCGAGCAAATAAATGCCGCCGTTTTTATCGCGCATAAAATCGATCCGTGCCCAACCCCGGCAACCAACACCGGCAAACGCTTTCTCGGCATAGGCCTGCACGATTTTTTCTTCTGCTTCCGGCAAGCCCGGGCAGATGTATTGGGTTTCGTCGGAAATATATTTCGAGTGGTAGTCGTAATATTCGCCAGCAGGCACGATATGGACACTCGCCAGCGCTTTACCTTCAAGCACACCAATGGTGTATTCGCCGCCTTCGATTAATTGTTCCATCAACATTTCGCCGGGATAGCGTGCCGCCAATTCCACCGCTGCATCGAGATCGGCATCGTTGAATACGCGACTGACACCGACGCTGGAACCTTCG
>JAYWIC010000147.1:0-8580 GCA_043789195.1 Arenimonas sp. | reverse complement strand
GAAAAACCGGATGCTGCGTGGTATGACCCGAGCCGTCGTGATCTTTGGCGTTTCGGTGGATTGATGGCGCTGGATATTACTAACCCCGAAGACGCACGACACATCGTCAGTCTTGGCGAAGGCAATACGCCGTTGCTCGATTACCGCGATCATCCACAAGCTGCTTCGGCAAAGTTTTTATTGCAAGTGAAGGAAGAGGGTAAGGCGCATCCGGGTTATGGAGCGAACCCGACCCAAAGTTTCAAGGATCGCGGCATGGCGATGGTGGTGGCGCAGGCTCGCCGCTTGGGGCTGACGCATTTGGCGGTGCCGACGCAAGGCAATGCCGGCGATTCATTGACGCGTTATGCATTGGCGGCAGGATTGTCGGTGGTGGTGGCCATGCCGGACGATACACCAATGCCGATTCAAGGCAATGTCGCTGCCGCCGCGAATCGTTTTCCCGATCGGGTAAAACTGGAATTGATCGGCCCGACTATTCGCGAAGCCGGTGCCTTGCTGAAAGAAAAATATATTCCGCAGGGTTATTTTTCGGTCGCGACATTCCAGGAACCCGGATGGCGCATCGAAGGCAAGAAATCGCTCGGTCTTGAACTTGCCGAACCGTTGCCGGGAACCACGCGCTGGTCGTTACCCGATGCGGTGATTTATCCGACCGGCGGCGGCACCGGCGTACTCGGCATGTGGAAAGCCTGGGACGAATTGGAAGCATTGGGTTTAATCGGAAGCCAACGCCCGCGCATGATTTGCGTGCAGAGCGAAGTCACACCGCCTCTGGTCAATGCGTTCAACAATAGTGCTGCCGATACCACGGTGGTGACGGCTGGCAACACGATCAGTTTTGGCTTGAATGTTCCCGGCGGTGTCGGCCACTTCCGCGTGTTGCAAATTATTCGTGCCAGCGGTGGCGCTGCTGTTGCAGTGAGCGAAGCAGACACGGCGATCGAACTAAAACGTGTCTGGTTTGACAAGCGTTGGTGGATCAGCCCGGAAGGCGCGGCCTGCCTGGCCGCGATACCGCAATGTCTTGATCGTGGATTGATCAAGCAGGGCGAACGTGTCGTTGCGGTCAATACCGGTTCGCTGGAAAAATATCTGCCGGCGTTGCGGGAGTGGTTGTGAGAACTTAAAAACCGCCTGGAAGTCGGTTTTTTATGTTCTGTCAGGAATGTCATTTCATGAACATGTTGTATACGTTCCCGGGCTACGTTTCGCAATCAGAAAAATTTGTTTGAAGGCCGCTGTGCAGCAAACCTGTAACTAGGTAATGAGCAACAGAAGATGGCATTCAAAGATGAACTCCTGAACGCCCAATCACTCGTTTCCAATCAATACCTGTCATAAAACTGGGTGTTGCAACGCACAGACCTTGCAACGCCGCTGATTCATTCTCCCGGGATGACAAGCAAAATTCTCGTAATCACCGACAATGCGGACGATGCCAAGACGCTGCAGGAAGCACTTTGTAAGGCGACCGACGGTCCGTTCAAACTGGAATGGATAAGAACACTTTCCGAAAGCATCGAGCGCATTGTAGAGGGCGATGTGGATGCCATTCTGGTCGATCTGGAATTGCCCGACAGTGAAGGCATCGAAACTTTCGACCGCTTGTTTGCCGCTGCACCCCATACGCCCATCATGACCTTGTGCGCCGATGACGACCAGCCGCTGGCCGTTGAAATGGTGGAATACGGATCGCAGGGTTATTTGTCACGCGGGCATTTCAAAAACTATTTGGTGCCCCAGGGTTTGCGCAACATGATCCAGCGCAAAGCCGTCGAAGTGACCCTGCTGCAGGAAAAGGCACGGGCTGAAATCGTGCTCAACTCGATCGGCGATGCGGTGATCTGCACGGATGTTGCGGGTACTGTGGATTATTTGAACGTGGCTGCAGAAAATATTACCGGCTGGCCGGCAGCACAGGCGATTGGGCAGCCGATTGCCGATGTTCTCAAGCTGGTCAACAGCGAAACCGGACTTGCCATACGTAATACCGTTGAGTTGGTTTTGAAAAACGACGAACCCGTCGGCCTGCCTAAAAATACGCTGTTGATTCGAAAGGACGGCAGCGAAGCCTACATCGAGGATTCGGCTTCACCTATCCATGACCTGGGAGGAAAGTTGGCGGGTGCGGTCATCGTGTTTCACGATGTCAGCGATACCAAGGCGATGAGCTTGAAGATGATGCATCTGGCGCACCATGATTTTCTTACCAATTTGCCAAACCGTGTGCTGCTCAATGACCGGATAGCACAGGCCATTTCCAGCGCAAAAAGAAATGGCACGAAGTTGGCGATACTTTTTCTGGATCTGGATAATTTCAAGCACATCAACGATTCGCTTGGCCATGCTACTGGCGACCTGCTGCTGAAATCCGTCACCAACAGACTGGTGGATTGCGTGCGGGACAGCGACACGGTCAGCCGGCAAGGCGGCGACGAATTTGTCATTCTGTTGTCAGAAAGCAAAGACGAAAATAATGCTTCGCTGACGGCCGAGAAAATCATTGCTGCCATGACTTTGCCGCATCTTTTGTCCAGGCGCGAATTTCATATCACCACCAGTATCGGTATCAGTATTTATCCGACCGATGGCTTGGACGCCGGCACCCTGATCAAGAATGCCGATACCGCGATGTATGATGCCAAAGACAATGGCCGTAACAATTACCAGTTCTTTCGTAGCCATATGAATACCCGTGCCGTCGAGCGGCAATTAATCGAATCCAGCCTGAGACAGGCGATCGATAAAAAAGAATTTGTGCTGTATTACCAGCCGAAAGTAAGTCTGCGAACCGGCATCATTACCGGTTCGGAAGCCCTGCTGCGCTGGATGCACCCAAAATGGGGAATGGTGCAGCCTGACCGGTTTCTGCAGATTGCCGAAGAGTCCGGGCTGATAGTGAAGATGGGCCGCTGGGTTTTGCGTGAGGCCTGCAAACAGGCAAAGCAATGGCTGAATAGCGGCATTGAGAGCACCACCATCGCCGTCAATATTTCCGCGATTGAATTTCGTCATCCCGGTTTTTTCGAATGCGTGCAATCAATTCTGGTCGAGACCGGATTGGATCCGCAGCTGCTTGAGCTGGAAATTACCGAAAGCGTGTTGATGCACGACGTAGATAGCAGCACCGAAATCCTGAAGAACCTGAAGAATCTCGGCGTACAACTGGCCGTGGATGACTTTGGCACCGGATTTTCCAGCCTGAGTTATTTGCAGCAATTTCCGATCGATGTGCTGAAAATTGACCGCTCTTTTGTCAGTGAGATTAAATCCATTTCCGATGACGGGTTCATCGTGAGTGCCGTCATCGGCATGGGAAACAGCCTGAAGCTGCGGGTGGTGGCCGAAGGCATTGAAAATGAAATCCAGCTCGCGTTTTTGCAGGTTCGTGATTGCGAGGAAGGTCAGGGCTATCTGTTCAGTCGCCCCGTTCCGGCCATCGAGCTTTGGGAAATGTTGAAGTCGGGGATCGGTTCGAGGATTGCTTTTTAAGAGGGGTGCCAGTTGGAGAATCGAATCTGTGAAGCGTCTTTTGGGTGTGAGGGATCAGGCGGGGTTTGTCGCGCCAAGAGGAAAGTCGCTCCTACAGCCGTGCGCATTGGCACAATGACTATCCGCACGCGCCGGCATTTGCATAAATCCTGACACTGCGCTCTTGGCGAATGACGCCGTTCTGGCAAAGGGAGAGGGAAATGCAGTCGGAAATTCGTACCGGTCGGATAGTGGGTGCTTTACTTTTGTTATTAATCGTCGGCGGCATTTTGACGAACTTTGTATTGACGGCATCTTTGTTCGGCGAGCCCGGGTTTCTGATCGCAGCGGCAGGCAATGCTTCGAAGATCGCCATATCTGCACTCGTCGGGGTGGCTATGGGGCTGGTATCGATCGGTGTCGCGACACTGGTGTATCCAGTATTTCGCCAGCGCTCGCAATCACTGGGCTTATTCTATTTCGCACTCGTGGTCGCCGGGTTTGCATTGACGGTCGTCGAAAATATCAGCGTGATGTCGTTGTTGTCCTTGAGTCAGTCTTACGCAGAAGCGGGTGGTGCACAGCCGGAACTTTACGATGGTCTACGGATTGTGGTGAAGTCGGCTCGTAACTGGACGCATTACATCAGCTTGATTGTGGGGGGCTGCATGATGTTCACATTCTATTTGGCGATGTTCCGTTTTAGTTTAATCCCGCGCGTGCTGTCGGTGATTGGATTGCTGGCCGTCTGTTCTCAGTTGTATGCCGTTACTAACCCCCTGTTTGGCGTCGACGTGGATTTCCGCTTTATTGCACCACTCGGTATTTGCCAGATTATTCTCGCGTTTTGGCTGCTTGCCAGAGGCTTTCGAGGTAAAGCGGTTCAGCAGGCCTGAAAAAAAGGTGCGCCAAGGCGCACCTATTTTCGTAAATCATAAAAACTATTTCGCCAGCGGCGTGAAATAACGTTGTGAAGCCACCTTGCCGATATCCATACCGGTTTTGCGTCCGGCCTCCATCGAGAATCGGTAATGCACACCGACGTACACTCGTGAAATTGAAACATCATCAATGTATTCCTGTGGCGTATCGTAACGGCGAAGCAGGGTGTCTTCCATTTCAAGCACGAGTGGTGGCGCGTCGGGTCCGAATTCCTGTTGTATTACTGCGCCAACGGCGCCGGCCGATGCACAGTGCCCGCAGGGATATTCGGGATGCGCCGGGGTTTCGACCATCGCTTCCCATTGCAG
This sequence comes from Arenimonas sp., assembly GCA_043789195.1. Lineage (GTDB taxonomy): Bacteria > Pseudomonadota > Gammaproteobacteria > Xanthomonadales > Xanthomonadaceae > Arenimonas. Next base: position 3,856 of record JAYWIC010000147.1, on the reverse strand, counting down.
ATCAGGCTTGGTCGCATCATTGCCGTCCATCTCTGCATTGCGGATGGCGGTGACAGGGCGCCAGAACATGTAATGGTATTTACCGTCCATCATGGCGACATAGGAATCGGCCCAGGCCATCTCGGCCAGTGCGAGAAAACGGGCGTCATCGACCAGACCGCGACCGGGTCGACCGATTAACTGGTTGATGACGATACGCACGTCACGCCCGGCCCAGAATTTGCCGACATCGGTTTGTTCCGTCGTACGGTCTTTTGATTTTTTCGCACCGAGGCGTTTTACTTCTTCCAGATCACGAGCCCAGACCTCGCTCTTCAAGTCTGGTGGTACTACCGAGCGCATTTCATCGGGTGTTTTCATGATCCACGGTGCCTGTGTCGACAAGAGCACGCCCACGCGCAGCGTGGTGGGGGAATACACGCCGGCGCTGGGTGGCGCATAAACCGGGTCTTTGCCTTCGGCTTTCGAGTCGGCTCTTGCAGCGATCACGGCTGCCGCTGCCTGCATGCCGATTTTTTCGCCATTGTCGCGGGCAGCCTTGTCCTTGACAGATTCTAGGGATGTTTTCAGCGCGGCATCGAACATGCCTTTCTGTTCTTCGCACACATGGATGAGCACATCACGTGCCGCACGGGCGGCGGCTGCGTCCGGCGAGCTGCCTTTCGGTGCGTTGATGGTCTTGGTGTAAGGCGTGTACTTAGGCGAAGCGGCATTGACGGCTTCAAACATCGCCACACTCATCATCGCGTCGAAATCGCGTAGGCGCGGGTCCTCGCATTTGTCGGCAAGTCCTCGCCATTGGGTTAATACATTGTTGACGACGCCGGCATCGGCGTTGCCTGAAAAGAACGATGCGGAAATAGCAGTACAAAGAAGCGAAGCACGAATGGCAATGCGCATACACAATCCCCCTGCCCGAAACGGGCGCCCCAAAGAAATTACCTTATACACCGAATTTTCGATGCCGGTGATTGCCGATGGATTCCAAAAAACATCGCTCCGGCCAAGCATTACCAACATGATGGAGACACCCGTAGGAGAGCCCTCGGGCGCGACCGTTCGATGAATACGATACATTGGTCGGGCCCGAGGACCATCCTGCAAGAATTGAGAGGTTTTAAATGTTGATTCCCGATTACTGGGCCGAAGCCTCCTTGAAGCACAAGGTGGCCGGCAAACAAATTACCGTGCGACGTTTTGGCTGGTCCGAACAAAGCCAGGAAGATGCACAGCGCAATGCCGATGCTCGTGCCGAAGATGCGTTTGCCCGCATAGTTGCCGGTGAAAAGCTGGCGCGTCGCGAGTTGAAGATGGCCTATAACGGCGCGGTTGGCGTGCCGATTCGCGAAGAAGTATTGTCGAGGCATGAGGGAGCGGTGATTACCCGTAATCTTTATGGTGCCCGCTGTTTAAATACGCCGAACGTTCTGTTTGCCGATATTGATTTCGTTGCTCAACAGATGCCCGCTTCGTTCAAGTGGGGCATCCTGATGTTGATAATCATCGCGTTTTCGACCGTTAGAAGTCTTGCCGGCTGGTGGCTTGGTCTCGCTGCCGCATTTGCTGCGTGGTATGCAGGCTATAAAATCGCCGCATGGCTGTGGGCACAAAAACTGAAAGCGAGCGCTAGTCCCGAAGAACAGGCAATGAATCGCGTCGATGCATTCATGGCGAAACATCCGGATTGGCATCTGCGGATTTATCGCACGCCGGCTGGCCTGCGATTATTGGCGATGCATAAAACCTTCGGCCCCGAGGACCCGGAAGTCGCGACTATTTTCAGGGAAATCGAAGCGGATAGAATTTACGTGCAGATGTGTACGAATCAGCATTGCTTTCGTGCACGGGTGGGTCCGAAGCCATGGCGCATCGGTATTGAAAGCCATCTAAAACCGCGGCCCGGTGTGTGGCCCATCAATCCGGAGCGATTGCCTGACCGCGTACGCTGGGTCGAAGAATACGAACGCAAGGCAGAGGCCTATGCCTCATGTCGATTCATCGCGGCCAAAGGCAATGCGGCGGTAGATCCGGCGGTCGAGAAAGTTCGCGTATTGCACGATGAGTTATGCCGTGCGCATAGCGATTTGCCTATCGCATAATGCTGGAATGTTGCAGTTTAAATTCGATATCAATATTCAGGGGAATTGTTTTGATGAAATACGCACAATCGGTTTTGATGATATTTGCGATTGGCTCATTGGCGGCATGCGGACACACGGACGCCATTAAAAAACCGAAGCAATACACAGTGAACGTATTACGCGATGACCTTCCGGTAGATGGCGCGCAGGTCAAACTAGTGGTCTGGAGAAAATCCGAACTGCCTGGCGCGCCGATCAATCCGGCCGATGTTCTTTTTGAAACCCAAACCGATAGCCGGGGTGAAGCCGATATTCCGGTGAAACGTAAAGCCAGCTTCGGCATCAAGGCATCCGCCTGTCTTGAAGCTGCCGTGTGGGCTGGCGACGCCTGGGTTTCCAGAAAAAGCGAACAAGTTCAAATTAACCTGGAAGAGACGAAGACAGCCTGTCTAGGAGAGTGACCGATTCTCTCCGAAGCCGACTTAGAAACCAGCGAATGCCTGCGACGGCATTCGCCGGTATGGAAACTGTTATTTTGGACCGCCGTCCACTTTGACGACACAGGTCATGAAAGTTCCCTTGGTGCGGAATTTTCCGACTTTGATTTTGATTGCGAACGTACCGTTGACTGCCGGATTCCAGAATTTGCTGACAAGGAGATGTTTGGGGACGCAGTAAATGACATCACGAAAAATTGATGCAGTGGTTTTTTCTGCTTGCCGCCACCAGGCTAGCCTCGATTAGTTCTGCGCTTGAACGCGAGAATTGCGGGCTGGATAAATACCACCAATAAAATAATGCTGACGCCTAGATAGAACTGCGGTGTGAGTTCCTCGTATTCCTTCAGCCACAACGCCGCGATCACGATGGCATAGACAGGTTCGAGATTGAGTGCCAACTGCGTCGTGAAAGCGCTGATATGCCGCAATGCGTGCAATGACAAGATAAACGGAAACAAGGTGCAGGCAAGCGCGAGAATCAACAGCAGGATGGCATCGCGGCTGTCGGGCAGCATTAATGTTTGCTCCGTGCCGAAATACAAAATGCTGGCAGCGGTCAGAAATAATGCGCCGGCCGACATCTCGATAAACGTGACTGATTCCGGTTCGGCGTCATGCACGTATCGCTTGTTCAATACCGCGAATAAGGAGGTGAGAAAAGCGGAAATAATTCCGACGATAATACCGGTATGCATCGATAGCGGAACGCCGCCTACCAGCAATACCACGCCGGGAACGGCGAGAATGCCAAGTAGCAACTCCGATTTATTCCAGGCCTTGTCGGTCAGCAGGGGTTCGATAAGCGCAGCGAACACCGAGCCCAGCGCGAGGCAACTGACGGCCACCGACGCATTGGACAATTTAATCGCGCCGTAAAACGTGAGCCAATGCAGCGCGACAATCGTGCCGATGCCGGCATAGGTAAAAATAAGTTTGGGTTTAAGTGCGGCAATGCCGCGCCAGACTTTAGGCAACAAGGCGAGAAATACACATACCAGGGCCATGCGCCAGACGACCAGCGCCTGGGCGGGCAGGGTAATCAATTTTCCGAGAATGGCGGTAAAGCCCCATAGCAAGACGCATAAATGGACTTGCCAGAAGGCACGGCGGTGTTCGTTTTTCAAGAGGAGGATGACTGGCTGGGTTTGTAGCAAGGTTAGCAGATTGCCGGTTTTGTTTGGATTGCCATCGGCGGGATATAGGGGCAATATTTTGCACATGGTCACAAACCCGAATGAAATCGATACCGATGCCCGCGTAAGCAGCTTTCGCGAA
>JAYWIC010000146.1:0-35512 GCA_043789195.1 Arenimonas sp. | reverse complement strand
TTAAGCATGACGGCTATCCACCTGATTCCCCAAGGGTTACGGTTGAGACTATAGCCCAAAACTAGGTAAGGAAAGCAAGCCCAAGCAGCTTATAATGCTCAGATTGCCCTCATAATCCTGATTTTGGCCCCAAAACTCATGGCTCTATTACCTATAATTGAATTCCCCGACCCCCGATTGCGCACGGTCGCCAAGCCCATTGCGCAAGTCGATGACGCCATGCGCCAGTTAATCGACGACATGTTTGAAACCATGTACGAAGCCCCCGGCATCGGCCTGGCAGCGACGCAGATTAATGTACATCAACGCTTACTTGTGTTGGACGTAAGCGAGGACAAAACACGGCCACTGGTGTTCATCAACCCGGAAATCATTTCTTCTGAGGGCAGCCAAACCTATCAGGAAGGCTGCCTCTCGGTACCGGGTATTTTTGCCGATGTAAAACGTGCCGACCACATCAAGGTCAAAGCTCTCGATCGCAATGGCCAATCGTTTGAAATCGATGCCGATGGCTTGCTGGCCGTGTGTATCCAGCACGAAATGGATCATTTGTCAGGAAAAGTTTTCGTCGATTATCTGTCGCCGCTCAAACGAGAGCTGGTAAGAAAAAAACTGGCTAAACAACGCAAATTAGCCGACGAAGACGAAGGCTAATGACATTACGCATTGTTTTTGCGGGCACGCCGGAATTCGCTGTGCCGTGTTTGCGCGCAGCTGCTCTTTTGGGCGATATCGTTGCGGTCTATACGCAACCTGACCGCCCGGCCGGGCGAGGACGGCAATTGACGCCCTCGCCTGTCAAGCTTGAAGCACTCGCCCGAGGCTGGCGAATCGAGCAGCCAGAAAATTTCAAATCCGTCGAAAGCAAAAAAGTTTTACGCGAACTCAATCCCGATATCATGATCGTGGTGGCCTATGGCTTGCTACTTCCACAATCGGTGCTGGATATACCAAGAAACGGTTGTTGGAACGTTCATGCCTCCCTGTTGCCACGATGGCGCGGCGCGGCACCGATTCAACGGGCAATTGAAGCTGGCGACACGCAAAGTGGTGTCTGCTTGATGCAAATGGAAAAAGGGCTCGACACCGGTCCGGTTCTATTGACTTTGAGCATGCCCATTTCCGGTGACGACACCGGCGGAAGCCTGCATGACCGCTTGTCCGAACTGGGTGCGGAAGTATTGAGTGATGGCTTGAAGTTGTTGCGCGCGGGCATCAAGCCCGTTGCACAGATCCAGCCGACGAGCGGCGTGACTTACGCGCACAAGCTCGATAAGCAGGAAGCAAAGCTCGACTGGTCGCTTTCATCGTTAGTAGTAGCCAATAAAATCCGTGCTTTTCATCCTTGGCCTGTGTGCGAAGCTTCGGTAAATGGCGAGCGCCTGCGAATCCATCGCGCCACCGTCATACCGATCTCGCACAAACAAACGCCGGGCACGATATTGATGGCGAACCCACATGGACTTGATATCGCGTGTGCCGAAGGGGCGCTGAGACTATTGCAGGTCCAGCGCGAGGGCGGCCGCATGATTTCGATTGCCGACTATCTGAATGCGCATCCTGCACTGCGAGCCATGCAATGATGCCCGGCACCGAAGTTCGGATAATGGCCGGGAAAATGGTGGCACAAGTGCTCGCCGGCAAGCGTTCACTCAAGGCCGTGATCCAGCAAAACATCGGTGAACTGAAAGATCCACGTGACCGTGCTTTACTCGAAGCAATTTGTTTTACGACTTTGCGCCATCATCGCTATTACGAATTTGTCCTTTCACAATGGCTGAGTAAGCCGCTGCCGCGCAAAGATTATGCAATTCAATGTTTGCTGCTTACCGGATTGGCACAACTGCATGGCATGAAAATGCCGGCCCATGCGGTCGTCTCCGCCACTGTCGAAGCCGCCCGGGAAGTCGGACAAGCGACGCAGGTTGGTTTGGTTAACGCCATCCTACGTCGCGCAACTCGCGAGCCTTTCCCGACATCGAGCAATCAGGCTGTTCAGAGCAGCCATCCGGACTGGTTGATCAAGCAGCTTCAGCACGAATGGCCGAATAATTTCAACGATATTTTGTGGGCCAACAACGAGGCGGCGCCACTTTGGTTGCGTGTTAACTCATTACGCAGTTCACGCACCGAATTACTGACCGCATTTCGCGAAGCGCATATCGAATGCGAGGCTCCCGAAAGCCCGGACAAATCCATTCGCGTGCAAGAGCATCAGGCCTTGAATGTGTTGCCGGGCTGGAGTTCCGGCAAGTTTCTGGTACAGGACGGCGCCGCACAACTTGCCGTCGAAGCACTGTCGGTAAAACACGGCGACTATATTTTGGATGCCTGTGCCGCGCCGGGTGGTAAAACTGCGCATCTGGCGGAGCTCGTCGGTGATGGACGAATCCTTGCGCTGGATATCGCAGAAGCAAGGCTGACCTCCATCCATGAAACCCTCGAAAGGCTAGGACTGACCTCCGAAAAAATCCAGGTGAAAATGGCCGACTCTGCCGACTCGTCCAGTTGGTGGGATGGCGAACCATTCGACGCCATCCTGCTGGATGCGCCCTGTTCCGCTACCGGTATTATTAGACGACAGCCGGATATCAAATGGCATCGCAAGGCTGAAGACATCGATAAGCTGGCTGAGCTGCAGGCGCGGATTTTGCGGTCGCTGTGGCCGCTGCTGAAACCAGGTGGTCGCATGCTGTATTGCACCTGCTCGGTGTTGAAAGAAGAAAATGAATTCCAGATCAACCGCCTGGTTTCCGAATTCAAAGACGCTATTGTATTGCCGCTGGATGAGAAATTTGGACATGCCAGCGGCTTGGGGCGGCAACGTTTTCCCGGCGAAGATAAGATGGATGGCTTTTTCTACGCACTACTGCAAAAACGCATTGAGGTTCATTGATGACTGCTTTGCCTGCCCTGAGTCTGGATGATCGGAAACAATTGTTCTGGTTCTTTGTACTGGCATTTTTCATGCTGGCAGCCGGCTATGGTCTGCGTGAACCCTGGCCCTCCGACGAGCCCCGTTTTGTGCTGGTGGCAAAACAAATGGTGGAAAGTGGCAATTATTTATTTCCGCACCGCGGCATTGAATTGTATCCCGACAAACCACCGGTTTTTTTCTGGATTCTTTCCTGCTTTTATCATTTGATTGGAAGTTGGCGCTGGAGCTTTTTGCTGCCCTCGCTGATTTCCGGACTGGCGGTTCTCGCATTGACCTATGACGCCGCACGCCGGCTCTGGAATCCACGCGCAGCGCTTTGGGCGGCGGCAACGATCTTGTTCAGCGTGCAGTTTGTCTATCAATTCAAACGCGCACAGATTGACCCGGTGCTGGTTTTATTTACCACCATTGCCTTGTATGGCTTTATTCGGCATCTATTGCTCGGCCCACATTGGCGCTGGTTTTATGCCGGGTGTTTTTTCGCCGGTCTTGGCATCATCACCAAGGGTGTCGGCTTTTTGCCGCTGCTGATCTTTATTCCCTATATCGCGTTACGGTATTTGAAGGCCGACGTTCTGGCGCCGCAAGGAAATTCCAACGGCTTTCGCTGGACTGCAGGACTCTTTTTCTTTCTGGCGGCCATCGGGATGTGGTTGGTTCCATTGCTTTGGACGGTGAATCAGGGCGGATCACCCGAACAACAGGCGTATCTCAACGATATCCTGTTTCGGCAAACTGCCGAGCGTTATGCCAACCCCTGGGGCCATCACGAACCCTTCTGGTATTTCGCGGAAATCATTCTGTTTTTCTGGATGCCGTTTTCCCTGGCACTGTTCTGGCTCTGGAAACCCTGGCGCCAGGCTTTTGCCGATCGCGATGCCAAGACCTTGCTGCCACTTGCTTGGGCCATTCTAGTCGTCGTTTTTTTCAGTCTGAGTAGCGGCAAACGTGACATGTATATCCTGCCGGCGCTACCGGCTTTCGCATTGGCTGCAGGCCCGTTCATGCAAACCATCTCGGAACGCATCCGCTTTCGTTATGCCTTGATGATTGTGATTGGATTGATCAGCTTGATCATGCTGGTAGTGGGTTTGCAGTACCTCACCGGAGAACCCTGGCTCGAGTTTCTGGAAAACCTGAAGAAAAAATTCATTTTCGAACGTGGTACCGCGCAGCTAGATTCCTTGTGGTGGATGCTGGTCGTCAGCGGCGGTGCAGGCTTATTGGCCACCGCCTTTTTCCGGCATCACAAGCCATTGAGAAGTTGCGTGATTTTCTTCACCCTGCTTTGGGCCGGATACAGTTTTATCGCCTATCCGGTGCTGGACGGCGCCAACTCATCGCGCGACATCATGCTGAAAGCCCGACAACTTGCCGGCCCCGAGGCAACCATCGGCCTGGTCGACTGGAAAGAACAGAATTTGCTGCAAGCTCGAGGCCCGACTACCGATTTCGGATTTCTGCAGCCGGTGTCAACGCAGCTCGACAAGAGCGCAGCCTGGATAATGATCGCACCCAACAATAGGCGGGTATTATTGCAGTCCAATAAAAAATCCGGTTGTGTGGATTACAAAAGTCCCGACGTTATCTCGCTTGGCAATGCCAATCGTCGAAGCTGGTTTCTCGTCGGCGAAAAAAGCCTTGCAAACTGTATATTGCCCCCTTAAACGATCAAGCCAAATTTTCCCGACATGACCAGCATCGTTATCAGCACTTACAACAAGCCGGAGTGGCTAAGAAAAACCTTGCTCGGTTATGCCTGCCAGGACTTCACTGACTTCGAACTAATAATTGCCGATGACGGCTCGAACGAGAATACAAAAAAGTGTATTGATAGTTTACGCCCGCTTTTCAAAAAACCGATTCTGCACCTGTGGCAGGAAGATGTCGGGTTCCGAAAATGCCTCATTTTAAACAAGGCCATTCTTGCCAGCAGCTCCGACTATATTATTTTTACCGACGGCGACTGCATTCCGAGAAAGGATTTTGTCGCCACGCACATCCAACTTCGAAGGCCGGGCCGCTTCCTATCCGGTGGTTACCATAAGTTACCCATGGAGCTCAGCGAGAAGATAAGCGAGCAAGATATCAAGCAAGGGGATTGTTTTAATTTATCGTGGCTTAAATCTCATGGCCTGGCTTCAAGCATTCGCAATCTGAAAATTTCTCCTTTTCCTTTCAATCCGGTAATACTTGATAATATGAGTACCGCGAAGGCGAGCTGGAACGGCCATAACGCCTCGGGCTGGAAGGCCGACTTTATCTTGGCGAACGGGTTTGACAATCGCATGGAATACGGCGGTCTGGACAGGGAATTCGGAGAGCGTCTGGAAAATGCTGGTATAACGGGTTTGCGTATCCGTTACCGCGCCATCTGCCTGCATCTGGATCACTCACGTGAATACGCAAGGTCGGAAAAGCTTGCTTTCAATAATAAAATTCGCGAGTACACGAAAGCAAACAAATCCGTTCGCACCGATTACGGCATCAGCGAAATAAGCCCGGAAAGCGCAAGTGTAATTTAGCCAACACTCCTGATTGTTTTATCGACTAACTGAATAAAAGCGGACTGATTCGTATGAAAATTCTCATTCTAGGTGCAGGGCAGGTGGGCGCTTCCGTGGCTTCCGCACTCGCCACCGAAAACAACGACATCACCGTTGTCGATAACGACATCCATCGTCTGCGCGAGCTCTCTGAAAAGCTCGACATACGCACCATCGTCGGGCATGCGTCCCTGCCTAGCGTGTTATCGCAGGCCGGTGCAGACGAAAGTGATTTACTGGTTGCGGTGACCTCAAGCGACGAAGTCAATCTGGTGGCCTGCCAGGTGGCCGCCAAGCAATTCAAGACCAGAACTCGTGTCGCCCGCCTGCGTGAAGCCGAATACATCTCGCTCGCCACCGAAGGCGGTGCCAATGCCGTGGTTAACGCTGCCATCAGCCCGGAACAACTGGTCTGCAAGCACATTAAACGCTTAATCGAATATCCCGGCGCCCTGCAGGTGCTCGACTTTGCCGGTGGCCGAGCGCAATTGGTTGCCGTTCGGGCCGTATCAGGCGGCGCACTGGTGGGCCATGAAATTCGCGAACTACGACAACACTTGCCAAGCCATGTGGACGCTCGCGTTGCCGCTATTTTTCGTAATGGCAAACCGATTCGGCCACAAGGCAATACCATCATCGAATCGGACGACGAAGTCTTCTTCCTGGCCGATCAGCGCAATATTTCCCTGGTGATGAGCGAATTGCGCAAACTCGATTCGCGCCCGACCAAGCGCATTTTTATCGCCGGTGGCGGCAACATCGGACGCAATCTTGCCCGCATGATCGAGAAAAAATATTCGGTCAAAGTCCTGGAGCGTTCTCGCGAACGGGCCAGAAATATTGCCGAAGATTTATTGAACTCTATTGTGCTGGTGGGTGATTGTGCCGATGAAGATTTGCTGCGAGAAGAAAATATCGATCAGACCGATATTTATTGCGCGCTGACCAATGACGACGAAGCCAATATTCTCTCCGCCATGCTGGCAAAGCGTCTCGGGTGCCCGCGTGTGGTCGCGCTGATCAATCGTCCTTCCTATGCTGAATTAGTCGAAGGTGGCAGTATCGATATCGCCGTCAGCCCGCAACAAGTCACGCTCGGGGCATTGCTCTCGCATATCCGCGAAGGCGCGCCGGCTTATGTCTATCCGCTGCGACGCGGTGCGGCCGAAGCAATTGAAGTTATTGTCCGCGGTGATCGCAGAAACTCGCGGGTCATCGGACGTTCGGTGGAAGAATTGGAGTTGCCTGAGAACACCACGATTGGCGGCATCGTTCGCGGCGAAACCTTGCTGATCGCCCATCATGATTTGGTTATTGAGCCCGGCGACCATGTCATTTTATTTGTCATGGACAAGCGTCAGCTGTCCAAGGTCAATAAATTATTCCAGGTCGGAGGCCCAAGCCTGTGAGTCTTCGCATGCAAGCCATGCTTCGCATCATGGGCGCGATTATTGCGGCTTCGTCATTGATCTCGTTGCCGCCACTATTGATTGCATTGGCGCTTGGCGAAAACACCAGCTCGGCATTTCTGGAAAGCATGGCGACGCCGGGCATCATCGGTTTGCTGTTGTGGTTCCCGGTAAGACATGTCCGCTATGATTTGCGTTTGCGTGATGGCTTCTTAATCGTCACTGCCATCTGGATTATTGCCAGCTTGATTACCGCGATGCCCTTCACTTTGGCGGCGCCACATCTGTCTTACACCGATGCGGTTTTTGAAGCTGCCTCCGGGCTCACCACCACGGGTGCCACCACCATTTCCGGTCTCGATGCTCTGCCCCGCAGCATGCTGTTCTTCCGGCAATCGCTCAACTTTTATGGTGGTATGGGCATCGTGATTTTGGCGATTGCCATTTTGCCGATGCTGAAGATTGGCGGCATGCAGCTTTTCCGCGCCGAAACCAACGGCCTACAAAAAGACAATAAGTTGACGCCGCGTATCGCTGAAACAGCACGAGCCCTGTGGATGGTATATCTCGGCTTGAACGTCCTTTGCGCGCTGAGCTACTGGGTTGGCGGCATGAATTTTTTCGATGCCGTCTGTCATGCCATGTCAACGGTGGCGACGGGCGGTTTCTCCACGCACGATGCCAACTTTGGTTTCTGGAATGCACCGCTCATCGACAGCATTGCGATTATTTTCATGTTGCTTGGCGGGATCAATTTCGGCATGCACTGGTATGCCTGGCGCCGCGCCACGGTAGGTCATTATCAAAGCGATTCCGAATTACGGTCTTTTATCATTATCGCCATCGTGGTGTCGGCAGTCATATCAACAAGTCTTTTTCTGAGCGGCCACTTCGAAAATATTTTTGACGCACTTCGCTTTGGTACGTTTCAGGCGGTCTCGAGTATCACCACGACAGGCTTCTTTTCGGAAGATTTTAGTCGCTGGTCCGGGCTGGCGCCCTTGCTGCTTATTTTAGTCAGTTTTATTGGTGGCTGTGCCGGCTCTACTTCCGGTGGCATTAAAGTCGCACGTGTGCAAATGGTAGTGCGGCAAGGCTTGCGTGAAATTAAGCAATTGGTACATCCGAAGGGCCAGTTTCTAGTGACGCTGGGTGGCAAACGGGTTTCCGAAAGCGTGGTTATTTCTGTCGCCGGTTTTTGCACACTCTACATTTGCAGTTACCTGGTGATGACCCTGATTTTGGCTGCCACCGGCGTTGATATTGTCACGGCATTTTCGGCGGTCGCCGCCTGCATGAATAATATGGGACTAGGGCTTGGCTTGGTGGCATCGAATTTTCAAGCGCTGGATGATTTATCCATCTGGGTTTGCAGTTTTGCGATGATTCTCGGCCGTCTGGAAATTTTTACGGTACTGGTTCTGCTGACGCCGCAATTTTGGCGTGAATGAAGCAAGGGATCTATGCTCGACACGCGCACCCTAAAATGGTAACGGCCCGCGACTGATTTTTTCGGAAAGTTGCGCCATTAGTTTGCTGGCCTGTTCGCGAGGCAAGTACGGAATCCGGAAAGTCGATGCCATCGCATTCGCACCGGCCGTATCCAGATACACACTGGCCATGCCGAAGCGGCGATCCAGAATGCCTTCACGCAAACTCATGCCCTGCAATTTGCTGATTTCAGCGAAACGCCATTCCCGCGACAACCAGCCTTCGCGCACGGCGATCAGATCATCGGTCTGGGAAAACGCCGCGTGAGCCGACCACACTTTTGCACGGAGGAATAGTACCGGAATGGCCAATAGCAAACCCAGCAAAGCGATGTCATAAAAAGCCGCAGCCACGATGCCCACGACCAAAAAAAACAAGGCTGGCAACATAAATTCGCGCTTCCAGGCGTCCTCGTGCAATGCCTGCCAGTGTTGAATCGGCCACTGCTTGCTTGACAGAAAATGGGCAATCAATGAATCCATTTCTTCTGGCCCCGCCAGCGGCACCAGATCACGCAAGGGAGATTTATTTTCCTCGTTCAAGGCAGCGCCCGCAGCGCTATCCACTTTCAGACTGCGCTTGTTGAAACGGCGATGCAGCCAGCCCTCGGACAAGCCATAGGCCTGGATGCGACGCAGCGGCAAGCTGCTACGCAAACGCGATAACAGGCCACGCTGCACTGTCAGGCGACGACCCAGTTGCGACAAAGTAAATCCGTGATATTGCAGCAAGGCCAAAACGACCGAAAAAATCCGCACCATCACGAGAAAAAATACCAGCAAAAATACAACGCCAAGTGCGGTGGAAACAGCACCCAGATGCAAACTGTCCGACCAGCCAAACAGCCAGTTGAAACCCGATTTCATCAGCTTACCCATCGCCTCGCCCGCGGTCTGGAACAGCACGCCGATCGCCGCGCCAATCACGATCATGCCGCGATTGTTGATCAGTCCGAGCTTGATAACGTCAACGACCGAAAGCTCGTGCAAAGCCTCCGCAGAGACAAGCGGTGTTTCTGATGCAGTGGACGCATCCTTAGTGACGGCATGGCTACGAATGGTCGCTTCCAGCTCATGGGCATCCCCGAGACTGAGCACCCGCATCTCCGCTTCCGGTTTTACTCCGCCTGCGGCTTCCAGCCTGACCTCGGCAACATTGAACAACCGATGTAAAACGTTCTGCGTGATCGATACGTTTTGAATCCTGCTAAACGAAATATGCCGGACCGATTTCTGGAACACGCCGCTACGCACCACCAACTCGTCATCGAGTACGCGATATCGATAGGTGAAATACTGGAATATCGAATATATCGCCAATGCCGCAACACCGATCAATGGCCATAGCTCGTTGCGATCGCCCTTTCCGGTAAACAATAAAATAATCAGCGGAAAGGCAAACTGCTTCAGATGCAAAATCAGTACGAACAACCATGACAATGGATGCAGCCGGCGTTGCCCCTCGTCTTCGTTGCCCGACAGCACGACGGCCGACTCTGTTTGCTCATTCGTCATTGCGGCGATCCTTGGGCACCAGCACGTCACGCAGATATTCCGCATCCGCCAACAGCAAGCCAGACTGCCTGACGGCACGCTCTTGGCTGCCCGCGGTATGAACGACCAATGTCGCTAGACCATAGCGACGCTCCAGTGGGCCTCGTTCGAAATCGAGATGCTGTACCCTCGACCGCGGCACGCAGATATGCTTGAACCAGGTTTTCCCCCGGCGTACGTGCAAGGCTTCGTCGTCGAGCTTCCAGAAAGTATTTCGACAGCGATTGAATGCGATGGTCGCCGAGAGACTTGCAATCACTAATGCCAATATCAGCACCGCAAAAAAATTCGTCCACGGCAAATCATCTTCGGCGATGAGAAAAACACTTGCCGGTATCAACGCAATGATCAATGCCCAGATAAACGCCATGGCCATAAATACATTTCGAGCCGATGGCGACAATGGGCGCCATTGGTCTGCGGCGATCGTTACCGGTATTTCCTGGGTGATTTCAATAGTCATTTTTAATAACAAGATGGCCAATAGGGGTTTTTTTCGCCGCTGTTAGGCGGCCTTAGCGTGTAACGTTTGTAAGTCCATTGATACTGCCGAAGGTCACGTTTTGCGATGGCTTCGACTTGTTCGTTCATCACTTGCGTTGCCAAGGACAAATCCTGGCCGGCTATACGCACATCGGCGGCTTCAAAAAACAAATCAAAACCTTTTTCATTTGCTGCGGTATACGCAAACACTACGGGGGCATGACTACGCTGGGCCAATTTCGGTATCAAACTCAGGGTTAATGCCTGCTTGCCAAAAAACGGGGCGAATTCACCACCGCCAAATTTGGGTTGCTGGTCGGGCGTAATGCCCACCATGCCGCCAGCCTGCAATGTTTTCCAGAGCGGACGCATCGCATTGGTCTCGGCAGGCACAAGCACCACGTTTTCGCCACCCCGTGCCAAGCGTAAAAAAACATCGCCCCAGGGTTTTTCCGGCACCCGATACACCAACGCAAAAGTGCCGAGCGATGCCATGTACTCGATCAACAATTCCCAATTGCCGTAATGGGGCGCTGCGATGATCAAGCCTTTTCCCTGGGCTTGCGCCGCATGAAGATGTTCGATGCCGTGGATGTTTTTAATCATCTGCAGATTGTCTGCGCGCGGGCGTGTCCAAACCCTCACCGTTTCCATCAAATTACGGCCGGTCGAGCGCATCACCTCTTTCACCATTGACTCGGCCTTCTGTGCACCGATTAATCCGGTGTATTCAAAAGTCCGGCGCGCGACTTTTGCTTCCCGTGTATTCAGACGATAGAAAAATGAACCCAGGGTTTCACCCATCGCCCGATGCCAGGACAAGGGCAGACGGCCAACAACAGTCGTCAGGAAATATAAAAAATGCCCGAACCAGGCCGATGTCTTCATAAACCAGAGTCTAAACGGGAGCGGTCTGCATTGACCAATATTTATGCACTCTGTCAGCATGCTGGCATGATTGCACTCATTCAGCGCGTTACCGAAGCCAGAGTCGAAGTCGATAAAAAAATTATCGGCGCGATTGATGCCGGCTTGCTTGCACTCGTGGCTGTACAGCCTGGCGATGATGACGCCCGCATCCAGCGCATGTGCGAACGCTTGCTCGGTTACCGCGTTTTTGGCGACGAGCAAGGCAAAATGAATAAATCACTGCAGGATGTCGGCGGCGGCTTATTGCTCATTAGCCAGTTCACACTGGCGGCGGACACCCATAGCGGCAAACGCCCAAGCTTCAGCAGCGCGGCCAGCCCCGAAGACGGCTTGAGAGGCTTCGAGCGACTCGTCAGCCTGTGCCGACAGCAGCATGACAAGGTCGAAACCGGGGAATTCGGGGCCGATATGAAGGTTCAGCTGATTAACGATGGGCCGGTCACGTTTTGGCTGGAAACCTGAGTACGGAAATACGCTCCAAAATAAGCCTATTAAAATCAGTTACTTGCCGCTTAACTCCGCATTCCTATATAATGCTGGGTTCATTCACGTCTGCGGCTTTTTTTACATGAGCATCGATCGTCCGACGCAACAGTCCGATATTAAACTACTCATCAGCAAGGGTCTCGAGCAAGGTTACCTAACCTTCGCCGAGGTCAATGACCATTTGCCCGATGACATCGTCGATCCAGAACAGATCGAAGACATTATCGGCATGATCAATGGCATGGGTATCGAAGTGCATGAAGTTGCACCCGATGCCGAAACCCTGCTGTTGTCAGACTCCACACCCGTGCAAAGCGCCGACGATACCGTCGCTGCCGAAGAAGCTGCTGCCGCACTAACGGCGCTCGATACCGAAGGTGGCCGCACTACCGATCCAGTCCGCATGTATATGCGCGAAATGGGCACGGTCGAGTTGCTGACCCGCGAAGGCGAAATTGCCATTGCAAAACGTATCGAGGAAGGCTTGGGCCAGGTTCACGCCTCGCTCGCCAGCTTTCCGTGGTCGATCCAGTTATTGCTCGAAGATTATGATCTGCATCTTGAAGGCAAAAAGCGTCTGGCCGAAGTGGTCAGCGGCTTTTTAGATCTGGAGCCAGTGGTCGAAGAAATTCCGGTCGAAGCGCTTGATGAAAATGCCGAAATCGTTGTCGAAGAAGTCGTTGAAGGCGACGGCGAAGACGGCGAAGCCGCCGTTGTCGATACCGGCCCGGATCCGCTTGAAGTGGCCCGTCGCATGGATATTCTCAAAGTCCTGCACGCCAAATTCCTGAAGCAGCACGCCAAAGGCGGCTCCGCCGACAAGAAAACCCTGCAAATTCGTGAAGAAATGGCGGCTGAATTCCTGCGCCTGAAACTTCCGAACGTGCAAATGGAAAACTTCGTCCGCAAATTGCGTGAAGTGGTTAACTCCATTAAAGATCACGAACGCCGCATCATGGACATCTGCACCCGTCTGGCAAAAATGCCGCGCAAGGATTTTCTGCGCGCCTGGCCGGGCAATGAATTGAACGTCTTGTGGGCCGATGACGTTATCCGTCGCAAACAAAAATGGTCTTCCGGCGTGCGCGAGCATAAGGACGACATCGTTGCCGAGCAGGAAAAACTGGGCGGCATCGAATCTTCGCTGCATTTGTCGCTGGCCGACATCAAGGAAATCAGTCTCGCATTGATCCGTGGTGAAGCCAAAGCCCGCAAAGCCAAGAGAGAAATGGTCGAAGCCAACTTGCGTCTGGTGATTTCGATTGCAAAAAAATACACCAACCGCGGTCTGCAATTCCTCGACCTGATCCAGGAAGGCAATATCGGCTTGATGAAAGCGGTTGATAAATTCGAATACCGTCGCGGCTACAAATTCTCGACCTATGCCACCTGGTGGATTCGTCAGGCCATTACCCGTTCGATTGCCGATCAGGCCCGCACCATCCGCATTCCGGTGCACATGATCGAAACGATCAATAAGCTCAACCGCATTTCGCGCCAGATGCTGCAGGAAATGGGCCGCGAAGCGACGCCGGAAGAATTGGCGAAGAAGATGGAAATGCCGGAAGACAAAATCCGCAAAGTCCTGAAAATTGCCAAAGAACCGATCTCGATGGAAACGCCGATCGGCGACGACGAAGACTCCCATCTGGGCGACTTCATCGAAGACACCAATGTCGAATCCCCGATGGAAACCGCGACCAATATCGGTCTGCGCGAGACCGTTGGCGACGTACTGGCCGGTCTGACGCCACGCGAAGCGAAAGTGTTGCGCATGCGTTTCGGTATCGACATGAACACCGATCACACATTGGAAGAAGTCGGCAAGCAATTCGACGTCACCCGTGAGCGTATCCGCCAGATTGAAGCCAAGGCGCTGCGTAAACTGCGCCATCCGAGTCGCTCGGAGCAGCTCCGCAGCTTCCTTGATCTGGAATAAATCGAAAACATTAAAAGCCCCGCGATGCGGGGCTTTTTTTTCGCGCTAAAAATCTAAATAGCTGTTTCACTATCGGCCTGCAGCAGCGATAATAAGACCCCGCTGATACAGGCCGGGTCAATCGGCACATCATGCAACACATCTTCGGGCCTATAGCTCAATTGGTTAGAGCAGCGAACTCATAATTCGTTGGTTCCAGGTTCAAGTCCTGGTGGGCCCACCATTCCGCTCTGAAAAACAAGGCGACGCTTCCTTGAACACGTTTCTTGAAACCCACGAAATCGAAACCGGCCCGCATCCTTCCATCAGTGTCATCTGGCTGCATGGCCTCGGCGCCGACGGTTTCGATTTCGCACCCATCGTGCCGGAATTGATACGCAATCACTGGCCTGCTATCCGCTTTGTTTTTCCCCACGCCCCCGTCCGTGCCGTCACCGTCAACAATGGTTTCCGGATGCGTGCCTGGTACGACATCAAGAGTTTCGATTTCAACCAACGCGCCGATGAAACCGGCGTGCGCGAAAGCATGGTGCAAGTCGATGCTTTGATTGCCCGCGAGAATGAACGCGGCATTCCGGCATCACGAATTTTCCTGATCGGTTTTTCGCAGGGCGGTGCAATCGCACTCGCAAACGGACTTCGGCGCGAAGCGGGATTGGCCGGCATCATCGCCCTTTCCACCTATCTGCCCATGTCGGAAAACACCGCAAAAGAAATGACCGATGGCGGTAAAAACACGCCGGTATTTTTTGCACACGGCACCGGTGATCCCGTCATTCCGGTCACCATCGGCAAAGCCAGTCATCAGGCGTTGGTGGGCCTTGGCGTAAAAAGCCTGTGGCATGACTATCCAATGCAACACGCGGTCTGCGCCGAAGAAATTTCCGACCTGGCCAACTGGCTCGACCAAGGTATCGGCAAGCTGTAATTACGTATATACCGGCGAAGCACTATCGCCATCGCAAGGCGCAGTGTGCATACTTTGCCCATGCCTGATGCAGCCAATAAACAATGGTTACCCGACCTATGCCGTTTACCGCGCATTGCCGCCGCGCTGGCAGTAGCGGAAATGGTGGTGGTGCTGATGGCGATTACCCCGCGCCCCGAGGGCATGTGGAGCTTGAAGGAATTCATCGGCACCAGCGGTTTTGCACTCTGGCTCGCGCTGGTCGTTGCGATGCTGTTATGCAAGAGCCGCGGTCTGATTAATCGCCTGCCGATACACCTTGGCGTTTTATGCAGCATCAGCCTGCCAATGGCCTTGGCTGCCTTCGGTGCCTTATGCGTCAAACAGATCGATTTGGGCCTGGGCTACGGCCTGTTGATGCCCGAGGTCAACACCCTGCATTTCATCAGCAGCATTGCCCTGATGACGGGCTTGATTACCGCGATTGCACTTCGCTATTTTTACGTGCGCGAGCAATGGCAAGCACAAGTCAACGCCCATGCAAAAGCCCAGGTGGATGCGCTGCAGGCAAGAATACGTCCGCACTTTCTTTTTAATTCGATGAATTCGATTGCCAGTCTGATCAAGCGCGACCCGGTAACGGCAGAACGCGCCGTCGAAGATTTGGCGGATTTATTCCGTGCAGCGCTAGGTGCCGGCAATAGCGAATCCACGCTAGGCGAAGAAATTATTCTGGCCGAACGCTATCTCGGCATCGAAGCCCTGCGTCTTGGAGAACGCCTGAAAACGGTGTGGGACATTGCCCCCGAGGTGGATCGCAGCATGCGAATGCCGCGCCTGATTCTGCAACCCCTGCTTGAAAATGCTGTTATACACGGCATTAGCCGTTTGCCGGAAGGTGGAGAAATACTGATAAAAATCTGGCAAGCGCCGAAATTTTTATCGTTCGTCATCGAAAATCCCGCACCACCGCCCCGCGAGAGCGATAACAGTAACGGTCACGCGCAGGATTCGATTGCACAACGCCTGCGATACCAGTTCGGCGCGAAGGCACAGCTCCGGACGGCGTATCGGGATGGCCGATATATCTGCGAAGGCGAGTGTCCGCTACCATGAGCGCACCATGAAAATCCTGATCGTCGACGATGAACCGCTTGCACGTGAAAGGCTTGCCGATTTTGTTGGCGAGCTGCCCGATTGCACCTGTGTCGGGATGGCCGTGCACGGGCGTGAGGCCGTGGAGAAGGCGATTGAACTGCAAGCCGAAGTCGTACTGATGGATATCGCCATGCCGGTGATGGACGGGCTGGAAGCCGCGCGACATTTACGCGAGTTACCCGTGCCGCCTGCCGTTATTTTCTGTACCGCCTTTGATGAACATGCCCTGGCAGCGTTTGAAACAGCCGCTGTCGACTATTTGGTCAAGCCTGTTCGAAAAGAGCGCTTGCAGCAAGCTCTCGAGCGCGCCCGCACCCAGCGTGCCGGTATGCATGCGGCCCTGAACAAACTGGTGACGCAAAAACAGCGCACGCATTTAAGCGCACAGTTACGCGGCAGTTTGCGATTGATTTCAATCGACGATATTTATTATTTGCAGGCCGATGAAAAATATGTGGTCGTGCATCATTCCCGTGGCGAGGATTTAATCGAGGAATCCCTGAAATCGATCGAACTGGAATTTCCCACTATTTTCCTGCGTATCCATCGCAATTGTCTGGTGGCGCAAACCGAATTTCAGGAACTGCGCCGCGACAACGATGGCAGCGTGCAAGCCATTTTGCGCCATGGGAAACAGGCGCTCGAAGTCAGTCGTCGCTGTGTGCAGGGCTTGCGTGAAACACTGAAGCATTTGTAGAAAGGCTGCTCCGTGCGTAGGAGCCTGCTCTGTGTAATTCGCGCAGCGAAGTACAAACAGAGCTGGCGATCAGCGCCGAAGCTTATCGCCAGCTCAAATGCATTTCGCCGTGCTCAATGCTTGAGCGGGCTCCTACGTAATTTATCCAAGGCCAATCACCCATGCCTGAATTACCCGAAGTTGAAACCACCCGCGCTGGACTGGCACCGCATTGCGAAGGCCGCACGATACAAAGCGTGATTCTGCGCCGCCCGGATTTGCGCTGGCCAATTCCCAAGGAGATAAAAAAAATCCTGCCCTCGCAAGCCATTGTGCAGGTAAGAAGACGGGCGAAATATTTATTGCTTGATACCGAACCCGGCAGTGCCTTGCTGCATCTGGGCATGTCGGGATGTTTGCGTGTCTTGCCGAAAGCCAGCCAGGTGGAAAAGCACGATCATGTCGATATCGTTCTCGACAACGACACCGTTATCCGCTTTACCGACCCACGCCGTTTTGGCTGCCTGCTCTGGCAGCCGGCGGGTGAAACCCATTCACTGCTGCAACGTCTCGGCCCCGAACCCTTGTCGGACCATTTCGATGGGGACGTATTATTCGCGCAGAGCCGTGGCCGGCGTTCGCCCGTCAAGCATTTCCTGATGGACCAAAGCATCGTGGTCGGGGTCGGCAATATTTACGCCGCCGAAAGCCTGTTCAAAGCCGGCATTTCCCCCTTGCGAGAGGCCGGCAGTCTTTCGAGGGTGCGCTATGTAGCCCTCGCCGATGCGGTGAAAAGCATCTTGAGTTATGCCATCGCGCGGGGCGGTACGACCTTGCGTGATTTCCTGAATGCCGATGGGGCACCGGGCTATTTCGAGCAGGAGCTTTTCGTCTATGGCCGTGAAGGCGAGCCTTGCAGGGTCTGCGGCAAACCCATACAAGACCTGAGAATGGGCAACCGGGCCAGCGCCTGGTGCAAAAAATGCCAGAAATAATTTTTTGGTAACAATTCGTAACGCGGTTGCCAATAGGCTTACACTAGCCCATCAACCCGCATAGACGGGACCGGGGATTGCATGGCGGATTCTGCAGACATTACTTTATGGCTCAATGCCGCGCGTGGCGGCGATAAAAGCGCACTGGACCGTGTGCTGGCCACTCTGTATACCGAGCTGCATACCATGGCGCGCCGTCATCTCGGCGGCAATCAAGGCCACACACTGGATGCCACCGGATTGGTGCACGAGGCCTATATCAAATTGATTGGCCGCGGCAGTGCCGAGTTTGAAGATCGCGCCCATTTTTTTGCCTATGCGGCATCGGCGATGCGCAGTGTGGTGGTCGATTACGCACGTCAACGCCTAGCAGTAAAACGCGGCGGTGATTTGCATCGCGTCACCGAACTTCCCGAGGATGCCGGCGGCGGCTTGCGCCTGAACGAAGACCTGCTTGGATTGGACACGGCCTTGAATCGTCTGGCCGATGTCGATAAAAAACTGGCGCAGGTGGTTGAGCTACGTTATTTCGCTGGACTGTCCGAAACCGAAATCGCCGAGCTATTGAAACGCTCGGAACGCAGCGTGCGGCGCGATTGGCAGAAAGCCCGCTTGTATCTGTTGGCATCTCTTCAGGACTAATAGATGCACACCGAGCGCTGGGCCACCTTGTCGCCCCTGCTGGACGAACTCCTTGAGCTCACCGGCGAAGCCAGACAAATGCGCATGTACCAGATGCAGGAACAGCATCCGGATCTGGCGGAAGAATTATTCAAGCTGATGGAACTGGAAAAAGAAAACCCGGATTTCCTCGCCGAGCCATTAGCCAATTTGAATAACCTGACTCCCCGCATCAATGATGAAATCGGTCCCTATCGTCTCGTCAGTTTGCTCGGCGAAGGCGGCATGGGGCATGTTTGGCTAGCCGTGCGTTCCGATGGCCTGTACGAGCGCCGCGTGGCCTTGAAGCTGCTACGCCCCGGCCTCGGCGATGCCGGGCTCCGCCAACGTTTTACCCGCGAACGGCAAATTCTGGCGCGCCTGGCCCATGCCCATATCGCACGCTTGCTCGATGCCGGCATCACGCCGGATGGTCAGCCCTATCTGGCGCTCGATTACGTCAACGGTGAACCGATCACCGATTATGTCAAACGCTTGAATCTGGATTTACGTAGTCGCCTGCTGCTGTTTCGGCAGGTTTGCGATGCCGTCAGCCACGCTCACGCCAATCTGGTCGTACATCGCGATTTGAAACCCTCCAATATTCTGGTCACTCCCAGCGGCGAAGTGATGTTGCTGGATTTCGGCATCGCAAAACTGCTCGATCACTCCAACGGTGATCAAACCGAAATCACGCAAACCGGCAGCCGTACTTTTACCCTGCACTACGCGGCACCGGAACAACTGCGCGGTGAAATCATCAGCACCATGACCGACGTGTATGCGCTCGGTGTCGTGTTGTATGAAATTCTCGCAGGCTGTAAACCGTATTCGCCGGAACGAAAAACCGATGCCGGTTGGGAAGAGGCGATTTTGAAAGACGAGCCGATCAAGCCGTCGCAAGCCTTGCTGAAAGACAAAGAATCGATCGTCCAGAGTCAAAACAAGCGCGTGGCAAAACAACTGGCCAAGGATCTGGACAATGTCGTACTCAAGGCCCTGAGCAAAGATCCGGAAGCACGCTATGCCTCGGTCGAATCGTTCAAACAGGATATTTTGCGTTTCCTCGATGGCCAGCCCGTACATGCACGCGCCGACAGTTTCGGTTATCGCGCATCGAAATACGTTCAGCGACACGCCATCGCCGTCGGCGTGGGTGTCGGCACGAGCACATTACTGGCCATTGCACTTGCCATCACCAGCTGGCAGGCCAACCAGGCGGTCAAGGAAGCCAACCGCGCCGAAGCCATGCAGGGGTTCGTGATCGCCCTGTTTGAAAATACCGGCGACAAAGCCAATCCCGAAGACGTCAATGTTCGCGAGTTGCTTGATGCCGGTGTCAGACGAGCCGATACCGAACTGGCCAACCAGCCGCAGGCGCGTGCCGAATTACTCGGCCTGATAGCACGGCTGCGTTCGGGTCTGGGTGATGATCGCGAAGCCTTGCGCCTGCTCGATAAGCAGTCGATGGCCTTCATGCAGCTTGATATCAACACGCCGCCGGAACTGCGCCTGGAATCAATGATCATTCGCGGCTATAGCTTACGGCAACTCGGACAATACGATGATTGCATCCGGGACCTCGCGCCGTATCTGCAAGTAGCGGAAACCATCTCCGACAAGGCCCTCGAAGTGAGCTCGGCCTATTTTTCCGAACTCGGGCGCTGTCATGCCGCACAAGGTGGCATCAATGTCGCGCGTGATTTATTCGGGCGTGCATCACAACTTCGCAAACAGATCAGCAGCGAAAATGCCTTGCTCGCCGAAAGCCTGGCAGACCTTGCGCAACTGCTGGGAGATGAAAAGAAATACGCGCAGGCCATTGCGCAGGCACGTGTGGCACTTGCCATGTTGCGGCAGGCAAGCGGAGAAAGAAATGCCCTTGGTGTACGCATCTGGTATGACCTCGGCCGTTATTTTCGCAGCGCCGGTAACCGACGCGAAGCCGAAGCCGGCTTTCGCCAAGCACTCGATATCAGCCAGAACCGGTTTGGCATCAATCACCCCTTGAACGGACCCAGCCAGCAAGCACTGGCGGAAATACTGATTGATAAAAACGAGTTCGATGAAGCTGCGCGCCTGCTCACTGCCAGTAAAGTGCATTTTCAACTGCAATGGGGTACCGACAATCCCAAAATCGGCTTGATTGCCATGCAGCAATCAAACGTCGCACTGCAACGAGACAACGCACAGGATGGTGTTGCATTCGCCACCGAAGCACAGAATATTTTCAGTACTTCCAAACAGATTACAGCGTATATCGATGCCACATGCCTGCTCGCGCGGGCACAAGCTGTTCAGGAACGCGATAATCCGATCGCACTCAAATCCATGGAAGAATGTGCCTCGCTCACGACAAAATATCCCTCTCCAAACACACAAAGGCATTTGGTCGAGATGGCCGATATTTCGATGGACGGCAATGATTTGGCAAAGGCCGACCGCTGGCTGAAAATGGCCAGCAGCAGCGCCAGCAAAACCAGCTCGGCCACTCTCGTACTCGCTTGGCTACGGATGCAGGAATTGCAGAAAAGTTTTGCACTCGACGATGGCGTTTTCGACAAGGTACGTCTAACCCTGCGACAACAAATTCCGGCACAAGAAGCCATGCTGCGCTCGGTCGAAGCCCTGCGTGCAAATTTTTATTGCCGCTCCCAGCGCTCGTTCGATGGCGAACAACTACGAACAAAAATAGTGGCCGAAGCCCGCCAGAAAAGTCCAGAGCGGCGCTTTGAAATCCGGCATCTGCAACAGCTCAGTCAGACTTGTGGCCCGTAACAAGACGACGGTAAAAATTATTCCTGATCACCGCCGCCATCCAGTGGCAAAACGGCCTGCTGCAAATCAATCCGCCCTTCACCGGCCATAATTTTCTTGAACTCGCTTCGCGATACCGAGACGTAACGCTCGTTGCCGCCGATCTCGACTTGCGGGCCTTCTTTAACGGCACGGCCGTTCTCGTCGACTCGTACGACCATGGTCGCTTTCTTGCCGGTGTGACAAATCGTCTTGATCTCGGTGACTGAATCAGCCCAGGCAAGCAGGTATTGGCTGCCTTCGAATAATTCGCCGCGAAAATCCGTACGCAAGCCGTAGGCCAGGACGGGAATATTGTATTTATCGACGATTTCCGTGAGTTGCCATACCTGATTCTTGCTCAGGAATTGCGCTTCATCGACCAGCACGCAATCGACTTTCTGGTGCTTTGCCAGAGCCCTATTCAGCAAGGTTTCCAGATCGTCGTCGCGTTCAAAAATTTGTGCCTTGGCTTTCAAACCAATACGCGATGCGACCATGCCTTCACCGGCACGGAAATCGAGCTTCGGGGTAAAAATCAGCGTGCGCATTCCGCGCTCATGATAATTGTAGGCACTCTGCAGCAAGGTTGTGGTCTTGCCGGCATTCATGGCCGAATAATAGAAAAAAAGTTTTGCCATGCCGATACATCCGAGTAGCGATAGCCTGATTATCCCAGACTATCGCCAGCTTAGCTTTACTTGTCCCCGGTCGGCTGAGCCTGTAACGGGCCGATGTCGACCTTGCCAGTCGGCGGGTTTTTCCAGGCCGTATCCTGCCATTGCCAGTATTCGGCAGGCTTCCAGAACTTGTCCTGATAATAAAATTCACCATCAACGGTTTGCTGGCCCGATGGCGTGTCGATGGTGATCGCCAGATAGCCGATATAGCCGACACGACTGCCGGTAATATTGTTTCTGGCTTTCCGCAGCACATTCTCCAGCCGCTTCTTTGCGACATCATCGCCGTAATATTTGTAAAGCTCCAAACCCACGACAACGGCCTGCTTTCTTTCATCTTCACTGAGCAGGGACCACATTTTCTCGCGGCTCAACACCATCGTCGGATAGGCGCGCTCGGCGGCAATGTCAATCCAGGCATAGGCCTGCGGCTTGTCCACCACCACGCCTTCACCCTTCCACAGCATTTCCGCGAGCATGCCTTGCGATGGCTTGTCGGCATATTTCGCCGCACGTCGGAAGTTGGTGAACGCTTCGCTGAAACGGCCTTTTTTGTAGGCTTCGAGTCCACGCAGACGATGCAGCAAATCCGGATGCTGGCTGATAAACGCATACGAATTGCTGATCATTTTGTCATCAGGCTTTTTACCCGCCTGGGCAGTCCCCATAAAGGAGATGGAGAGCAATAAAATGGCAATAAGCTGTCGCATGCTGATTATTCCGTTCATGGCGTGTTCGTGTTTTTCGAGGCTACGAAATCCGAGGTAATCCGGCATCGGCCAAAAGTTATTTAATTACGGACGCTTCCCAACCCATTTTTTGCATCGCCTTTTCGAATTCGACATCCCATGCCGCCGTCACTTTCATGCTTTCGTTACTGACGGGATGTCGAAACGATAATTGCCAGGCATGTAACAGCATGCGATGCACCCCCATCATTCTGAAAGTACGATTATGCCTGCCGTCACCATGACTGGTATCGCCGATCAGGTGGTGAAAGATATGCTTGAAATGCCGTCGTATCTGCCGAAACCGGCCGGTATACGGCGTGCACATCATTAGGGCGTAACGCGAGCTTTCATGCTGCGCGGAAGCCACTTCGATCTCGGCGGTCGCCAGTCGTTTAAACTCGGTGATCGCTGGCTTCTTTTCCGGCTTTCCCGGGCCGCCGTCCAGATCGTAATCAATCGTGAAGGATTCTTCCGGCCATCCACGACAAATAGCGAGATAGTTTTTTTCAACATCGCGCGTCATGAACTGTTTGCCGAGTATCGAGGCACTCGGATTGTCGAACGCAATCAGCAGACAACCGCTGGTCGCTCGATCCAGCCGATGGATCAGATAAATCTTGCAGCCAAATTGTTCGCGCAGCCGATCATGCAGAAAATCGTCTTCGCCACGCGCCAAGGCACTCGAATGTGCCATCAGGCCGGCAGGCTTGTTGACCACTGCAATATATTCATCGCGATACAGCACTTCGATCAGCGGCTTTGTTTCAGAAATTTCTGTCACGCGCGTTTGAACCATGCCACCAGCAAGGCGCCGATACCGGAGCCCAATGCCACCCAGGTTTTTACATTTAAATGAAAATACACCGGCGACTGTTGATCGAACAAATAAAACAGTGCGGAGCACACCAGCAATCCACTCGCGAAAATCATCCAGGTCAACCGGAATTGCGCCTGCCGGGTGAGCCGCGATAATTCCGCGATTTCATCGGAACGCATATTAATCGTGTGCTCGCCATTCACCTGCTGGGCAAACCAGTTGCGGATCAATCTGGGCATATCGGGTGCCTGAGAAATAATTTCCGGCATGCGCTTCTGCAATTCCGCCATCAAAGTGGCCGGGCTGTAGCGTTCGCGCAGAATGGTTTCCAGCACCGGCTTTGCGACGGCGAACAAATCCAGTTTTGGATCCAGCTGGCGGGCAACGCCTTCGATATTCAACAGGGTTTTTTGCAACAGGATTAATTGTGGCTGCAGGGTGAGCTCGTACCGTTGCGCCGTGCGGAAAATTTTCACCAATACTTCCGCGAGTGAAATTTCCGACAAAGGCCGGGTGAAATACGGCTCGCACACGGCACGGATGGCCGCTTCCAGTTCATCGATACGAACATTGCCAGGCATCCAGCCGGCCTGCACGTGCAACTCGGCAATCCGGCGGTAATCGTTCTTGAACATCGCCATGAAATTTTCGGCCAGATAATACTGGTCGCGCTGATCAAGCTGGCCGACGATGCCGAAATCCAGCGCGATGTAGCGTGGATTGTCTTTGCGCGTGGCATCCACCCAGATGTTGCCGGAGTGCGCATCGGCGTGAAAAAAATTATCGCGGAATACCTGCGTATAAAAAAGACGCACGCCTTTAGCGGCGAGTTTTGACAGATCGATGCCCGCGTCGGTCAGTGCCGCAACATCGTCCGATCCAATGCCCGATACACGTTCCAGTGTCAGCACGCTTTCGCGACTGTAATCCCAGAATACTTCGGGCACATACAAGTCATCCGAATCTTTCCACAATCGCCTCATATAGCTGGCGTTGGCACCTTCACGTTGCAAATCGAGTTCGGCCTGCAGGGTGTTTTCGATTTCATCGACGACTTCCTGCGAACGGATTTTTTCAGCGTTTGGATGATAGTTGTCGGCAAACTTGGCGAGATGCCGCAACAGACCGATGTCGGCTTTGATTTTTTCGGCGATATCCGGGCGCAATACTTTGACTACGACGGCCTGACCGTTATGCAGCGTTGCTGGATGGACTTGTGCAATGGAGGCGGAAGCAAGTGGCGTTTCATCGAAATCGGCAAACAACTCGGCGATGGGTTTGCCCAATTGCGCTTCAATGATTTGTTTGGCAACAACGCCTGAAAACGGTGCCACCTGATCGCGCAGTTTTGCCAATTCATCAGCGATGTCCGCCGGCAATAAATCACGTCGTGTCGAGAGGATTTGACCGAACTTGACAAAAATTGGACCCAGTTCCTGCAAGGCCAGTCGCAGTCTTTCGCCACGCGGCAAATTGGCTTCTTCGCTGCGTGCCGGGGTAAACGGCTTTAGCAACCATAACCATCGGCCAAACACGGTGTCTTCCAACAGCGAATCCAGACGGTGGCGCAGCAGGACGCGGGCAATACGCAAGGCACGCAAGGTCGAACTCATGCGTTCGGCTCCTGCAATGGTTTCAATTTTTCGAAGCGGGCCAACACGCGTTCGGCACGATCACGCAAATCATCAACGTCTTCATTAAAAGCCGCCTGTTCGGCACCACTCACCACATCGCGGGATTCTTCGGTCAGGAAATCGACACCATCCTGGCTGAATTTTTTCGCGATCACTGTGCCTTGCTTGAAAGCTTCGCGCAGCGCTTTTGAAATTTGCGGTCCGATCACGACACCAAATATTTCAGCGAATGGTTTGTCCCAATCGGGATCGAAATTTTTAGCGAGATTTTGTAGCTGTCGTGCCAATTCGGCATCACCGTTAATCCGCACTTTGCCGACTGGCGCGGCATTGCTGGAGCGAAAAAATGGCAGTTGCGAAAGCGCGCCCGAGATCGTGCTGCGAATGCCCAGATCGGCTTCGCTATCCTGTACCGGCCCGACTCGCAGTTGATTGCCGTCGACAGAGATTTCCAGCGCGATGGCTGGCGCTTCAAGTGCCAATTGAATGCGGCGTTGATCAAGCTTTGAAATAGCCGCCCGCGTATCCGGATCCAATGCCAGAACGCGATTCAATGCCTGCTCGAGCGCACTGCCCGCAAGCGGCTTGAGCATGTCGAAAAACGATACGGAAGTATTCATGCGGCTATTGTATCGGGCTTGCTGGTGTTTTGAAGCGTTTGCATTTCAATTGCCGTAGGAGGGCCTTCTAGGCCCGACATATGTGGCAAGTATATCGGGCCTAGAAGGCCCTCCTACAAAAATGCGTTTCGTGGGAGCGTCCGTCAGGCGCGAATGGTCTGCTGCAATGTTTGAAGTCATTGGGTCCCCGACAAGAGCATTCGGGGATGACATTTTTTGAGTTTTTCATTTTCAATTGCGAGAGCCCGTGGGAGCGTCCGTCAAGCGCGACAGATCTGGCGTGATTTGTCGGGCCTAGAAGGCCCTCCTACGGAATGCCTTGTGTTGCTTCCCACCAGGCTCGTAATCGTTTCAAGCCCTCTTCGGTGCTGATCTGTGGCACATAATTGAAATCGCGTTTTGCCGCCGAGATGTCATACCAATGCGGGGTTGATAACTGCTCGGCCAGGAAACGGGTCATCGGCGGTTCGCCTTTAAATGGCAATGTATGCCAAAGCAGTTCGAGTACGGCACCGGCAGCGTAGGCAAGACCATAAGGAATGCTGCCCGTAACTTGCGGCGCATGAGCGGCCTTCAATAAGTCATTGACGGTTTCACGCACTGGGCGCGGCTCGCCATTGGAAATGAAATACGCCTTCCCCGCACAAGCAGACCCGATATCCAGATGATCGAAAGCTTGCAGATGCGCATGCACCACATTGTCGATATAGGTGGTGTCCATTTTATTCAGGCCACCGGCAATAAACTTCAAGCGACCGGCTTTCGCGCGCTCAACCAGACGTGGCAGCAATTGGGTATCGCCCGGCCCCCAAATCAACCGCGGCCGTAACGACACCGTTGCCACTGTCGATGAATTCGCGGCAATGACATTTTTTTCCGCGATGGTTTTTGTCGCCGGATACGGTGCCTTGAAATTCTCGCCGTAAGCCGTGTTGATTTCGTTGCCGCCTTCGACCGGCGTACGACCGGCATGGGCCACGCTCGGGGTCGAGGTGTAAACGAGTTTTTTGATACCGTGTTCGCGGCAGGCTGCCAACACATTATCGGTGCCGATTACGTTGGCATCGTAATAACTTTTATAGCTACCCCACGCACCGGCTTTCGCTGCATTGTGGAAAACCGCATCGTGATTTTTGCAGGCATCCATCACCGCCTGGCAATTAGCCAGATCACCGAGAATTTGCTGCACACCCATTTTTTCTAGCGCCGGGTAAAACGTCCGCTGGAAACTGGTGACTTCGTAGCCGCGTTCTTTCAATGCAGCACATAAAGCCTGGCCCAAAAAACCGCCGCCGCCGGTTACTAGAATTTTCATGCTTTTATCATCTCAAAAATCCCAGACCAGTTTACTGAAAGCATAAATCCGGCTGGTCTCTAGCTTGTTGGCATCGAGCGCATTATTTGCCGAACCCGATACTCCGGCAATAAAATACTTGAATGCGGAAGGTTTGTATTGATATGAAAATTGATACTGTGCTGCCTGACTTTTATTTGAAACCCCGGGGGCAGGCTGTAGTGTGAAATCGGTGAAGCCGCCGTAACTCCCGATCAGTTTCAAATGATGCTTCAAATTCAGGTGGTAATTGGCGCTCAAGTAGCCACTGTTATAGGCATAATCCAAGCCAAGGGGTGCTTTAAATTGCGAGTGCCCGACGCTTGCAGTCATTTCCAATTTTGATTTGAAACTGTAACTGCCATAGAGCGAGATGCTTTCATTTTTGCCGGGAATCAGATTGGCATAATCAATAGAATCACTTTGGCCAATGTTGATGGAAACATTCAGATTATTGGTCGGTTTGAAGCCACAATAGGCGTAAAAGTAGCTTCCCTTGAAGGCTATGTTTTCATAATACTCGGTTGCTTTTGTCAGGCCCGCGCCGATATTGGTTTTATTTTTTAATCCTATATTAAAAAATATACCCGTATCAGAACCAAGCTGCGCGCCTGACAGCGCCGCAGAGTTTGATACATTGACACCCGTGTTCAAATATTCAAAGGCTGACGCTTTGCCGGGCTTGTATTGCCATGACGAGCCATGGTTAAAACGCCAGAGCCCGACCTGATTAATACCACCCAAATCGGCTCTAAAATTCTCATCCAGGGCACTTGCAAAGGTGTAAGCGGAGTAATACTTGCCGCTGTATTGATGATCGATTTCTATCGAATTTCCTTGCTGCTGGTCAGGCAACAGGTATTGATCTTGCAACACCTGTGAATTGTTCGTACTGGAATTAGCCACCTGCAACTGTAGCGATTGCTTGTCACTTATTGTCCAATTGATGTCCGCCGACAACACCCGATTGCCATAGCCATTTTCGCCTTCGCGAAATAAGGCCATGCCGCCAATCTGGAATTTATCATTTGTCTTGTAGGTGCTTCGTAGGATCAAGTCTTGCGAACTATCCGCGAAAAAAACCGATTGCGAATAATCGAGCCCGGGCAAAACAAAGGAAGTGGCCGCATCTTGCACATAAATCGCGCCAAGGCTTAAATTGCCGTCGCGGCGAATATATTGCAAACCATATTCCGGGTCGGCCATAGAACGGGTATTGAGCAGGTACAGCAATCCGGAATAAAAGCCGCTGTCCTCATTGAAAAATGCGCGGCGTTCGGATAGTCCGCGTGCAAAACGCTGATTGACTTGAAACTGAATGCTATCGGCTTCAATTTGAGAGTAATCGGGATTCAAGGCAAACACCAGCTTGTCTTTTGGCGAAAATTTCCAGACACCATCCAGGCCGATATCGGCATTGTTCTCGGTGGCTTCCAACTCACCATTAGAGTCTGATCTCGCATAACTTTGCGAAGCTACAATGAAGGGGTTTAGGCGCAATTGCGCTGTAGGTGCATTCACACCGTTGAGTGTTGCCGGTACAAACTGGCATTCCACGCAGGTTTTCTTGAAATCAACGGCGGCTACCGAAAGGCTTTCATTCCGGCCTCGCCCCATGTTTCTTCGTACATTCCATTTGATCTGTGCGATGCCCGCTTTGTCCGGTTGCATTTGCAAAGTCGCGAACGGAATTTTTAATTCGACGAAATAGCCTTCGGCATTTTTATTGGCCGCCGATTGCCACTCGCCACTCCAATTATAGGAGTCATCGCCGAAGTTGCTGCTGATCCAATCCTCCTGAACCCCGACCGCATTCACCTGCAAATTGAACGCGCGCCGGTCATTTCCCTGCGGGTCAATGGAAACCCTGATGGAGTCATCGCTATCACTTACCGCATCGCGCTGGGTTTGATTGGCCTTGATAGCTTCAGGGTTGCTGTCGAATGCCTTAATCAGGACATAGAGAAATTCGCCGTCGTGAAATATTGCAGCCTGCGTTTTAATGTCGGTTTTTTGCAGATCGCCGGGTGAAACTTCAAATGCCAGCGCTGAAGTAAACGCCGACTTCCATGCTGCTTCTTCCTCTTTCGCATCAATGACAATGTTCGGATT
Source organism: Arenimonas sp. (assembly GCA_043789195.1). Lineage (GTDB taxonomy): Bacteria > Pseudomonadota > Gammaproteobacteria > Xanthomonadales > Xanthomonadaceae > Arenimonas. The sequence continues at coordinate 6,618 of JAYWIC010000146.1, read as the reverse complement.
TTCAAGCTTCGGAATTCTTCTCTCGGCAACCTGCATCTCTTGCGAGAATCCCGCTGTTGCGACGGCGAACAAACCCAGCGACGACAATGTTTTAAAATATTTTTTTGTCATTATTCTTTTTGTCTTGCCGATGATGCAGCTGAACATAAAAATGAATGCCGCCGAGTCCGATTCTACTTTAATTTAGTCACAACGTCGTTTTCTCGTGCGTCACAGGAAAACCCTAGCAAACTTCTTTCGCCGCCCACACTGCCAATTTCTCGCGCCCGATTTTTGCGTTATGGCGAATATCGACCGGAAAGCCGGGATGAAAGAGGAATTTTTCGACAACACCGGTATGTACAAATCCGTTGCCGATTTTTTCCAGTTCTCGCTTAATATTTTCTTGTTCCTGCAACGATGCTTTTTCATGTAGCTCAATACAGAGTAAAGGCGTTTGCTGACCGAACTTGCCTACACCGACCAAGGCAGCACGTTTTACTTTCGGATGCGTATTAAAAACCGGTTCCACTTGTTCGGTAAACAATGGACCCCGCGCGGTTTCGACCCGATGCGATTTACGGCCGCAGAACCAGAGGCGTCCTTGCTCGTCGATCCAGCCGAGATCGCCCATGCGATGAATAATTCGTTCACTACCGTCGAGCAGGCGTTCGCGAATTTTTGCCAAGGCGGTGGCTTCCGGTCGTGCGAAATATTCGTCGGTGGCGGTCGGGCCCGCCACGGTAATTTCACCGACGCGTCCGGGTTCGACCTGCAAACCATCGCGCCAATGTTCAATCGCATTATCGGTAATCTCGATAATGCGAACGGTGTTTGCCGACATCGGACGTCCGACGCAGGTCCCAGCGCCCTGCTCGGTTTGTTCTCGGGTGGTTTGCAATTCACGACTCTCGATCACCGCGACCGGCAGACACTCGGTGGCGCCATACGGCGTCCAGAGCCTGCCGTTTTCCGGCAACAGCTCACGCATTTTCGACACCACATCGGCAGGTACAGGAGCGCCGGCGGAAGTGATCCGCAAAATGCTCGGCAGCTTCTGGTTGTATTTCGCCAGCACGGCGACCAATGCGGGCGAGCCAAATAATTGATCGATGCCGAATTTGTTGATGGCGTGATGCAATTTTTTCGGATCGGCCGATGCCGGTTTGGTCGGGTCCATATCCGGAATGATCGAAGTCAAACCCAATGCCGGATCGAAAAGTGCGAACGGAGGGAACGTCGGCAAATTGACGCCGCCGGGCTGAGTATCGAAGGCTTCGCGCAACAATTCAATTTGCGCGACGAAATGCCGGTGACGATACACCACGCCTTTCGGAATACCGGTCGAGCCCGAGGTAAATAAGATCGCGGCTACATCATCCGGCTGCGTTGCTGCCATCTGGTTGTCGGCGTTCCTACCTTCTGCTTCGATTTCATGCAGGGTGTTGCCGCCCCAGAACCAGCGCTTGCCGACCGTTACATTGATGCGATTGGTTTTATTCGCCCAGCCCAGAATGATTCTTGCCACGTGCGCGATCGAGATGCCGATAAAGGCTTCCGGCTTGGCTTCCTGCAGACATTTTTTCAAAGCCGATTTGGCAATGCCCGGATCCACCAGCACCGGCACCGCACCGATCTTGAATAAGGCAAACATCAGCAGGAAAAATTCCGGCGAGGGTCGGACCATCAGCACGGCACGTACGCCACGAGTAATGCCGAATTTTTTCAGGCCTGCCGCAATCGCATTCGAGCGATTTTCCAGTTCGGCATACGTCAGCGTTAAGTCGTAATTGGCAAATCCATCGGCACCACGAGAGCCCGGACAGCGCATCGCGATTTGCTCGGGCCGCTCGCTGGCGATTTTCGATAGAACGGCGGTGATGTTGCAGGTGTCAGTCATGCGTTGATTATGACGTGTAGGAGGGGCCTTGGGCACGATTGAGATCAGCCGCCGCAGTCGCCCGCAAGCGGCCTCCTGCAAAAATTAGACGGCAGGATTGGCTTCCAGAAACTTCCGTATTGCCGGCACCAGCGTTTGATATTTATCTTCCAGCACGTAATGGCCGGCATCTTCGAAAATATGTTGTTCGGCTTTGGGAAAATTATCTTGGAAGACTTTCAGAAAATGTTTGTCGAACACGAAATCCTGCAGCCCCCAGCCGATGAAAATCGGCAGGTCGGCATATTGGTTCAGGCATTTTTCGGAAGCATCGACCAATGACCAAGCGGCATCGTTCGCACTCAGTGGAATATCCTGCACAAAGCGCGAAGTGGAAATACGATTGGCCCAGGAATCGAACGGTGCGACATAGGCATTGCCAACGTCTTTCGGCATTTTGGTCACGACGCCATCGCGGACCGCACCACCGGCAAAGGCATTGAGGCCTCTAATCAGCAAAGTACCGAGCAGGGTGTCGCGGCCGAGTTTCAATTGCCACGGAATGGTTTTTGTTTTTGGCAGCGGAAATGCGGCGGTATTCAAGATGACAATACGTTTGATGCGTTTGGAATGTTTGAGCGCCCAAGCAAAACCGATCATGCCGCCCCAGTCATGCACTGCGAGCGTGATGTTGTCGCCAAGATTCAGCGAGTCCAGTAGACGATCGAGATCATCGACACGTGATTGCAGGGTGTAGCGATAATTTTCATCACTCGGCTTGTCGGACAAACCCATCCCGATATGGTCGGGCACGATGCAACGATAGTTTTCTTTCAAGCCCAGCACCAGATGCCGCCAGTAATACGACCAGGACGGATTGCCGTGCAGCATGACGACAACGTCGCCGTGACCTTCATCGAGATAGCTTTGCACGAGGCCACTGGGTTGCTTAAAGCTTTTGGGCGTAAACGAATAGTCCGGAAACGGGCCTTTGGCAAGCACGCGTGACTGTTCGAGGCTAAGAGTTGTGTCGGTCATAGTGTTTTTTTCGTTTTTCAATTTGGCCATAAAAAAAGCCAGGTCCCTTTGTCTAAAGGAACCTGGCTTTGTATCCATCTATTACACCACTGGTTTTTTTTCCGGTTCGTTCCAGACCACTTCGGCCATCGAACAATTCAAGCCCGAACCGATACCGAGTAAGGCAACCCGGGTGCCTTTTTTCAGTTTGCCCAGATCACGCAACTTGCTGAGAACAATCGGCACCGAAGCCGGACCGATATTGCCGTGTTCGGCAAATATGGTCAGTACTTTTTCTTTATCAATGCCGAAAGCCTTGGTGAAGGCTTCGGTATGCGCGCGCGAGATTTGGTGAATGACGAACTGGTCGAGTTCTTCAACTGCCCAGCCCAAGGCAATTTTGGCGGCATCAAAGGTTTTTTGTGCCAGCTTGATGCCTTCGATCAGCAACATGCGGGTATCGGTGACCATGCGGTCAAGATTGCCGCGACACAGATTGTTCCACTCGGTCGCAGCACGGGTGACGCCACCTTTGTACAAAGGCGCATCCGGTGCGAGTTCACGACGGGTCAATACCATGGCAGCAGCGCCGGAACCCAATGTCAGCGACGCAAACTCACTGCGAAATTCCGCTTCGGTAATACCTTCGCGATTCAAGCGTTCGATAGTTTTTTCGTACACCATATTGGTGTTTTCGCCATCGACGATCAAAGCGTAATCAATTTCGCCACGCTCGATCATGCGGCCGGCAATATCCATACCATTCAAGAAGGCGAGGCAGGCATTGGCCACATCGAAGTTCTGGCATTGATCGCTCAGACCTAAAGTACCCGACACCATGCTGGCGACTGAGGGTTCCAGAAAGTCGCGGCTGACCGAGGTGTTCACCAGTAAGCCGATTTTTTCGCGCGGAATACCGGCATCGAGAATCGCTTTTTCCGCAGCCAATACGGCGGCATCGGCAATCGCCATTTCACCGTCCCACAAACGACGCGAATAAATACCGGCAATATCCTGCAAAACATCGGTGGTGATGCCGAGGCGATCGGTGGTTTTTCTCAGTCGGTTATTGATCTCTTCCGAGCTGAGCGACAGCGGCGGGTCGATATGGGCAAGGCCGGCAATGGCAACGTGTTGAAACAACATGATGGTAAACCTGATGGGGAAACCCGTCTAAGTTACCTTGTTTGGGGCTTGGGCTCAATTTAAATCGTTGTTTTCACGGCAAAACTAGCGCTAAATCACTGTTTTCACGGTGACTTCCAGCCGGAAGTGGTTACTTTGAAACGCTTGCCGACTGGCAAATCCCTGGAAGACACAATCACCATTAATTCAGCTGGCTGGTTCTTTGAATGGAAACCTGGCTGGAACCGAGCAAGACTTGGGATGCGAGCTGACGTGCAAGCTTCTCTTTTTCCTTTGTTCCGGTCAGATACCAATTGCAATTGGTTTCGACCATGCAAAACCTGATAGGCACGATGCTGGTTCCAGCGATACCGTTGCCACCCACTTTTTCCGGGTTAAATCGCCATTTTCCAGCGGCTGAAAAACTGGCTTGCTCGAACGGACGCATGAGCCTTTCCTCACGTGTACTCAGCTTGCCAACCCGTTCAACTTTGGTCACGACTCCGTTTTCATCGTAGGAAACCAATATGCGCAACACCGCTTCCTGGCCTCGCACTAGTGCATCCTTGGGATATGTCGGAGGAGCCATCGCAGTTGTACCGAATGCACCGGTATTGGCATCGGCAATCAGCAGATCATAATTCCCGTCTTCCCGGGGTATCGCTTCCACATTCAGCCATAACGCAGATTCTGTACGTTGTGGAACTCCCGCAATGCTGCCGGGCGTGAACTTCCAGCTGCGAACGGATTTTTCCAGAAAATCAGTGATTAGCGGGCTGAGCTTCTTGTCCTTGAGTGCGAGCTTTTCGATCGAACCATCCGCCGCAAGCGTGAGTTCATAGCCGACATAAAATGCCATCGGCTTTTTAAGCGGTGACTCTGCCGTAGCCGGCATCACAACTAGCGACAGCAAGGCAACTGCTGCGAGGTGTTTCAGTCTTCCTGTAAAACGCATAGCGAGATACTCCCGAAGGGCAATGATTAATCTTTCAAAGGCTGAGTGACCGCTTTATCGGGGCTTTCGACATCATGGGAAGTCTGGGAACCAATGCATCGAAACGCATTCCATTTCTGCGTCCCGTCGCTGACTGGTCCAATCGCCTGCACGGTGTCGGCTTTCAATCCGGGAGCTTCATTGCGGGCCAATACTTCCAGCTCGTCCTTGACGCGCAAGGTGTCGCGTTCATATGGGCCGAGACGGTCTTTTACCGAGACAGTAATTTCACCACGCCTCTCACAAGCCCCCAAGTCTTTCGACATTGGCGCGACTTTAATCGCATCGCCGCCCGGCCCCATTTTCACAAAGGTGCAGGCAGACAACATGCCGATTGATACCAGCAAAATAATCGTGCGCATATAACTCCATGGCTAAAAATAAAACGGGCGAGAAACTTCTCGCCCGTCTTTATAACATTGTGATACTGACTACGGCATTACTTGGCTGGTGCGGCAGCCGCCGGAGCCTTGGCGGCCTTGGCAAAATCACCAGCGGCAAAGTAACTCACCGACTCCGGTTTCACGTAGGCACGCAGGGCAGCATTTACTTTGGCGACATCCAGTTTTTTGATGTCGGCTTCCAGATCCATCACGCGCTGCATGGTAAAGCCGTAAAACGCCTGATCGGCCAGACTGCTGGCAACGCCGCCATCATCGTTACGACGGCTTTCACGTGCTTTCAGATAGCCGGTAACGGCATCGGTCACTTCGACTTCGGTCACGCCGTCTTTCAATATGCGGGCGATTTCTTCGCGGAAGGCATTTTCGACTTTCGCCGCATTTTCCGGAGCGGTAATGGCATAGCCAAACAGATAGGCATTGGCATCCAGTACGCCGGCATCGAACTGACTACCTGCACCGTAACTCAGGCCATCCTTTTGGCGAATACGATCGGCAATGCGGGACTTCAGCCCGCCTCCGCCCAGAATGTAGTTGCCGATCAACATGGCAGGATAGTCGGCATTGTCCTGGTTCATGGCGAAACCCGAACGCAACAAAACCAGTGCATTGGCTTTGTCGGGGGTTTCAAAGGTTTTATCGACGACTGCCACGGCCTGGTAGGGATTTTCGAGACGTGCGTAAGGTTTGCTCGCTTTCCAGCTGGCGAAGGAATTTTCAATCTGGGCCTTCAGCGCCGCCGAATCGAAATCACCCACGAAAGAAAACTCGGCATTTGCCGCGCCGTAAAAATCCTTGTGGAATGCTTTGGTGTCGACGAGCTTCACGGACTTCATGGCAGCAATCGAATCAGCGAAGGTATCGACATAACGCGGGTCATCTTTAGCGAAGGTATTGAAATGACGCGACAGTTCGTTACCCGCGATGGCCTCGGGATCACTTTGCTGCGATTCAATCCCGGTGATTGCCTGTGTCCGTAATTGTTCGAATTCGCTTTCCGGAAAACTGGCGTTACGTAGCAAATCCTGCACGATTTTCATGACTTCGGGCAGGTTTGTGCGCGTCGAGAGAATCGTGACTCTTGCACTGTCGGCATCGCCGGTGATGCTGACGGTTGCCTTGAGTTTGTCGAACGTGGTGGCAATCTGCTCGCGGCTCATGGTCGGGGTGCCGTACATCAACATGGCCCCCGCCATTTCTGCGGCGGTTTTGGTGTTCTTCAG
>JAYWIC010000145.1:0-2433 GCA_043789195.1 Arenimonas sp. | reverse complement strand
GCCGGCACGGACAGGCCGGCAAGCCCGGCCATCAAAGCGAGTCGAATGAACATGAGCAGGCTCCTGCGCCGGATGGCGAGCAGATCGCACGGTAGTCCTTTGCCATGCCGACGCTCAGGGCCGGAAGTCATGCCGCACGCCTTGTTGCAGTGCGGGAGGGGCTGAGTGGTGGATGTCGCCAAACGACGACAGATGCGTCGCGCCGCTGCCTCAACCGTCTGCGGGGCGATGGCTTTTGTGGGAGCGGCGGGAGCCGCGATGGGGGGTGTCAGACCGGGGCGGTAGGCGATGCATTTTGGTCTGAGGGCGGGCCCCGACCCTGGGAGGACTTTGGAATGGCCGAACCTGACTCCGGGTTTTGAACCAGAGCCAGATGGGTGGTAGGGCGCGGGCAGCACCGCCACTGAGGCGCATAGACGGCTCGTGGATAGGCTTCAGGCTTCTGGAAACAAGTTCGGTGCGATGACGAAATGTTGATGAGCATCCTCCAGACCCAGTTCTTGATTTATGTGCCAGCCGTCACATTTTTGTGGACAATCGCCTCGGACACGATTAGGGTGTCAGTACAGGAAGCTTCACTACCGCAAGCACACGCGGATCTATAAAGGATAAGGACGCCATGGATGGACATGCAGTAAGCCGCCCGCTGGGCGCAACCCAATATTGTCGATTGCCGCTGGATGGCTCACGCGAAAGCGTGTCGCGCTTAAATGAATTCATTCGAGCACTGCAGATGCAGTGCTTTTTTGTTTTGACTGGCAAACCATCAATGGGGCCAGTGACGCGATTCAAACTTCTCTTGTTGCTATTGCTTGCGTTAGCCGCGCAAAGTGCAAATGCAGGTCAAGCCAACTACATTATTGGTCCGTGGAAATATACCGAATATGTCGAAAGCTGGCCAAATTATTTCAGTGGCGTTGCGACTTACAGCCACGCTTCGGAACAGTCTGCTATAAACGCCGGGCTTGATTATCTAAACGCTTTTCCAAGGGCCTGTGTAACTTTTACCAATAATTCACCATCCGATTGGGGCGATTTCGCTTACGGAGATTCATCATATGGCGTACACATAGAAATAGGTGCCAAGTACTATGCCCGCGCAAAAGGTGGCAGCCTCTATACTGGAACTACTCCTCCCCGATGTGACTCGCCTTGGGAGCATGCTTTTCTTGTTGCAAGAAGTCGTGATCTAAGTTGTCCAGCCAGCTTTTATCCAGCGGTCGGGTTTTGTTGGTCCCCAGAAAATACTCCGATACCCGATAAGAACGATTGCCATGGCACATGTCCTGATTATCAGAACCAGACTTTGCCGATTCACACGGGCATGGGCTATCAAAATGAAGTCGAGCATGACTATTCCTCCTCCGGTTCGGATTTGAGTTTTGATCGCTTTTATATTAGCGCTACCCATCGTGCACAGAGTCTTCTGGGTAACAATTGGCGGCACACCTATGATCGCTCATTGAGCTATGTCGACAATCCCGCCTACTCATTGACGACTGCGGTGTTGAATCGTCCTGATAGCGGCCGTCAATATTTCAGACTTGTGGACGGTGTTTGGACACCAGAGTCAGGCTTTACGGAGCGTTTGGAGCACAGCGTCGGCGGTGGGTGGCTTTACACCGATAATAGCGATACCAAAGAACGCTATAGCGAAGAAGGTTCGCTACTGAGTATAGAGGGTCGTGATGGTCGAGTTTTGACCATGCAATATACGCTAGAAGAACTGAGCGCCGTGATTGATGATCAAGGCCGCACGCTCACGTTCCATTATCAGTATTTTGCGAGTATTCCGACGGGCAGTAGCAATACTGATCGCAAAAGCCGCTTAACAACGGTCGGTTTGCCCGATGGCCAAATCATCAGGTATCAATACGACGCGAACGGCATGTTGGAGCGTGCAATTTACCCCGATGCAACGCCTGCCAATGCAGCCGACAATCCCTATCGTCGTTATGAATATGGTAATGGCACCAATGCTTCGACCTATCAATTGACGGGTTTGTTTGACGAACGCGGCATCCAGTTTTTGAATTGGCAACATATCCCAGGCGGCCCTGCAATCAGCAGCGAGCATGGCTCACCGGGTTCTGGCATCGATAAGGTATCGCTCGTGCTCAATGCCGATGGCAGTACTGCCATCACCAATCCCTACAGCCAAACGCGCACCTACGGTTTTTCTCTCATTAATGGCGTCAAAAAAATCACTTCGATGAGCGCGGCTTGCCCAGCCTGCGGTACGAACTTTGCTGCGCGAACTTACGATGCCAATGGCAAGACCGATATCGAAACCGACTTTGCTGGCACCACCACCGACACCGACTACAATCTTCGTGGCTTATTGACACAGAAGATCGAATCGGCCAATCAAGCGGCGAGCAAACGCACTACCCAGATCGATTGGCACGCCACATTCAATGTGCCGCTGGAGCG
>JAYWIC010000144.1:0-8662 GCA_043789195.1 Arenimonas sp. | reverse complement strand
ACGGGTGGCTTCATTGAGGCAAACCCGGCGCTGGCAAGAATATTCGGTTACGAAAGCCCACAGGAATTTCTGGCTACTTTTTCACGCAGCATGCGTGCTATTTATGTCGAACCTGATCGTCTTGGCGAGATTTATCAAGACTTGGACAAGCATGGGCGCGCAAGCAATGTGCGTCTTCAGGTGTACCGCAAGGATGGCAGCATCATCTGGATAAACGAAAACATTCGTAATATCTATAACCATGATGGGCAATTGATCTTTCAGGAAGGTTCGATCACCGATATAACCCATCAAGTCGAGGCAGAGTATTCGCTCAAACAGTCGCAGGCCCTTTATCAGGCGTTGCTGGAACATAGTCGCGATGGTGTTTACCTGATTCAGCAGGGGGTCGTGAAATTTGCCAATAAGACGCTTGCTGACGCACTGGGTTACACCTTGGATGAGCTGGTAGGAATGAGTTACATGGAACTCATTGCCACCGAAGATATCGCCGACCAGGCTCAAAGAAAGGCCTCGAGGGAGTCGGGTTTTCGTGGCTTGCAAATGTATGAAGTGCACATGAAACGCAAGGACGGTAGCGTGCGTTTGTTTGAAGTCAAGGCGGCGGCGGTGGATTATCACGGGGCCATTGCCTCGACTGGCACGATGCGCGATGTCACCGATGAGCGTCGTTATGTCACGGTATTGCAGGAAGCCGAACGGCGCTACCGCGAGCTATTCGAAAATGCACCAAGCGGGCTTTTTGAAAGCGCCCTGGATGGCTCGGTACTCAGTGCCAACCCCATGATGGCAAAGATGATGAAGTACAAGAGTGTCGAGGCACTGAAACAGCAAGTTAAAAAAACGATTGAAGTTTATGCCGATCCTGCACAGCGGGAGTATCTGACCGACTTGGCTAAAACCCAGGGAGGTTTCAGCGAGCAGGTTATTCAAGTGGTCGACAGCCATGGTGAACGTCGCTGGGTGAGTGCCAGTGTCCGGTTGATTCGTGACGAACACGGCAACCCAAGCAGCTTTGCCGGCTCATTAGTGGATGTGGACGAGCAACAGCGCATGCAGCAAGCACTTGCCAGTTCGGAAAGTAAATACCGCACTCTTGTCGAGCATAGCCAGGTGGGTGTGTTTATCCTGAAAGATACAAAACTGGTGTATTGCAATCAGACTTTGCTGAATATGACGGGCTATGCAGAGTCCGAAGTCCTTGGCAAGCAGATTCTGGAATTCATTGCGCCGGAGGATGTTGAAGGTGTGCTTGCTCGCTTCAGTCGATTACAGGCCAATGAGCCGGTGGACCGGGAGTACGATATTGGCCTGATTCGCAAAGACCGGCAGCGATTATTTGTTCACGCCAGTATCGGCGAGGTGATGCTGGATGGAGAACGGCACCGCACCGGCACCATGCTGGATGTCACCAAGCAACGTGAAGCCGAGCGAAAACTACGTTTTCATGCTACCCACGATGCGCTCACAGGCTTGCCCAATCGCATGTATTTTACCTTGCAACTCGCCGACAGAATCCGCTCGGCGATTGCCTCCGAAAATTACGATTACGCCATCTTGTTTCTGGATCTGGATGGCTTTAAATGGGTCAATGACAGTCTCGGTCACAACGCCGGCGACCGTTTGTTAATTGAGATATCACGGCGGCTTGAAAGCCAATTACGTGGTTTGTGCACTATTGCCCGTTATGGCGGTGATGAATTTACGCTTTTACCACTGGGTACCTGCAATGAGGCTCAGGCGAGAATGCTCGCCCGGCTGGTTTTACGGGTTTTCGAGTTGCCCTTCGATGTTGGTGGACAGTCGGTATTTTCAAAGGCGAGTATCGGTGTGGTGGTCGGTCGCGACGAGTATCTGACACCGGACCAATTAATCCGGGATGCCGATACCGCGATGTACCGAGCCAAGGCGGCGGGTAAGTCGGCGTTCGTGGTTTTTGACGACCGAATGCATCAGCAGGCGAAGCAGCGTTTTGAACTCGATAATGATTTCCGGGTGGGATTCGAGCGCAATCAATTCGTGCTTCATTACCAGCCGATCATGAATTTGCAAACGGGCGAAGTATTGGGAGCTGAAGCCTTGGTTCGCTGGCAGCACCCGACCCGTGGTTTGCTAATGCCGGATGATTTTCTCAGTATTGCCGAAGAGACAGGATTAATTGCCCAATTGGATGCCTGGGTGATGGAGCAGGCTGCGTTTCAGCTTTCGCAATGGCGACGACAATTCCCGAGACACTATGATTTGTTCGTCAACGTCAATGTCGACGAGAAGCAATTGACCTCGGCCGAGATCATCGAAGAAGTCAGATCGGTACTCGAGCGTTATGTGTTGCCGCCCAGTACTATGCGGCTTGAAGTCACGGAAAATGTATTCCGTGAAGGACGCGGGATGGCCGTCGAGCGTTTGATGGACCTTAAAAACATTGGGATTGGATTGGTAGTTGATGATTTTGGTACCGGTTATTCCTCGCTGGAATCCTTTGCAGCTTCGCCATTTGATGCACTGAAAATTGATCAGGTATTTATTCGCGATCTTGAAAGTAACCACCGGCATCGCGCCATCGTTAAAACGATTATCGGCTTTGCAAAAGATCTCGGTCTTGTATTAACCGCCGAAGGCATTGAAACAAAAGGCCAGCGCAAGTTGCTGCTGGAAATGGGCTGCGAAATAGGCCAGGGCTTCTGGTATGACAAACCTTTGCCGGCTCTGGATTTCGAGCAAAGGCTCTATAAAATGTTTGAAAATAAGAGCTGAAATGGGACGAAAATAGGGTGTGCGCTTGCCTATGAGCGTGATAGTGTTGATTGCTCTTCTCTTTCCCCGCTAACTTTTCATGGTGATTATTTATGTCGCGCGCGTTTAATTTCAGTGCTGGACCAGCCGCACTGCCGGAAGCTGTTTTACGTCAAGTTCAATCGGAATTGCTGGAATATAAAAACGAACGCGCATCGGTGATGGAACTTAGTCATCGTGGGCAGGCATTTATCGACTGTGCTGCGCAATCCGAGCGTGACCTGCGAGATCTGATGGGAATTAGCGACGATTATGCCGTGCTTTTTTTGCAAGGTGGTGCAACCACTTTGTCTGCATTTTTGCCACTCAATCTGGCACGCCCCGAACAAACCGTCGATTTCGTGATGACCGGGCATTGGGGCGAAAAAGCACTGGAGAATATGAAGCCTTCGGTCAATATCAATGTCGCGGCATCAGCGAAAGAAGGTTCGTATCGTTCGATACCTTCCAGAGATACTTGGCAGCTGACAAAAGACGCTGCGTTCGTGCATTACACCCCCAATGAGACCATCCATGGCGTTGAATTTCACGATACGCCCGATGTGGGAAATGTTCCTTTAGTGGCTGATTTTTCCTCGAATATTTTGTCGCGTCCGGTCGATGTTTCGAAATTCGGCGTCATTTATGCCGGCGCCCAGAAAAATCTCGGCCCTGCCGGCGTCACCATCGTGATTGTCCGCAAAGATTTGCTCGGCAAGCATGGCCGTAATTTGCCGCCTATTTTCGAACTACAAAACCAGGTCAAGAATGATTCGATGTTCAATACACCGACGACTTTCTCTTGGTATGTCATCGGCCTGGTCCTGCAATGGCTGAAAGAGCAAGGCGGCGCGGCGGCGATGGAAACACAGAATGCCGAAAAAGCCCGTTTGCTGTATTCGACCATTGACGGCTCGAACGGTTTTTATACCAACCACATCGAGAAAAATGCCCGTTCCTGGATGAATATTCCTTTTGTATTGCCAAATGCCGATCTTGATAAGCCGTTCCTGAAAGAAGCGGATGCGGCTGGTTTGCTTGGCCTTAAGGGTCATCGTGCATTGGGCGGTATGCGTGCTTCCATCTACAACGCCATGCCGGTGGCGGGTGTGCAGGCATTGGTGGATTTCATGCAGGATTTCGCTAAACGCAACGGATAATTGTCGTCACCCCGGCGGCTTTTAGCAGCGAAGCTGGAGTAGCCGGGGCCTAGAAGTACAAGAAGAATCAAAATGGCAACCAAAAAAACTACCGATAAGAAAGTCGTCACTAAAGCGACTAAAAAAACGCCTGTCGCTGCAGTTAAAAAAAAGGCCAGCGTGCCAACACTGGCCTTAAATGAAGTGCGTGAACGCATTGATAGTATCGACCTGCAGATTCAAGGCCTAATTGCAGACCGCGCAAAAATGGCGCAGCAAGTGGGCAAGGCAAAAGGTCCGCTCAAGGCCGCCATTGATTACTATCGCCCTGAACGAGAAGCTCAAGTACTGCGTAAAGTCCTGGACCGTAATTCCGGCCCCTTGGCCGATGAAGTATTGGTCCGCTTGTTTCGTGAAATCATGTCAGCCTGCCTCGCGCAACAGGAACCTTTGAAAGTGGGTTTTCTGGGCCCAGAGGGCACTTTTTCACAGCAGGCCATGTTTAAGCACTTCGGGCATTCGGCTCACGGGTTGCCATTATCGAGTATTGAAGAAGTCTTTGAAGAAGTGGAAGCCGGGCATGCCGATTTTGGTGTCGTACCAGTCGAAAATTCCGGACAGGGCACGATTCAGTCCACGCTCGACATGTTTCTAACGTCGAAAATAAAGATCTGCGGCGAAGTCGAACTTCGCGTGCATCAGCATCTGTTATCTCGGCTCGGTCAGCTCGATCAAATCGAACGCGTCTATTCGCATCCCATGTCGTTGGCGCAATGCAAGGCCTGGTTGCGCCAGAATCTGCCAAATGCCGAAAAAATTCCGGTCGCCAGTAATGCCGAAGCCGCACGCCGTGCCAGAAATTCCGACGATGCCGCGGCCATCGCCGGCGAATCTGCCGGGCATGTCTACGGACTAAAAGTCGTTGCCGGCCCGATTGAAGATCGTCTGGACAATACCACTCGTTTTTTGGTGCTGGGTCGCGAATTGTTTTCGCCTTGTGGTCATGACCGGACATCGTTGTTGGTCTATGTCAATGACGAGCCCGGTGCGCTTTACAACGTACTCAGCCCATTTGCGAAATACGGCGTCAGCATGAACCGCATCGAATCGCGTCCAGCGCATACCGGCCGCTGGCAATACGCCTTCTTTATCGATGTAAATGGACATGTTGATGACGATAAGGTCGGTCGTGCCTTATCGGAGCTGGGTAAATATGCCGCGATGATCAAGATTCTCGGCTCCTATCCGGTCGCGCTGGTGTAATGGCTGCGCCGGATTTTCAAGGCCTGGCGCAGGCAGGCATTCAACGTTTGCGCGCCTACGATCCCGGTCACGATATCGTGTCCCTGCGGAAAAAATATTCCGAACAGTTTTTCGTTGAGCTGGGTTCTAATGAAAACGCCTACGGCCCCAGTCCGCGTGCTCGCGAAGTGATTCTGGATAATTTGCATGCCTTGCATCGCTATCCAGATCCATTGGGCGCCGATCTGAAGAATGCCCTTGCATCGAAGCACTCGATCAAGCCTGAGCAAATTTTGCTCGGCAATGGTTCGCATGAGTTGCTGATGATGATTTCCCAGATATTTTCAGGACCCGGAACCGAAGTTATCGCTTCGCAATATGGCTTTGCCGTGTATGCGCTGGCAGCCCAATGTGCTGGCGCAGAGTTGGTTGTTGCGAATGCTTTGGCGAGCGATGTCGAACAAGCGCGTGGCCACGATTTACATGCATTGGCAGCCGCTATCAATGAAAAAACACGGCTGGTGTACCTTGCCAACCCGAATAACCCGACCGGCACCTGGTTTTCGAGTGAAGCGTTTGCCGGTTTCATGGCGAACGTGCCCACCAATGTATTGGTGGTGGTGGACGAAGCCTATCTGGAATACGTCACCATTACAGAGTTGAAATCGGCCTTGTCGTTGTTCAATCAATATGAAAACTTGGTTGTCACACGTACATTTTCCAAGGCATATGGTTTAGCCGGCTTGCGAGTCGGCTATATCGTTGCCCAGGCGGAATGCGTTGCCGTCATGGAGCGTGTCCGTGAATCCTTCAATGTGAATTTGCTGGGATTGGCGGCTTGCGAAGCCGCGTTGGATGACGAAGCCCATTTGCAATGGGTCATCGAGAAAAACGCTGTCGAACGGGCATGGCTACTCGAACAGTTTGAAAATCGCGGTTTGAAATGCGGCCCGAGCCAGACCAATTTTATTCTGGTCGATTTTCAAAAGGACTCGATCCATATTGAAGCGCAATGTGTTGCCAAAGCAGTCGTTTTGAGACCCATGCGCGGTTACGGATTACCCAATTGCCTGCGCATTACCGTGGGTAACCGGGACGAGAATCGGCAGTTACTGAAAATCATGGACGAGGTGCTCGCATGAGTTTGACTTGGCTGGCAAGCAAAGGCCAGGCCTTGAGTGGTGAAATCACCGTGCCTGGTGATAAGTCCATTTCGCACCGTGCCATTATGCTGGGAGCCATTGCCGAGGGTGTTACCAGAGTCTCGGGCTTTCTCGAAGGTGATGACACACTGGCGACCGCGCGCATTTTTCAGCAATTGGGCGTCAAAATTGAAACTCCATCGCCCAGCGAACGTATTATCCACGGCGTTGGCTTGCATGGCCTCAAGGCCAGTTCTGAAGATCTCGATTGTGGCAACGCCGGCACTGCGATGCGTTTGTTGACGGGATTGCTAGCGGGGCAGGGTTTTCGATCGACACTGGTAGGTGACGCCTCACTTTCAAAGCGTCCGATGCGGCGAGTCATTGAGCCCTTGTCGCATTTCGGTGCCAGTATTCAATCCGAGTCAGGCGGTTTTCCGCCATTGATAATTAGCTCGAACATGGTACTGCAAGGCATTGAATATAAAACAGAAGTAGCAAGCGCCCAAGTTAAGTCCGCGATCCTTTTTGCCGGTCTTTACGCCCAAGGTGAAACCACGGTCTATGAACCACATCCGACCCGTGATTACACCGAAAAGATGCTGGCAGCCTTCGGTTGGCCAATCGAGTTTCGGCCAGGTTTTGCCCGCCTGAGTGGCGGTCACCGTCTGCAGGCAGCCGATATCAAAGTTCCGGCGGATTTCTCGTCGGCCGCTTTCTTTATTGTCGCCGCGAGCCTAATTCCCGATTCGGATTTATTGGTTAAATCGGTTGGCATGAATCCCCGCCGCACCGGACTGTTGGCTGCCTTGCGATTGATGGGCGCCAATATCGAGGAACAAAATCGCCGTGAACAAGCCGGTGAAATGGTGGCTGATTTACGAATTAAGCATGCGCTTTTAACGGGAGTTGATATCCCAGAAGCCGTTGTACCTGACATGATCGACGAATTTCCTGCTTTGTTCGTCGCCGCCGCCTTGGCGAAAGGTGAAACCCGTGTTTCCGGCGCTGCAGAATTGCGGGTGAAAGAGTCCGATCGGATCGCGGTAATGAGCGAAGCCCTGCGCAAATTGGGTGTCTTGATCACCGAAACCCCTGATGGGGCCATTATTCAGGGCGGAATTTTGCAGGGTGGTGAAACCGACAGTCAGGGTGACCATCGCATTGCGATGAGTCTGGCGATTGCCGGACAATTGGCTGTCGGACCGGTACATATCCTTGATTGCGACAATGTCGCAACCTCATTCCCCAACTTCATAGGCTTATCAAAATCAGTGGGTTTCGGGCTAAATCTTCAGTAAACTCTCAATATGATCAAGATAATTCCAGTCCTCACTATTGACGGCCCGTCGGGCTCTGGCAAGGGGACTATCAGCCAGGCAGTTGCCAAGCGGCTGCAATGGCATTATCTGGACTCTGGTGCCATTTATCGCGCCGTGGGTCTCGCCGCTGCCTGGGAAAGTATCGATTTAAGCGACCCCGAAGCCGTTGCACATTGTGCCGAGCGCACCGAAATTCGTTTTGAAAGTAATGACGAAGGTGATCTGCACGTGTTTGTTAATGGCAAAGATGCCACCCGATTATTGCGAACAGAAACGGCCGCTGCCGCTGCGTCGGCCATTGCCGCACATCCGCCGGTTCGGACCGCCTTGCTTGCCCTGCAAAAGCGTTTTCGCCAAAGCCCGGGATTGGTGGCCGACGGACGCGACATGGGAACCGTGATTTTTCCGGATGCCCAATACAAAGTTTTTTTGACCGCCAGCGCCGAAGAAAGAGCGAAAAGACGCTATAAGCAGTTGAAAGACAAAGGGGTTTCAGTTAATCTTGACAGTCTGCTGCACGAAATTGCCGCTCGCGACGAGCGCGATGCCGGACGTGCCGTGGCGCCCCTGAAGCCCGCCGAAGACGCGGTCATTTTGGACTCCACCGGTATGCCGATCACCGAAGTCATTGAACGTGTTTTAGCGGTGTTGCCAGCTTCATTGCGACCACGCTGATTCATCTCTTTAGCTGCTTAAACGAGCAAAACTCAACAGCAGAATCAACACTCTCATGCCATCGTGGTGTGAGTTTATTAACGTGTGGCAAAACCACACATAACAGGTGGGCCCGACGTTTATTTCATCGGCAGCCCGTGTGTTCAACTGAGCAATCAACCATGACAGAATCATTTACCGAATCATTTGCAGAACTGTTTGAAGCGAGCCAACACGCGCTTTCAAAACTCAAGCCCGGCTCCATTGTCAGCGGCGTTATCGTAGAAATCCGTTCCGACGTTATCGTTGTGAATGCAGGCCTGAAATCCGAAGGCGTTATCGATATCGAACAGTTCCGTACCGAAGCAGGCGAGATCGACGTAAAAGTCGG
>JAYWIC010000143.1:0-35816 GCA_043789195.1 Arenimonas sp. | reverse complement strand
ATCACCAGCTTGCGGAAAGTCGAATGGGGAAGCTTTAAACCTAATTTCTTCGTCGTGATTTCACCGGGCGGGCTCGAAGGTTTTTCGGCAAGTTATATCTCGGCGATGCACGTACCGGAATCAAAACAGGCGGCCATGGACAAATTGGTACGCGAATATCCGAATTTATCGGTGATTGATGTCGACGCTGTATTGAAACAGGTTCGCAGCACGATTGATCAAGTCAGCCGCGTGGTGGAATCGGTTTTCTACTTTTCCTTATTGGCGGGCTTGCTGGTGTTGTTGGCTGCCGTACAAGCATCGCAAGACGAGCGTATGCGCGAAGCGGGCGTCATGCGGGTTTTGGGTGCTTCAAAAATACAATTGCGATTAGCTCAGGCCACCGAGTTCGCCAGTTTGGGTCTTCTTTCGGGATTAGTTGCGTCGATATCGGCAAGCGTAATCGCCAGTTTGATATCAGAGCAGGTCTTCAATCTGCCGTGGACTTTTGAATATGCCTTGATCGCCTACGGTGTGCTCGGTGGCTGCAGTCTTGCCTTGATCGCCGGGCTCTGGGCGACCCGCAAAGTGACCCAGGTTCCGCCGATGGAAACGCTCCGGGCTTTGTAATTCGAGTATTTCTAATCGATAAACAAAGCCATGACGAATATGCCAAGCATGCAAACCGCGAGTGCAAGTTTAAGTGCTGTGCCAATGGCCAGGCCAAGCCAGGTGCCGAACCCGGTCTTGGTAGCGGCACGCCATTCCTTGCCATCCATCATTTCACCAATAATGGCACCGACGAATGGCCCCAGGATCAGGCCGGGGATGCTGAAGAAAAATACTGCGAATGTGCCAATGGCTGCGCCGAGCATGGCTTTTTTGCTGGCGCCGAATTTTTTTGCTCCCAGTAAGGTCGCCAGAAGGTCAACGCCTATCGAGATAAGCATCAAAATCGCAAGCACGACTATTGTCCAGACACTGATTTCTTCGAAATCGCCAGCCCATGCGCCGAGCAACATGCCGCAAAACATCAAGGGCAATCCGGGCAGAGCGGGTAAGACAGTGCCCAGTAAACCAACGATGATTAAAACGGCTGCGATGATGTAAAGAACCTGTGTTTCCATACCGGGCATAGAAGTTCCAAGAGGTTTAGTAGACCAAGCATAGCGAATGCAGATTGATCTCGCGTAAATTTTGCGCATAAAAAAGACCCGCCGAAGCGGGTCTTTTAATTTAAACCGGAAATGGATCAGTTCTGGTTAGGAGTGTTTTCGCCGAAGTATTCGTGGTTGTCAGCATTCCGAAGTGCATCGGTAGGATTGCTGATAGCCAGATTCTTCGCACCGGTTTGGCCATAGACCACGTCATCGGTATTGGCAACGATGTCGAAGTGGCTCATTTCATGAATCAGGGTGCCGGCTTTGGAGTCGGTGCCTGTCATCGGAGCCGGCCAGAAGGCACGGCAAACGAAAATTTCGTAAGGACGGCTAGGATAAACGTGGGCGTACTCACTGCCGGAGCATGCGCAGTTGATCTTGATTTGGCCACCGCTTAGATCCATGGCTGTATCAATACTGGCGTAATGCGATTTAGCGGTGCCATAGCCTGCACTGGTGTAGCTGCCAAACCATGTGGTGTAGCGTGGGCCAGTGGTGCCGGCATTCAAATAGTTGAGAGCGTTTTGGGTATAAGCACGGGCCTGTACCACAGCATTACCTGCGTCGGTTCTCTGTGTGGTGGTGCAACCCGCCAAGGTGACACCGTTAATAACGACAGAGCCGCTACCTGGCTTGGCTTTTTCTTGAAAATTCATGATGGGAAGTGCTGAGTCAACATGCATGCGCGTTGAAGGGGATTGCAACAGCGCCATGCGGCCGTTATTCGAAGTCAGGGCCTGACCTTTTTCGGTCTTGGCACCTTGTAGGTAGGACTTGAAGCTGACGGAGTATTCACCGTCTGCCGTCATGTCATATACCGATGACAGGTCGGCGGTGACCAATTTTGTTTCGCCAGCACGCAAGGTAATGAAATCGGCATCGGTCAGCGGAGCGCGTTTGATCATCTTGCCGACGTATTCGACTTTCTTGCCGTTGAGATAAACGCTAAAGAGGTCGGAGTCCAAAGCGCCAGAAGGCAACTGCCAGGAAGGAACTTTAATGGCTTGTTTGCTCGTGTTGGTGACTTTGAACTGAACTAACCCAGCATTGCCGACTTCGGCATTGACGCTGATGCGCAATGGATTGCCGAAAGGGATGGTACGGGCAGATTGAGCGGTAAATGCGAAACCTGTGAGTGCAACCAAACTTGCTGCAAGCACGATATTGCGATGGCGAATTGTCATGAATGTCCCCGGGAGAGTGGTCAAAAAAAGTGCCCGTGGCTGACGGGCAGACTGACGTTACAACAGTGTGACGGGGTTTGCATGTTGCATTGCCGCATCCGGATGTAGAGATGGCTCGGTCACACTTTTCTCATTTAAAAAGGCCCATAAATGGGCCTTTTTGTTATTAATAAGTTAATAATCGACCTAGTTTTTGTAATCCCTATGGCAATTTTCGCAAGCCTTGCCCATTTTACTCAGGGCCGCCTCGGCGGCTGCGCAATTGGCGGGTGGCATAGTCAGTGCGCTGTCGGCCGTGGCACGGAAATCGCTCGCATACCGAATGAACTGATCGTTGTCGCTCATTTCACCGAAGGCCGCCTCAATATCATTACCGACATATCGCAGTGTTTGCAGATGCGGAATGATATCGGTCGGGGCGCAACGATTTTGCTGGATATTGTTTTTCAAGGCCGACATTTTCATGCCCATCACGGTCATGACGCCTTTCGGGTAATTGGGCCCTTTGTTCAAGTAATTCATGCCGATCGCGGTCAGTGCAATACCGAGTACAAATGCCACTGCAAAAGTAATTACAAAGTTTTTCATCGACACGGCCTTATTTCTAGTCAGCCGGTAGCCTTACAGAATTAGGGGCCAACTGCAAGAATCCTGCCCTGGCTGACTCTTACTTTGCTGCCGATGCGGAGCCCCGTCGATAAAATGGTTTGAGTCACCAGCACTTTTTTCCCATTGAGCATCTGCACGAGTATTTCGTATCGCGTAACAGGCTTGGATGCTGTCGGCTTGCTCACCACCGCCCCGACAATACCGCTGAGCGCCGGTTTTTTTGCAGGGGCAGTTTCGGCACTGGTGACCGATCGTATGTCTTGTACAACTCCGCAATCGATACATCTCAATTGTGCAGGAGTGGCCGGCTTTGCCGGCGGCACAGTTTCAACGCGTTTGGGTGAGGTGGTGCAGGCACCCAGTGCCAATAAAACCAGCATGACTATCAGTCGTTGCATGTGTTTCCTTCGTTGTGCGCCCTGTATCGGGCATCGAAAGACCTTAGAATAGAGCCCATGAATCCAATACTGACTGAACGCTTTGCCGGCATCGAACGATTGTACGGCACCGGCAGCGTGGAAAAACTTTCAAATCGGCATGTTGCCATCATTGGATTGGGTGGCGTCGGCTCATGGGCGGTAGAAGCGCTTGCCCGCAGCGGCATTGGCAAACTCACGCTGATCGATGCCGATGATATTTGTGTCTCCAATACCAATCGCCAGTTGTTCGCGCTGGAAGGGCAGTATGGTCGTGGAAAAGCAGAAGTGCTGGCAGAGCGCTGCAAAGCCATCAATCCGTTGATCGAAGTCGATGTCATTGCCAGCTTTTTGACGCCCCGGAATATGGCCGAGCTACTCGATAAAAATTACGATTTGGTTTTTGATGCCTGCGATAGTTTTCGTACCAAAGTAGAAATGATTGCCTGGTGCCGGCGCAGAAAGCTTCCGGTAGTTTGTTGTGGCTCGGCAGGCGGACGCACCGACCCTACCCAAGTACGCATCCGTGATTTATCGCGGACCGAACACGATGCTTTGCTCGCCCTGATTCGGAAAAAACTGCGGGCCGAATTCAATTTTCCGAAAAACCCGCAACGCTATTTCGGCGTATCCGCGATTTATTCGCTGGAAAACGTCAAGTACCCACAAGCCGATGGCAGCGTCTGCGGCATACGGCCCCAATTAGGGCCAGACGCCGCCATGAAACTCGATTGCGGTGCCGGGCTCGGCGCTGCCACCCATATCACCGGTGCCTTTGCATTTGCCGCCATCAGCAAGATTCTGGAAGTGTTGTTGAAAGAAAAAACAGCGTAGGTCGGGCCCCGGTTCGACACACTTGCCTCAAGGCTGAGTTTATCTCTCGCAGCGTTTGTGTCGGGCCGGTGCCCGACCTACAATGATCCGTGCAAAAAAATAAACCCACGGCATCCCTGTTTCAACCCAATGAAGCGCTAAAACCGCTAGCGGAACGTATGCGACCGCGATCATTGGGTGACATGGTCGGGCAGCCCCGATTATTGGCCCCCGATTCGGTCTTGCGTCGCTCGGTCGAAGCCGGGCAAATACACTCGATGATTTTGTGGGGGCCGCCAGGTTGCGGCAAAACGACACTGGCCCTGTTGCTCGCGAAGCATGCCGAAGCGGAATTTAAGGCGATATCGGCAGTCTTGTCTGGCTTGCCTGAAGTCAGGAATGTATTGGCCGAAGCCGAACGCCGTTTTTATGAAGGCCGGCGTACGGTGTTATTCGTCGATGAAGTCCATCGCTTTAATAAAACCCAGCAAGATGCTTTTTTACCGCATATCGAACGCGGTACGATTATTTTCGTCGGCGCCACTACGGAAAATCCGAGTTTCGAATTGAACTCCGCATTATTGTCCCGATGCCGCGTGCATGTTCTCGAATCGGTCAGTGTGGAAGATATTGTCGGTGCCTTGCATCGTGCCTTGAATGATTCCGAGCATGGTTTGGCACAGCATCACATCAAAATCAGCGAAGAGAATTTGCGACTGATTGCTGATGCAGCCGATGGCGATGTAAGGCGTGCCTTGACCTTGCTGGAAATTGCGACCGAATTGGCAGCCAGCGAAAACAATGAAATTTCCGAAGCCATGTTGTCGCAGGTACTGGCCGACCGCACCCGGCGTTTCGATAAAGGTGGAGAGCAATTTTACGATCAGATTTCCGCATTGCATAAATCAGTTAGAAGCTCGAATCCGGATGCAGCGCTTTACTGGTTTAGTCGAATGCTGGACGGTGGATGCGATCCCCACTATCTCGCGAGACGTTTAACGCGGATGGCGGTGGAAGATATCGGCCTCGCAGATCCGCGCGCCTTGCCAATGGCGATTGAAGCCTGGCAAGCCTACGACCGCATGGGCAGCCCGGAAGGCGATTTGGCACTCGCGCAGTTGGTGATTTACTTGGCCTCCTGTCCGAAATCGAATGCGGCTTATATCGCTTACAAGGCGGCACAAAAAGATGTGCGTGATTTAGGAACGCAGGAAGTCCCGTTGCATCTACGCAATGCGCCGACGAAATTGATGAAGGAAATCGGCTACGGCAAAAACTATCAATACGATCCGGATGTCGAAGGCGGGGTTGCGCTGGATCAAACCGGTTTTCCCGACGCGATGGGTGAGCGGGTTTACTACGAACCGGTCAATCGTGGTCTGGAAATCAAGCTGAAAGAAAAACTGGATGCACTACGCGAAGCCCGCATCAAGGCGAGAGACGGGAAATGAATTGGACAATACTCGGGCTGGTGATGGCCGGTGGCGCCTTGGGTGCGGCAGGGCGCTTGGTGGTCGGTGATTATGCCTTGAAACATCTCAGTCAGGGGCTCCCTTGGGGAACGCTGATCGTGAATCTGGTGGGATCATTTGCTGCTGGTTATCTTTATATCTGGTTGGAAAATCGTGGAGCGAACGCGCTTCATTGGCGCGCGTTTCTGATGGTAGGTGTCCTGGGTGCCTTGACGACGTATTCCGCCCTGATGCTGGAATGTCTTGTGCATTTTCGAGCAGAGAAACATGGTCAGGCATTGATGTATTTGCTGATTAGCCTGATCGCCGGTTTATTTCTTGTGTGGCTGGGTGCGAGATCGGCTGAAATGATCTCCGGCGTCAACGCCAGTTAAGAAAAATAAATGAAACAATACGCCAGCCATTTTTTGCACAGCCTTCCTTATCTGGCGTGTCTGCTACTGATGCTCTCGATGCCGCAGTTGCGTGATTTCACTTTGGGCAATGTGATCATTCAGACATTTATTTTTTTGCTGTTTACGATCATTCCGGCATTAAGAACCGGTCGCATGTCCTACGTCGATGTGGCATGGCCTCTTGGCCTTTTATTAATCGGGATACAGGTTTTGTTGTTCACCCAGGAAATCACCCTGAGAAGCGGCATCATCGCCGGCCTTTATATTTTTGCCGGTGGCCGCATGTCGGCGATGGCATTAATCGGCTTGAAACTCGGCTATCTCAATAAGGAATTGCCGCGTTATCAATACCAGCGTCTGCGTTGGCAGCGTCGTGGCTGGCAGGAAAAGCCGGCGATGCTGTTTGAAGTGGCCAGCCAGGGATTTGCCAATATGTCGGTGCTGGCATTGCCGGCCATTCTGCAGGCGAGTCATTCATCACCGGAATTGTCCATTCTTGAAATGGCGGGGTATTCACTATGGGTGGCCGCCTTCCTTTTCGAATTTATTGCCGATGCCCAGAAAGCACGCTTTGGCCTGCGCATGAAGCGGGAAAAACGCAAGGGTGAACATTGCGAAGAGGGCTTGTGGCGATATAGCCGGCATCCCAATTATTTTGGTGAATGGATGGTCTGGAATGCGCTCGTTCTGAGCTCGATTCCATCACTGATTGCGTTGACCGACGTTCCTCTATGGCAGACCCTGGGGTTCGGCGTCATTCTCGTCTATCTGTCCTATGTGATGTACATCGTCCTGACCCATTATTCCGGAGCCGTTCCTTCCGAATATTATTCGGCACAAAAGCGGCCGGGTTATCGGGAATACCAGCAAAGCACCAATATGTTTTTCCCGGGCCCCAGAAAGACAATCGGGCCCCTATCAGGCCCATAAAAGCGCTGGTTTCCGTTGCGCCAGTAGACCCAACCCAGCGATAATGGGGCATCTTGTTTCATTTCTGGAATACTCCATGTTAGACCCCCATTTATTGCGCAACTCACTGGCTGAAACGGCTGCTCGCTTGAAAGAGACACGTAAATACGATCTCGATGTGGTGGCGATTGAAGCACTCGAAAGCGAACGCAAACAAATCCAGACACGCACCCAGGAATTGCAGAATCTCCGCAACACGCGTTCCAAGTCGATTGGCATGGCGAAAGCCAAGGGCGAAGATGTTGCCCCCTTGATGGCAGAAGTCGCGGCTTATGCCGATGAGTTGAAAGCTTCCGAACAACGCTTGCAGGAAGTGCAGGCACAGATCGAAACCATTTCGCTGCACATCCCCAATATCCCGCATGAATCAGTGGCCATTGGCAATGATGAAAGCGACAACGTCGAATTGAAAATTTTCGGTACGCCTCGCGTATTCGATTTTGAGGTGAAAGATCACGTTGCATTGGGTGAGCGCCATAAATGGCTCGATGCAGAGGCGGGTGCAAAATTATCCGGCTCGCGTTTTACCGTGTTGCGTGGAAAATTGGCACGTCTGCATCGTGCATTGGCGCAATTCATGCTCGACCTGCATACCGACGAACACGACTATACCGAAATGAATACGCCTTTGATGGTGAATGCGGATTCGATGCAGGGTACGACGCAGCTGCCAAAATTTGAAGAAGACTTATTCAGCACGATGGTGGGCGATAGCAAACGCTATTTGATTCCGACGTCTGAAGTAACGCTGACCAATCTGGTTCGCGATGAAATTGTCGATGATGCAAACCTGCCGATGCTGATGACTGCCCATACACCGTGCTTCCGTGCCGAAGCCGGTAGTTACGGGCGCGATGTGCGCGGCTTTATTCGCCAACATCAATTTGAAAAAGTGGAATTGGTGGCGATCGCACGCCCCGATGAAAGTTTTGCCGTGCACGATGCTATGACCCGTCATGCCGAAACCGTGCTTGAAAAACTCGGGCTTCCGTATCGCCGTTTATTGCTTTGCACCGGTGACATGGGCTTTGCGGCCATCAAGACGCATGACCTCGAAGTGTGGTTGCCCGGACAAAACACCTATCGCGAAATTAGCTCGATTTCCAATTGCGGTGATTTCCAGGCCCGTCGTATGCAAGCCCGTTGGCGTAATCCAGCCACCGGCAAACCCGAGCTGGTACATACATTGAATGGTTCGGGTGTTGCGGTCGGTCGTTGTCTGGTAGCCGTGATGGAAAATTATCAAAACGCCGATGGCTCGATCACGGTACCGGAAGTATTGCGTCGTTACATGGGCGGTCTGGAAGTGATTGCTTGAAATACCCCGACTTAAACGACCTGCAATTTTTTGCCATCGTGGTCGAGCACGGTGGCTATGCTGCGGCTGAGCGAGCGCTGGGTATTCCCAAGTCGCGTTTAAGTCGTCGTATTACGCAATTGGAAACCGATTTGGGTGTGCGTTTGCTACAGCGTTCGACCCGCAAGTTTTCGGTCACCGATGTCGGCCAGAATGTGTATCGGCATGCCCAAAGCATGCTGGCCGAAGCGCAGGCAGCACGCGAAGTAGTTGATCGCGTCAGTGCCGAGCCCCGCGGTCTGATTAAAGTCAGTGCGCCGGTATTGCTGGCCGAAGATATCCTGAGCAAGCTGTTGCCCAAATTCATGCTGCAATATCCGAAAGTAAAAGTGCAGATACATGTGAGTAACCGGCGTGTCGATGTTATCAATGAAGGTTTTGATGTGGCTTTGCGAGTCAGAAATTCATTGGCGACCGATGCTGATTTTATTCTGAAGCGCTTTGGCCATTTCAACGAGCTGCTGGTGGCCAGTCCCGAGTATTTGAAACGCAACGGTGTCCCGCAGCACCCCCAAGAACTCAGCAAGCACACCACGCTCAGCATGAGCGAAGATGAAGCACGCCAGCGCTGGGAGTTGCACGGTGCCAATGGTGATGTCGAGAAGGTGGATATCAATCCGTCCTTGATGGCATTGAGCTTTTCCTTGTTGCATCAGGCGGCACTCAGCGGCATTGGCGTTGCCTTGTTGCCGCAAATCATTTGCTGTGAAGATCTGAAAGCCGGGCGCTTGCAAAAAGTGTTGCCGGACTGGAGCTTGCCGTTGGGCATTTGCCATGCCGTATTCCCGTCACGTCGGGGTCTGTTGCCCGCCGTGCGGGTATTTATCGATTTCCTTGCCGAGAATATGCCGGCCGAAATTCAGGCATCTAACATCTAATTTCATTCAGTCTCGATTTTCTCCCAAATAAGATTCATTCTCATTTATACTTCGGGAATGTTTTTCGTAGCCGGTTACCGGTTTTTGGAGATTCGAGATGAAAAAGCTTGTTTTTGCTGCCTTGGTATTCCCTGGATTGCTATGCGCGCAACCTGTTACCGTCTACTCGGCGCGTAATGAGCAGCTGATCAAACCTCTATTCGACGCTTTCACAAAAGAAAGCGGCATCGAAGTCAAAGTCCTGACCGACAAGGAAGGGCCATTGCTGGCACGCCTCAAGGCTGAGGGAGAAAATACGCCCGCCGACCTCCTGATTACGGTCGATGCCGGCAATTTGTGGCAAGCCTCCCAGGAAGGATTTTTGAGGCCGATTAACTCGAAGGCCCTCAAAACGAATATTCCCGCCTATCTGCGTGACCCGAAAAACGAATGGTTCGGTTTGTCGGTACGTGCGCGCACGATTGTCTATAACAAAAAAACCGTTAACCCCACCCAGCTTTCGACGTATCAGAATCTGGCGAGCTCGGCCTGGAAAGGCAAGTTATGTTTGCGTACCAGCAAAAAAGTTTACAACCAGAGTTTGGTCGCGAGCATGATCAAGAAATATGGTGAAAAGAATACTGAGCTAGTCGTTCGTGGCTGGGTTGCCAATCTCGCAACCGATGTTTTTGCCGACGACACGGCGCTGATTAATGCCATTGATGCCGGACAATGCCAGGTCGGTATCGTGAATACTTATTATCTTGCACGCTTGCAAGACAAGAATCCGCAACTGAATGTCGGCTTGTTCTGGGCCAATCAAAAAGCCGAAGGCGTGCATGTCAATGTATCCGGCGCTGGCGTAACGCGCCATGCCAAAAACCCAGTCGGCGCACAAAAACTGCTGGAATTTCTGGCTTCGGACAAAGCGCAATTTATTTATACCGACAAGGATTTTGAATTCCCGGCCAATCCAAAAATTCAACCCGATTCCTTAATCAAAAATTGGGGGCCGTATAAACCCAACCGGATGAATGTGTCGGAAGAAGGCAAGTTGCAGACGGCGGCCACCCGCCTGATGGACCGTGCCGGTTATCGTTGATTGCAGAGTCTGGCGGCCATGAAAAAAAACTGGCAAGGCGTCTTGTATGCCTTGCCAATCGCGTTGTTGACTCTGATTCCACTCGGCGTGGTGTTGGCTTCCTGGATGTATCCGCAGCCCGATATTTGGGCGCATCTGGGCGAATACGTCTTGCCGAACGTAATGAAAAATACCGGCATATTGATTTTCGGCGTGGGTGCCGGGGTGATCTTGCTCGGCGTGCCATTGGCATGGTTGGTCGCGATGTGCGAATTTCCTGGGCGGCGTTTTTTCGGATGGAGTTTGATACTGCCACTCGCGATGCCGGCGTATGTGTTGGCATTTGTACTCGTCGGGTTTCTTGATTTTACCGGGCCCGTGCAAACCTTCATTCGTGAAGTGACCGGCGACTCCAGTTGGTTTCCACGCATTCGTTCCACCGGCGGCGTGATTCTGGCGATGTCGCTGGCGTTTTATCCCTATGTTTTTTTATTAATGCGCAATGCCTTTGAAACACAGGGCCAGCGTGCGTTAGAGGCCGCTCAAATGCTGGGCCTCAGCCGCCATCGAAGTTTCTGGCGGGTAGCCCTGCCCATGTCGCGGCCTTGGCTTATCGGTGGTGTGAGCTTGGTATTGATGGAAACACTGGCCGATTTTGGCGCCGTGTCCATTTTTAATTTCGATACGGTCACAACGACAATCTATAAAGCCTGGTTCTCGATGTTTAATCTGGCAGCGGCTTCCCAGTTGGCATCTACGCTTGTTTTATTCGTATTGGTGTTGGCCCTGATCGAGAAGAAAGCCCGTGGCGTCAGACGCTACCAGGTGAAGGCGGGTAATCACCAGCGTATCGCCTTGAGTCGCTTGCAGTCGGGCATCGCCTTTCTATTTTGTTCAACGGTATTGCTCGTCGCATTTTTAATTCCTGTTGCGCAACTCCTGTTTTGGTGCGCCAACGCGTGGGCGGAAGATCTGGATACGCGTTATTTTTCCTTCGTCTGGCACTCGGTTTTATTGGCGATATTGGCCTCTGTTCTAGTTTGCGGCTTTGGCCTCGCGCTAGGGTTGATTAAACGTCGTTATCCGAATAAACGTACACGTTTACTTGTGCAGCTTGCAGGTCTGGGGTACGCGATTCCAGGTACGGTGTTGGCGGTGGGTGTGTTCGTACCGATTGCATGGCTAGACAATCAATGGATTGCGATGCTGGCGACATTTTCGGTCGCTTCGTCTGGCATATTGAAAGGCAGCGTGGCGGTCATGCTGTTGGCCTTGTCTGCCCGCTTCCTGGTGGTGGGTTTTTCTCCGATAGATGCCGCACTTGAACGGATTACACCGCACCATGAAGATGCTGCCCGTTCGCTTGGCCTGAATGCCCGGGCCATACTTCGACGGCTGCATTTGCCGCTGGCAAGCGGTGGCATCATGACCGGATTGCTGCTGGTATTTGTCGATGTGATAAAGGAAATGCCGATTACTTTAATGACACGGCCATTCGGGTGGGACACTCTAGCAGTACGTGTTTTCGAGATGACCTCGGAAGGCATGTGGAGCCGCGCTGCATTGCCGAGTTTGTTTATCATCGCAGCCGGCTTGTTGCCGGTTCTTTTACTTGCCAGAAAACAAGATTGATAATGAAATCCGATATCGCACTTTCGATCGAGAACATGACATTGGGCTACGGTTCCAGAACCGTACTCGAAAATTTATCGCTGCAATTGCATAGCGGCGAGATTGGATGTTTGCTGGGGGCTTCCGGCTGTGGAAAAACCACGGTATTACGCGCCATCGCCGGCTTTGAAACCCCGGTAAGTGGGCAGATTGATATCCAGGGTAAAACGGTTTCCGGCAAGGCTCATCATGTCGCGCCGGAACAGCGTCATATCGGCATGGTGTTTCAGGACTACGCTTTGTTTCCGCATCTCAACGTGCGTGACAATATTGCTTTCGGGTTGCATGCATTGAATTCTGCCGACAGGAAATCGCGCGTGGCGGAATTGCTGGATTTAGTCGGCATGCTAAGTCTTGAAACACGCTTTCCACACGAGTTGTCCGGTGGCCAGCAACAACGTGTGGCATTGGCGCGGGCGTTGGCACCGAAGCCCAAGCTGTTATTACTGGATGAACCTTTTTCCAATCTGGATGTTGAATTGCGGGAACGGCTTGGGAAGGAAGTTCGCACTATCCTGAAGGAAACCGGCACTGCCGCGCTTCTAGTCACCCATGATCAGTACGAAGCATTTGCAGTTGCCGACAAGGTAGGTGTAATGCAGGCAGGTCGTATCCGGCAATGGGCCGCGCCTTATGATTTGTACCATCGCCCGGCCGACCGTTTCGTTGCCGATTTTATCGGCGAAGGCGTTTTCCTGCCGGCGAGATTGGTCGATGAACATTGTCTCGAATTTGCTCTCGGACATGTTTGCAGCAAGGAAAAAATAGACTATCCAGCCGGCAGTTCAATGGACGTTCTTATCCGTCCAGACGACATACAACATGTCGACGCCAGTCCAATAAATGCCGTAGTCAAAGCGAAAGCTTTTCGCGGAGCCGAGTTTTTGTACACGCTTGAACTTGCCAGTGGCGAAAAATTATTGTCTCTAGTGCCAAGCCATCATGACCATGCCATCGGCGAGGCCATCGGCATTGAAATGGAGCTCGATCACCTCATTGCATTTTTGCATTGAGCGAAAGCATTAATTCATCCGCAACATTTTCTTCTTCTCGTCGAAAACATGCGCGTGCAATCTTTCAATGCGGATTTCCAGTGCCTCTCGTTCGGTAAATGATTGCCAGGCAAGCGTTTTCCTGAAGGCAAGCAAGTCGCAGAATCCACCGTCGAGCGCTTGATCCAGCAAGGCCAGGCTACGTTTTTCATCGCCGGCCAATGCCTCCAATACGGCATATTGGTAATGCAAGTTGGGCACCCGAATGCCGCCTTCGTGCAAGTGATCGAGCTGTTTTCTCAGACCATCGAGTATTTGATTCCTCTTGTGTTGTTTGACGCTAAGCAGCGCAACCTGATTGGCGCGTATGCCCAGGCCAAGGTCAAACTCCCAGGGATGCAACTCCAGGTCCCCACGTTGCGGGTCTCCCGGATAGGCCAACTCAAACGTCACCAGTGCTTCTTCCTGTCTGCCGGCGCTGGCATAACACTGTGCAAGTAATGTGAGATGTTCTTTGCGAAGTTTGATGTCGCCATTGGATGTTTTCAGTGTGTCGATGGCGGTATTGAAGTTTCCGGCAAGGCAATCGATATCGGTACGAGCTTGCAGCAGTGGCCAAGAATGCTCATGAGTGGATTTTCGGATGACTTCGAGGGCTTGGTCGGGGCAGTCGGCGATGAGATACAGTTGCGCCATGTAGCGGTCAGTCCAGTCATTTTCACCTGCCGATTCGTTGGCCGACTTCAGGGCATCGAGTGCTTTCGCGAGATGGCCAAATTGCACTCTTACCCAAGCTTGCTGCCAGTAAATTTCCAGAAATGCCGGGTTAATACTCAAGGCATGCCGCAGCGTCTGTTCGGCACTGTTCTCATTGCCCTGCATTGCTTGGTTGATAGAAAAGGCTGTTAACAGCACGATATTATCGGAGTCCGGTTGCAGCGCCTGTTCGACAATCTCTTCTGCCCGTTGCAGGTTGCCGTCCAGGGTTAATGCCATACCCAACCAGGCATTGACATACGATAGGCGAGGGCACTGAGCCGCAGCTTGTTCGAGCAAGGCGATAGCAACGGTGTAATGGTGTAATTGAATTTCCAGTAGACCCAAGGCCGCATAGGCTTCACCCATGTCGGGCTTCAATTCAAGGGCGCGGGAAATGGCATAGCGTGCCTGGCGTTCGGCATCCGAGAGGTTCGAGTTGCTGTATTCGTATAGCAGCAGATAGGTGTCGGCAATGCCACACCAGGATTTCGCATGGGTGGGATCCAGCAGTACCGATTTCTTGAAGTGATCCAAGGCCATCGACAAGCTGGCCGTAGTGCGCTCATACCAGTGGCGACGGCCCAGCACGTAATGGTCGGCAGCCAATGTTGAATCGCTCTTATTGGCTTTTTTATGCGATGCATCCGCCATGCGACGGCCAGTTGCCGAGCTAGTTGAGCCGTCATGGCCGTTTTTTGCGGGAGCATCATTGTGATCGTTCGACTTGTCTGGGCAGGCTTGCGCATAGCCAATAAAACGATAACCCAAGGTGTGTACAGTCTGGATATAAATGGGAGTGGCTGAGTTATCCCCAAGTGCTTGTCTTAACTGGGAAATAATTCGGGTAAGTACGCCAACAGTGACATGGCGATGGCCCCAGACTTCATCAAGCAGCTTGTCTTTGCTGACCACTTCGTCCGCATGCAGCATCAAAACTTGTAGCACGGCAAAGGCTTTGGGCTCGAGTTCGCAGGTTTTTCCATTCCGCAATACACGGTGGGAGGCGAGTTCTACTCGGACTTCCCCGAAATCATAAACATCAACATTCTGTTGTTGCTCATGCATTTTTGTAGCCTTTTGATAAAGCCGCTTTTGTCTGCTTGACGGGGCCCTAATGAAAACCAATGACAAGCATTGCAGTTACATCATGTTTATACGCCAATTCATGTTCAAAGTGGACACCTGCAAACACACCCCACTAGGAGAGCTCCAATGATTGCTTTAAGCCCCCGTTTACCTTTAGCCGTGGCATGGCAAGAAGTCGAAAACCAGCAAGATCGGCGCAGCCGGGCAGGTAATTTACAAATTTGTAATAACAGTCTGGACCGTTTTAACAATGTGCTGGAAATTACCGATCCTAAGCGTAGACAACTCAGCGCCGACCAGATCGCCACAACGGCGAGAGGTGTCTATGCCGAAAATAATGGCCTGCCAATTCCTGTCAGCATTTATGAGCGGCTGCGTTGCATTGCAGCGATGAATGCCATGTTCAAAGAAATGGATTGGGAAATCGAGGAAGTGGCTGCCTGGCGTAGTGCCACTTTGCTGGAATATTTCAAGTCGCGTGAGGTGCTGTTTCCCAATAATGCGCCTGTCGTGGGATATCTCGATGATGCCATCTTGATGGAAGCGGCATGGCCGGAATTGCGTGGTGAAGTCAGCAATTTCTATGATTATCGTCGTCTGCGCCGTATAGAAGCAGAAGGTCGTGGCAAGCAGGAAAAACGTTTCCGGTTTACCCGTAATGACTGGCTCGAATCCCGCGCCATTGAAGAAAAATTACTGGCGCATGTTCGTCGTAGTGGCTTGGGTAGTTTTATTAACTCACGTTCTACACCGATGTTTCGGGTGCATTGATAAGTGTCGTAGGAGCGCTCAAGAGCGCGACAAATCCCGCCCGGATATGTCGGGCCCAAGGGCCCTCCTGCAAATCTCAGCTCAATACTCCAGATCCAGCGCCGCGCAAAGATAATCCATCATTGGCGACAAGTCCTGGCAGGACTTGGTAATGACTTTCAATAATTGCTCGCTGCAGACAATGTCGTCGCTGATCGGTGTCGCGGCGACGAAACTTTTCAGTTTCAGATCTTCGATAAATTCGTGATCGGCGGGAAAGCCGCGCGGAACACGCACGGTAGCCTCCGCTTCACGGGAATAGGCATCGCGAAATTTTTTCGAATACACCGCCTTTTTCCAGCTGGCCGGGTTGTCCAGAATAAATTGCCTGACTTTGCGCAGTGTTTCCGGTTCTGGGTGCCAGAGTCCGGCGGCGATGAAGCAGTGCCCTGGCTGTAAATGGAAATAGAATTTAGGGGCTTCGCTGTCACGTCCGCGCTGGTGGTAGAAACGTGCCCCGGAAAAGTGTTTGTAGGGTGATTTGTCTTTAGAAAAACGGGCGTCGCGATTGATCCTGAATAGGGACCCGCCGACGGTGCGAGGGTCGGCAACGTAATGCGGAGTGATTTTCGCCAATGGTGCCTGGCAATCGGTAATCAGGGCGAGAAATGGCTGCCTCACATGGGTTTCATAATCCGCTTTGTGCTCGGTAAACCATTCGCGATGATTGTTCTTGTGCAGATTGTTCAAAAACCTGAACGTCTTTTCGCTGAAATACTTCATAAGCTTGCCTCGATACTTTGACCCCATACCTGCAATTGGTCGAGCTGGCTTTGTTGTTCCGAATTAGCCAGGCCACGGCATCTTTGGATTTCGAGATAATAACTTTCGAAACTGTATTCCGACTGTGATGACTCGCTGCCTAGACGCTCTGCACGGTAACTGTTCCAGCGCTTGGTTTCTTCGATGGAAAGGCTGTCAGGCCAATTTCTGGCGCGGTAGCGGAACAACAATTCGTCGTAGCGTGAGCTCGGTTTCCAGGGTGACAGGAAGTTTTTCAGTTGTGCAGGCGAGCTGCCGCGAATGCTCGTGAAAAAACGCTTGTCACTGTCACTGGCAAAACCGTCATACAAGGCGGCATCGGCATCACTCGGGTCATACGCGGCCCGCTTGGTAAAGACTTGTCTCACCTTTTCGGCTATGCCGGATGCCTGCTGGATCAAGGCGGCATTGGCGAGGCATTTTTCTTTATCAATGCCCAAGCGTGCAAAGTCCTCGTCACGACAATGTGCCAGCGGCAAAACCACCGGACAACGATTGCCATGGATTTCCTTCAGGGGGATGCGCGAAACACCTTCGGGCAAATCGATTTGCCGGATAAATACCCGCTCGGAAATATCGTCGGCATCCAGTGCAATCAGGTCGTTCGGGTCAGCGCTCAGATCGAATACGATGGCACGATTTTTTATTTCTGGATGCCAGGCAACCGGAATCACCAGAGCGGCACAAAGATGTTGCGCCGGAAATTGACCAGAGATATGCAGTACCGGGATTTGCCTGAAGACATCGAGCAGACCGATCACCTTTTCCTTGCTGCGTAATTGCAGGTAGTAATCCCAGAGCTTGGGCTGGGCATTGCGAAGTTTGCGCGCCAAACCGATCAGAGCGCGGACATCAGACAAAGCTTCATGCGCCATGCCATCGCGAGTGCCATTGGCCGTTGCCAGATGCTCGAGTTTGAAGCTGGTAAAGCCGTCCTCACGTTTTGGCCATTCCAGCCCCTCGGGTCGCATCGCGTGTGCCAGCCGCATGAAGTCGAGCAAATCCCAACGTGAATTGCCGTTTTTATATTCGCGTTCGTAGGCATCGTAGAAATTCCGATACAGGCCGAAACGTACAAACTCGTCGTCGAAACGGATCGAGTTATAGCCCACGGCACAGGTGTTCGCAGTGACCAATTGATCATGAATAGCGGCGAAAAATTCGGCTTCGCAGACGCCATCGCGCATGGCCTGTTGCGGGCTGATACCGGTGATCATGGCGGCCTCGGGCGAGGGGAGTAAATCGTTCGCCGGCTGGCAAAACCAGGAAATTGGTTCGTCGATTTCGTTGAGTGCTTCATCGGTACGAATGGCCGCGAATTGGGCGATGCGGGTACGTCTGGGATCTCGGCCAAACGTCTCCAAGTCATACCAGAGAAAGGATTTTGCCATGTCGGAACCTTGGTTGAACCATCGGATTTCTGCCGTGCAGAAATGTTACGCAATTGATTCTAACTGGCTCGGGGGTGTTCGTGGAAAATATAACGGAACTCGCTTGCGTCCTTTTGATAGGGGAACGAAATCGATGATCCGGCTTAGATGCCCGACAGTTGCGCCTGATCCTGGAACATATTGGTGCCTAGTGTCGGCAAGGATTTTGGCAGGTGCAGGCGTGGCATGCCGACGATGTAGCCTTGTGCCATATCCACGCCGCATTCATAGAGCGTCAACAACATGGAGGCATCTTCAACGCATTCGGCTACCGTGATTTTTCCGGCGGTTTCGGCGATCGACGTCAGCGCCGCGATAATCGTCCGGTCCAGATTGTCGTGCGGCAATCCCTGAATCAGCGAGCCATCGATTTTGAGAATGTCGGCTTCAATTTGCCGTAAATAGGCAAAGGTCGAAAATCCGGTACCGAAGTCGTCTACGGCAATACGGCAACCGAGCGCTCGTAAGGCTGACAATTGCTTTTGTGCGCTTTCCAGATCGTTGATCGAATGTGATTCGGTGATTTCGAATACCAGTGCGGCCGGATTGACATCGTATTCGACGATTTTCGCCGTGACATAATCGGAAATGCCGCCTTTTTCCAGTGTTTGTGCGGATATGTTAATGGTCAGGCCAATCGGGCGCGGGCTTTCGCGGGTCTCGCGTAATGCCATCAGCGCATGATTGATCACCCAGAAATCGATGTCCTGCATCAAACCGAAACGTTCCGCAGCAGGCAGGAAAGCATTCGGCGAAATTAATTCGCCCTGATTGCCTCTCATGCGAATAAGCACTTCAAATAAGGCTTCGGAATAAGGGTTGCGTTCCAGTTGCCGTAGCCAAATATCCTTGCTGTTGTTGTTTCCGACGGTATCGTTTTCGATGCCTTTCAATGGCACGATAGGCTGGTAGCACAGGGCAAAACGATCGGTGCGAAACGCTTCTTCCAGGCGAACCGACCAGCCCAGATCTACATCCAGTGCGGCCAATCTTCCTGTTTCATGCGAGTAGATCTGGCATTGGTTACGCCCCGATGTTTTCGCCATATGGCAGGCGATATCCGCATGCGCCATCGCATCGCTGGGCGAATTGGTGGTGTCGTCGATTCTTGCACAGCCAACGGAAAGCGTAATGCGATAGCTTTTGCCGCCGTAGGTAAATGGCGATGCAGTTAACACCCGGCGAAAACCTTCGGCCAAGGTATTCAAATCACTGGTGCCGACATTGGTAAGCAACACGGCAAATTCATCGCCACCCATGCGGGCCAGATAATCGGCACCGCGCAAA
Source organism: Arenimonas sp. (assembly GCA_043789195.1). Classification (GTDB taxonomy): domain Bacteria; phylum Pseudomonadota; class Gammaproteobacteria; order Xanthomonadales; family Xanthomonadaceae; genus Arenimonas. The sequence continues at coordinate 16,727 of JAYWIC010000143.1, read as the reverse complement.
CGCGATTTCAATCGCTGGCTGACTTCTACCAGTAATTTATCGCCAGCAGCGTGGCCTGCAGTGTCATTGATATATTTGAAACGATCCAGGTCGATAAACAGCAACATCGCGACTTGGCCGGTGCGGCGAACCTTACTGCACTCTTGCTCCAGTTGCGATTCAAACCAACCCCGGTTGTAAAGCTTGGTCAGGCTGTCGTGTTCTGCCTGCCAGCGCAATTCGTCTTCCAAGGCGCGGCGTGCGGAAATATCACGGAAGGCCACCACCGAACCATTGAGTTCGGTTTCCATTTTCAATGGGTGGATATTGCATTCGACCGGAATGCCGCGTTTATTAGCCGTCCAGAACATGGTTTGCCAGGACGAGACTTCGCTGCCATTGGTGTAACAAAGATTGAGATATGACGCCATGCGTTGCATCGGCGAGCCATCTTCATCGGCATAGTGGAAAGCATCGAATGCGTTCTGTCCGACGATTTCGCTCGCATGGGCGTAACCGAGCAAATCCAGTGCGGCTGGATTGATGAATTGAATGGTGCCGTCCGAATCCACCCCGTAAACGCCTTCGCCGACGGAAGACAAAATGCCCTGCAAGCGACGACGTTCGTTATCGATGGCTTTACGATCATTGATGGTTCTGGCCAGCGATGCGATGCGGGCCAGTAACAGGTCTTTTGATTCGCTTTTGAACAGACATTCGAGTGCGCCACAGGCAAGCGATTCGGAAATAACGGCGTCGGAGTAGGTGCCGGTAATGGTGGCCGTCAGGATGTGCTGGGTTTCCTGATTGTTACGAATCTTGGTGATCAGGGCCGTACCGTTTTGCTCCGGCATCAAATAGTCGATGATCGCAATATCGAAATTCTGCGCCGATACTTTTTTCCAGCCTTCATCGACGCTGTCGGCGGTCTCGATAAAGTAGCCATGTTTTTGTAGCAGTTTCGAATAGCCGGCCCGGATAGTCGCCGAATCATCGACGAACAAAATCTTGATTTGTTCTTCGTGCGAACTCAGCGCCGGTTTGATGCTTTGGGTCGGGCGCAGCAATTGATCGATCGCACTGGGTGCTTCCAGGTAATCGGACCAAAGTGTTAAAGCCGTGCGAGGACGTGACATCCGCCAATTCACGGCATTGGCATTGCTCGAATCGGCCATGACCAGTACCGGCAGATGTTCGAAGCGCTCGCCGTGCAATAAGCCGAACACGTCTTCGGCAATGCCTTCGGAATATTCCGGCCAGCCCAATACGACGGCATCGAGATTGCTATGGCCAATTTGCGCCTTGAGCAGGGTGTCATAGGCCTCGGCCAGCGTGGCCACGGCAGTCACGCCGTAACCATAATGGCTCAGTACTGCGGACAAGGCTCTGCGTCGCGTTTGCGAGCTCTCAGCCAGCAGTATCATTTTCATAGGCAACCACTCCCAGTACCTCGCTTTAGGCTAAACCCATGTTTAGGTAAAAACCAGCTATTCATTGGCTGCGAGCGAATAAATCGGCGATATTTTCGTCAAATTTTGTTACATCGATCTCGGACAGGCTTTGTTTGCCTTCGGTTGCCTTGACTAACAATTCACGCTGCAGCAATCCACGTTCAAAAGCCACACGATAGGGAACGCGACTGAAACTGACCATGGCGTAGCGGGGGATGAAGACGCCCGGATGTCGATCGGCCAGCAAACGCTCAAGCTGGCGCTGCAATAGAAAGTCGGGGTCGTCCACCCGGTCACGCATTTCGACGTAGTTCTCGAGCGCCATGGTTTGAATGGCGAGCGCGTTGGGTTTGCGTTCCTCTTCAAACTGTTCAAAGGCGTGTTCAAAGTTTTCTGCCTGTTCGATGTGATGCACCAGCGCGAGGCAGTCTTCAAACGCGCAATTCATGCCCTGGCCGTGAAACGGCACCATGGCATGTGCGGCATCGCCTAGCAGAACCACCCGGCTATCCAGATGCCAGTTGTCGCAATATAAAGTGCTCAAGGCAGACGTCGGATTGTTGATGAAGTCTTCATCGAAATTCGGCATCAGGGGCAGGGCGTCGGCAAAGTCGTCTTCGAAGAATTTTCGGGCAGCGGCAACATCGGGCAATGTTTCGAAACTTGGGTCGCCTTCGTTCGGCAGGAATAAAGTGACGGTGAAGGTTTTTTCCGTATTCGGAAGGGCAATGCACATATAGCCGCCGCGCGGCCAGATATGGAGGGCATTGGCTTCGATCTGGAATGCGCCGGAAGCACTGGGCGGAATTTCCAGTTCCTTGTAACTATGGCCGAGTGATTCAAAACGTTCGGTCAAATAATTCTGTTGCTTCAATGCTGTACGAACGCCAGAGCCGGCGCCATCGGCACCAATCAATACGTCGAAATCCAGTGCGGAAGCACGACGATCGACATCATTGATCAGATGAATGGATTTTTTATCGAAGTCGATGTTGTCGATGCGATGGTTGAACAAGATGCTTGCACCGGCTGCTTCGGCGGCATTGAGCAAAGTGATGTTCAAGGCACCACGATGTACCGACCAGATAACTTCGGAATCATCCTTGCCGTAACGCTGCAACTGCGTATCGCCGTTTTTCATGTGCACCATGCGGCCGCGCATCATGACCGCTTGTTGCATGACAAGGTCATTCAAACCGGCTTCACGCAGTGCGTGCAGACCGCGTTCGGCCAGGGCGAGATTAATTGATCGCCCACCCTCGTAGCCTTTCAGACGCGGGTCGGGGCGTTTCTCGAAAACTTCAACCTGCCAGCCTTTGCGTGCCAGTAATGTTGCCAGCAATGCACCGGCCAATCCGGCCCCTGCGATCGTAATTTTTTTTGTCTTATCAGCTTGCATGACGGGATTCCTGCCAGGTTTTTACGGCACAGATAAAGCGCAAAACATCCGAATGATTATTGTAGAGAGGGGCAGGAGAAATGCGGATGACGTCGGGTTCACGCCAATCGCCGATAATTCCCTGTGACGACAAGGCTTCAAATAAGTCGCGGCCTTGTTCGCGTCCGGCATTGACCCGCAAGGATAATTGGCAGCCGCGTTCCTCGGGATTTCCGGGCGTCAAAATACTGAGTGTATTTTGTAATTGCACACGAATTAATGCCTCGAGATAAGCGGTGAGTTTGATCGATTTATGACGCAGGTTTTGCATGCCGGCTTGCTGGAACACTTCCAGTGAAACACGTAAAGGCGCAAGCGCAAGAATCGGCGGATTACTTAATTGCCAACCATCGGCACCGGGCGTTGGAATAAATTCCGGGCCCATTTTGAAACGGGTGTTTCTATCGTGCCCCCACCAGCCGGCAAATCGCGGAAGTACGCTATTGGCATGCCTGTCATGTACGAAGCAACCGGCAATGGCGCCTGGTCCTGAATTCAAATATTTGTAGCTGCACCAGGCGGCAAAGTCGGCGCCGCTGTCGTGTAGGTTCAAGGGAAGATTACCGGCAGCGTGTGCCAGATCGAAACCAACAACGCATCCTGCCGCATGGCCAAGCCGGGTGATTTCTTTCAGATCAAAATTTTGCCCAGTGCGATATTGCACGCCGGGCCAAAGAATCAATGCCACGCGCTGACCATGCTCGGCGATGATGCTTTCTAGATGCGCCATCGAGAAAAGACCACCGGGCAAGTCCGGTTCAACTTCGATCAGGCTTTCGGCCGGGTCAAAACCGTGGAAGCGTACTTGTGATTCGACCGCGTATCGATCGGAGGGGAATGCACCGGCTTCGATCAGGATGGCGTTACGCTCTTTAGTGGGGCGATAAAAACTTACCATCATCAAATGCAAATTGACCGAAAGTGAATTCATCGCGACCACTTCCGACGGCATGGCGCCGACCACCGAAGCCAGCGAATCGCGAACAAATTCGTGATACGGCATCCAGGGGTGCTTGCCATGAAAATGGCCTTCCACGCCGTTTTGTGCCCAATTGTTTAATTCTTCGGTCATGGCTGCCGGCAGTGACTTTGGTTGCAAGCCAAGCGAGTTGCCGCAGAAATAAGCCTGATTTTTTCCATCATGCTGCGGAATAAAAAACTGCTCGCGAAAATGCCGCAAGTCGTCTTGCGAATCCTGCTGCAATGCATAGGCTTCAGAAAAAAGTTCGGACATGTTTTCTTACTCGAATCTGGATTTGCTTAAGCCCAACCATTCCAAGGCCGTGCCATGGAATAAGCGTTCCTGGTCGGCTTCGGACAGGTTCAGTGAATCAATACCGCTGCCCGGTACTTGCTCGCCCAGCGGAAACGGGTAATCGGTGCCAAGCATCACGGTCTTGGTACCAACGGTATCGAGCAGATATTGCAGGGCGCGTGGGTCGTGTACGCAGGAGTCGAAATACATTCGACCGAAATAGTCGCGAGGGTTACGGTGATTGTCGGTCGCTACCAAGTCAGGCCGCATTTTGAAGCCATGTTCAATGCGACCAATGGTGTAGGGAAAACTGCCGCCACCGTGGGCGAAACATACTTTTAATTTCGGTAGACGCTCAAGCACCCCGCCAAAAATCAGCGCGCAGACGGCGCGTGTTTGTTCGGCCGGCATGCCGACTAACCAGGGCATCCAATATTTTGGCATGGCCTCGGCGGCCATCATGTCCCACGGGTGAATCAAAATGGCAGCATCCAGATCTTGCGCGGCCTGAAAAAAATCGAATAACTCAGGCGCATCAAGATTCCAGTCGTTGACATGCGAGCCAATCTGGATGCCCTGCAAACCCAATTGATCGACACAGCGTTCCAGCTCCTGAATGGCTAGTCGCGGGGACTGCAACGGCACCGTGCCAATACCGGCGTAGTGCTTGCGATGCGTGCGGCAAGTCTCTGCCATATGGTCATTGAGGCTTTGATGCAGTTCCAAGGCGTGATGCGGTTTTGCCCAGTAACTAAACATCACCGGTACCGTTGAAATTACCTGAACCTGCACGCCAAATTTGCTGTAATCGTTAATGCGCTCGACCGGATCCCAGGTATTGGATTTTATCTCGCGAAAAAACTTCCCATCCTTATAAATATTATGGCGACCATCGGTGCCCTGATGGATCACGGCAAAACGATTGTCACCGTATTTGGTGGCGAGATCTGGCCATGTTTGTGGCAGGTAATGGGCATGGGTATCGATTTTTAGCATGGCTTAGTTTAAATGATCTTCTATTCGTAGGAGGCCGCTTGCGGGCGACGAAGGTACACAGTCAGGTATTTAGATAAGCAGCGAAGGCCGCATACACCGGAATACCAATGGCCAGATTAAATGGAAACGTAAAGCCCAGCGCAGCGGTTATGCATCTGCCCACATTGGCCTCGGGCAAAGAGGCGCGAATCGACGCAGGCGCCGCGATATACGAAGCACTGGCAGTCATGGTGCCAAATACCGTGGCGGTTCCCACACTCATGCCAATCCAATGGCCAATGCCGACGCCGAGCAAGCCATGCAGTAACGGAACGGCTATCGAATAGCTAGCCAGACGAAAGGCTTCACGGCCGACACTGCGAAGCTGCCCGGCGGCCACCATTCCCATATCGAGCATAAAGAGCATCAGCGTGCCCTGAAACAATTGCACATACATGGCGTCCACGCGGGCTGTGCCCTCCTTGCCGGAAATGGCACCAATCGCCATGCCACCGATTAACAACAAGGCAGTCTTTCCGGTCATAACTTCGCGTACTTGATGCCAGCGCAATCCATCGCTGCCTTTCGCGAGCGCCAGTCCGATCAGAATAGCGGGAATTTCGAGTGCTACTACCAACGCAACCAAGACCGGGTCGGCAGATTGGCCGCTACGCTCAGTAAATTGTTGTGCGGCAATAAATGTAACTGCCGAGACAGAGCCAAAGTGAGCCGCTAGCGCAGCTGCATCGATTCGTGAATCGCGAAGCCACCACTTCGCAATAAAATAGGCACTGGTCGCCGTTGCCATACCCGCTAGCAAGGTAACCAAAATCAATAGCGGTAAATTGGCGGGCGCATTTTCACTTAGCGCCACTCCGCCTTTTAAACCAATAGCGAGTAGTAGAAAGATAGACAAATATGATTGTATCGCCGCCGGTATTTCAAGGTCGCTTCGCACCGCACGGGCAAACATGCCGAGTGCAAATGCCAGCACCACCGGCGACAGCAAATTGCTGGTTAATAATTCCGATGAAAACATCCTAGGCCTCGGCAGTGTATTTTTCAGGTGCAGGGTTCATATGCCCACACTTGTCACAATGGCGGTGTGCTTTGGAACGGTAGAATTTTTCGAACACGGCAGGAAACTGCGTTTCGATGTTTTCCAGCACAAAAAATTCTTCATATAGCTTGTGATTGCAGGTTTCGCAGAACCATAACAAGCCATCCAATTCGTTCGGAAGGCGTTTACGTTCGATGACGAGCCCAATGGAATTGGGTCCGCGTTGTGGCGAATGTGGAATTCGCGCTGGCAAGTAAAACATCTCGCCAGCCTTGATGGGAATATCGCGTGATTTCCCCTCTTCCTGGATCTTCAATACCATCTCGCCTTCAATTTGATAGAAAAATTCCGGACCTTCTTCAAAGTGGTAATCGGTGCGTTGGTTTGGGCCACCCACGATCATCACAAAAAAATCGCCATTGACAATGCATTTGTTTGCGACCGGTGGTTTCAGTAAATGCCGGTGTTCATCGATCCAGGCTTGTAAATTAAAAGCGGGCGTCAACATGATCAATCCTTCAGCACGGCGGTGCATTTCAGTTCGATGGCAATGGGCGTTGGCAAAGCGGTAATTCCCAACGTGGTGCGGCAAGGAGCCAAGGTGGCGTCCGGAAAATATTCGGCCCAAATCTGGTTATAGGTTTTGAAGTCTTTTGCCATATTGGTCAAATACACCGTGACATCGACCAAGTCGCCAAAGCTCGCATGACTGGCTGTGAGCACCGCTTGTACATTGGCAAACACTGAATGACATTGCGCCGCGATGTCATAACTTTCCAATGATTGGTCATCACGATAAACATTGCCTGGAATGCTATTGTCGCCGGCGCTGCGCGGGCCAATGCCGGAGAGAAACAGCAGATTGCCGACTCTGCGGGCATGCGGATAATGCCCAACGGCTTTGGGTGCGAGATGGGTTTCAATTGAATTGTTCATGGTGTGGCTTGGTCGTGTAGTTTTTCCAGGGCGAGCGGGTAGTCATTGGCAAGTTGTTCCTTGCTACTAATACTCATGCTTAAATCGCGAATGCGGCCATCGAGCAAACTGTAAATCCAGCCATGGACATCGAGTTTTTGTCCGCGAGCCCAAGCGTCCTCCACCACCGTCGTTTGGCAAACATTGACGACTTGCTCGATCACATTCAATTCGCAAAGACGCGCATGTCGCATAGAGTCGAGCTCGGCACTTTGAATGAACGCGGCGTGTTTATTGGATACGTCGGCAATATGCCGCAGCCAGTTATCGGCAAGTCCCACTCGAGTATTTGAAAGAGCGGCATGCACGCCACTGCAACCGTAATGGCCGCAGACAATAATATGTTCGACTTTCAATAGATCGACTGCAAATTGAATGGTGCTCAGGCAATTTAAATCGGTATGCACCACCACATTGGCAATATTGCGATGGACGAATACTTCGCCAGGTTGCATGCCGGTAATCTGGTTGGCGGGCACGCGGGAGTCCGAGCAGCCGATCCATAAATATCTTGGCGCCTGCATTTTTGACAGGCGCTTAAAGAAATCGGGGTCTTCAAGTCGAACTTTTTCAGCCCAGTCTTTGTTGTTTTTCAGCAAATGTCGTAATGGCATGCCTTATCCCAAATCGATACAGATGTTTTTTGTTTCGGTGAAAAAACGCATCGCATCCAGTCCACCTTCGCGGCCCATGCCCGATTGTTTCATGCCACCAAAAGGCGTGCGTAAATCTCGTTGAAGCCAGCTGTTGATCCAGATAATGCCGCAGTCAACCGCGTTAGCGACATGATGGGCACGACGAATGTCACTGGTCCAGATACTCGCGGCCAAGCCGTAATCACTGGCATTTGCCAAGGCGATAGCTTCGGTTTCATCGTTGAACGCTTGCAGTGTGACCACCGGCCCGAAAATTTCTTCCTGATTGGTGCGGGTGTAAGGGCCAAGATGCTCGAATAGGGTGGGTGCAATAAACCAGCCATTCTCACAACGGCCACTAGGATTGACTGCGTTGCCGCCGGATAACAGGATGCCGCCTTCGGTTTTGGCAAGCGCGATGTGCGACATCACTTTGTCGAAATGCAGTTTGGAAATCATCGAGCCCATTTGGGTTTTCGTGTCCGAAGGGTCGCCAACACGCATCTGTTTTGCCCGGGTAACGAGCTCGTCGCGAATTTCCTTGTAGATGGATTTCTCGATCAGGATTCGCGAACCGCAAAGACAAATTTGTCCGGAGTTTTGAAACGCCGAACGCATCAAAGTATCGATCAGATTTTTTCTCGGCGCATCGCCAAAAATGATGGTGGGATTCTTGCCGCCCAATTCAAGCGAGACTTTTTTCAATGCCGGACCGCAGTGCGCGGCAATTTTTTTACCGATGACCGTGCTGCCAGTAAACGAAATGGCTTTGACATCGGGGTGTTCCACCAAGGCTTGGCCAACTTTATGTCCAAGACCGTGCACGATATTCAGGACGCCTTCGGGGAAGCCGATTTTCTGTGCCAATTCACCCAGCATCGCGGCGGTGACCGGTGTAATTTCGGAAGGTTTGGCAATGACGCAATTACCTGCCGCGAGCGCAGGTGCAATCTTCCAGGTAAACAAGTACAGCGGCAAATTCCAAGGCGAAATGCAGCCCACGATGCCAAGCGGTGTGTGAGTAGTGACATTCCAGCCCGCCTGGCCATGATGCGATTCACTGGAAAACTGGGTAGCGCTTGCGGCAAAAAAACGCAGGTTCTCCACGGCACGCGGCATTTCGATATTACGACTTAGCGCCAATGGTTTGCCGGAGTTGGTTGTTTCGGCATCGGCAAAAGCATCTATGTTTTGTTCAAGAGCATCCGCTAATTTATTAAGCCAGGAAGCTCGTTCGCCATTGCTCATTCGCGACCAGAGAGGAAAGGCTTTTCGGGCGGCGATAACGGCTGATTCGATATCTGATTTATCGCTGTCGGGGCAGCGTACAAAAACTTCGGCAGTCGCGGGGTTTACAACATCGAGCCAGACATCACCGAGGGCGGGCGCTTGCTTGCTGCCGATAGTGTTGTAGATCGTCGTTATCATCCCGCTAGATTAACCTGTAAGCGGCCCATCCGGACAGGTTTGGCGTATCAGGTAAATTCGATGCCGACGAATTCCTCGCGATACCACGCAATGCGGGCGCCATAGGTGGGCACCGGGCCGGGTTCGCCAAAAATATAAATCTGGCCGGTGTCGTTGATGTTGAAGGGCCAGGAACGCGGCCGTTTGATTTGGCTGCCACCTTTGGAAATGTCTTGAATTTCTACCAAAAATGCCTTGTTCGCACAGACAAACATGGCATGACCCTGTTGCAGGTGACGGGTACCGATTCTGCGTTCGAAGAGGGCCATGTAATGCCTATGCTACTGCATCTCATCGACTATTTGGATAGGCACTGCCTGAGCCTGCAGGTACTGCAGGCCGATGTTCTTGCCATCGTCCCAGACAAACATGGCCTCGGCATCGACGACGTCCTCGTTATCGATGATGAAGTACAGGTTTAAAACATCGTTCGGTGAAAAATCCCAGTCAGCGGGTTTCCTGATGCAGCAGCCGGATTTCGAAAGATTGTCGAGCTCGGTGATGCACGACTTTTCATTGGTAGCAACGACCACTTGGCATGAATAGCTGTACCGATGCGCGCGACGTTGCTCCAGACTCATTCAGTATCCTTTGGCTAAACAGCCTCTTGATACTACCGGGTCTGTTGTAATTTTAAAGTGAGCGTGTGCGGCCCCCGTCGACCGGTAAATTAATGCCATTGACATAGCCAGCTTGCGGAGATGCCAGAAAGACAACGGCTGCCGCAATTTCGGCAGGATCGGCAAAACGGCCTGCCGGCACGGTGCTTAGCATTGCGGCTGCTATTTCTTCGCTCGCCTTATTGGTGGCTTTCGAGCGTTCTTCCAGGATTTGTCCCAGTCGCTGAGTTTTGGTATAGCCAGGTAAAATGTTGTTAACGGTAATGCCGAAGGGTCCCAATTCAGTCGCCAGGGTTTTTGACCAGCCCGCCACCGCGCCACGAATCGTATTGGAGACGCCCAGATTGGCGATGGGCTCTTTCACCGAAGTCGAGATGATATTGATGATGCGGCCCCATTGCCGGTCTTTCATATTGGGCAAAACCGCTTGCAACAAAATCTGGTTGGCAATCAAATGCTGCTGGAAAACGGTTAAATACTGTTCCGGAGTTGCTGTGTTAGCAGCACCGCCGGCCGGGCCAGCCGTGTTATTGATCAAGATGTCGATCTTGAATGCCTTCAGCATGTCATCGAGCTTGTGTTTCAAACCTTCTGTGTCCGAAACATCGGCCATCATGTAGTGATGTTGTTGGCCTTCGGCAACGAGGGGCAGGGCATTGCGGACTTCATCGAGCACTTTCGGGCGTCGCGCCAACAAAATAATATTTGCGCCTTGTTCGGCCAGCCCGATGGCACTGGCCCGACCGATGCCTTCAGAGGCACCACAGACCAGAGCGGTTTTTCCTTGCAGTGCATGTTGTTGCATTGTCGTGCCCTTATGATTTTGATTTGTTTAGCTGCTCGCGCATCATTGATGCGATGACAACACCATCATGTTGATTGCTGTTAGGCAATTGTTCGATCACCGAGTCAATATTGGCTTCCGGATGATTCTGGCTTAATTTGAATTTCATCGAAATCTGTTTTGCTTCGAGCCGAAAACCGACAATGCCGGCTAATTGCTTGCGATGGTCTTCCCGGGTTTCCGGTTCGAATTCCCAATCGCTGCCGACATTAGTTTCATGGGTCTCGGTTAGCTCGGCAACAATCGCAGCCAAGTCGTTTTCTTCATGGGTGATTTCAAGCTGTCCACGTATATGGGCAATGGCGTAATTCCAGGTCGGTACCCGAGCTTTTTCCTCCTTGTCCGGATACCAACTAGGGGAAATATAGGCATTCGGGCCATGAATAATCAGCAATGCATTCAGGTCGCCTTTCCATTGCGGATTAGGTTTTGCCCAGTGGCCGCGGAATACTACTTGATCTTCATCACGTGCATAAAGAACAGGAATGTGGCTGACGTAAGCTTGGCCATCGACAGTCGAAATCAAACTGGCGAATGCATTCCACTCGACCAAACGGTCTAATTCGATTAGATCGGTTTCAGTGAAATACTTCGGCGAATACATTTAGTTCTTTTCAGGCAATGTACGCATCATGTAAGGCACAATTTCATTGTCGTCATCGGCTTCCGGCGGAACCAAATCTTCCAGCAATATACCGAATTCCTCGGCATCGTCATCGTCCATGCCGTCGAGCGCGCGGAACTCGGCATCCATGAGCGCAGAGGCCGCAATTTCATGGCTTTCGTACACAAGCGTGCTACCGGTGGAATCGAATACATGGGCGATGCCACTATCGAATACACGCAGTCGTGCCCAGACCAATTGGCGATGAAAAATAGTCAACCACCATTGTTCGTGTTCGATGATGAAATCATCGGGATTTTGTTCTTTTTCGAAATTGTCAGACATGGTGAAGCCTCAGTTTTTAAGTGCAATGGCGATCGCGGTGCCGGTGATCCCGATCAACGTAATCCAACCCATTACGGCAGCATTGCCGGCAAATAAATTCATGCCGGAATCCTTGAACTTGGTATATCCGAAGCACATCAGCCACCAGCTATAAGCCATGCCGCCGTCTTCAGTACCCGGTTTGAATGCATGCTTTTTATCGAGATGATGGCGATAAGCCAACACCCGGAATCCGAAATGACCAGGCCCTGCAGAACCGGTCAATCCGAGAAAAAGAAAAAGCCAGATTGAATCCATTTTTAACTTAGTATTCCGCCGTGCCGGGTGCGCGCGGGTAGGGAATGGCATCGCGAATATTTTGCAGGCCGCAGACATATACCATCAGGCGTTCGAAACCCAGGCCGAAACCACAATGCGGCACCGTGCCATAGCGACGGAAGTCGCGATACCACTCGTAATGAGCCGGGTCCAGGCCAAATTGCAGCATGCGGGAATCGAGAATGTCCAGACGCTCTTCGCGCTGGCTGCCGCCAATGATTTCACCGATGCCAGGCGCCAGAACGTCCATCGCGGCAACGGTTTTCCCGTCATCGTTCAAACGCATGTAAAACGCCTTGATTTGTTCGGGATAATTCATGACCACGACCGGACGGCCGACATGTTTTTCGGTCAACCAGCGTTCGTGTTCGGTTTGCAGGTCCAGACCCCATTCAACCGGGTAATCAAACTTCTGGCCGGATTTTTGCAGCAGGGTTATCGCTTCGCTGTAATCAATGCGCTCAAACGGCGCCTTGATGAAATTTTCGAGTTTCGCTATCGCACCTTTTTCAACGCGCTCATCAATGAATTGCATGTCATCCATGCGCTCGTTCAAAACGGCTTGAAAAATGTATTTCAAAAACGCTTCGGCCAGATTGGCGTCGTCATTCAGATCGGCAAACGCCATTTCCGGCTCGATCATCCAGAACTCGGCTAGATGGCGGGTAGTATGCGAATTCTCTGCGCGGAAGGTTGGACCAAACGTATAAACCTTCGACAGTGCCAAACAAAACGCTTCAACGTTCAACTGGCCCGACACGGTCAGGAACACTTCCTTGCCGAAAAAGTCTTTTGAGAAATCGATTTGACCCTTGTCGGTGCGCGGCAGGTTCATCATGTCCAGTGTGGAAATGCGGAACATCTGGCCAGCACCTTCGGCGTCCGAAGTGGTGATGATCGGCGTATTGACCCAGCAAAAACCTTCTTCGTGGAAGAAGCGATGAACCGCTTGCGACATACAGTTACGCAAACGCGTTACCGCGCCAAACAAATTGGTACGTGGACGCAAGTGGGCCACTTCGCGCAGGAATTCCAATGAATGTGGCTTTGGCTGAATCGGGTAGGTTTCCGGATCTTCGACCCAGCCGACCACGTCGATTTTCGAGGCCTGAATTTCGAAGCTTTGGCCTTGGCCTTGAGAAGCCACCAGAATGCCTGTTGCAATCACGCCGCAACCGGCGCTCAAGCGCTTAACTTCACTTTCGTAATTATTCAAAAGGGCAGGCGCGACTACCTGAATGGCGTCGAAGCATGAGCCATCGCTGATATTCACGAAACTCAAACCCGCTTTGGAATCGCGCCGGGTGCGAACCCAGCCACGAACGGTGACCTCGCTGCCCGCGGCGATCTTGCCAGCGAGTGCTTTCTGAATACTGACGACTGCCATCCTTGAATCCTTGGGAAAAGTGCTTATCTATAAAGCAGACAAGAATAACCTCTCACGGGGTATTCGCGTAAGCGTTATAATCACCACAGCATTATCGAGTACAGAAAACATGGCCGTTACCTTAAGTTCCAACGCTTTAGCCCGGGTTCGCGAATACCAGGCACAAACTCCGGGTTCCATTGGTTTGCGCTTCGGCGTCAAGAAAAGTGGTTGTTCGGGTTGGGCGTATGTGATTGATATGGCACAAGCCCGTAAAGATGACGATCTGGTATTTGTGCAAGAGGGCATTGAAGTGCTGGTGGATCCGCAGAGCCTGCCTCAGGTCGACGGTACCGAAATTGACTTCGTTAGCCAGGGCTTAAATCAACAATTTGTCTTCAGAAACCCCCGTATGGCCGGTGAGTGTGGCTGCGGCGAGAGTTTTACTACTGAAGAGCCGGCAATTTAGTTGCTTTCTAACTTATCGAGGCCTCGGGGCAAGGTGTGCGTTTGCGATAGTCAAAGTCGCTTAAAACTTCTTTTAATTCTTATACTTGCGTTAAGTTACTCAGGGCTGGCATAATAGGCGGCTTCCTGGTCGATCGACTCGGAAGACCCTTGCTCCACGGCTGTTGTATTTGCAATGCCGGGGGCTGACTGGCCGAAAGGCCGCATCCTTAAGGAACACAACCATGCGTCATTATGAAGTCGTATTCATGGTCCACCCGGACCAAAGCGAACAAGTGCCAGCCATGATCGAGCGTTATAAATCGCTCGTTGAAGGCGATGGCGGTAAAATTCATCGTTTAGAAGATTGGGGCCGTCGTCAATTAGCCTATCCAATCGCAAACCTGGTGAAAGCCCATTATGTTCTGATGAACATTGAATGCGGCCAAAAAGTGTTGACTGAGCTGGGCGACAGTTTCCGTTACAACGACGCCGTATTGCGTCACGTTGTACTGAAAACCGAAGAAGCCGCCACCGAACAATCTTTGATCATGAAGAACAAAGATGAAAAAGGTGACCGTCGTCGTCGTGATGACGATTCAATGATGGGTGAAGCAGAAGGCGTTGAGGCCGATGCAGAATCTGAAGTCGACGCTGTTTAAGCCAGGAGCACACCATGTCTAAATTTTTCCGCCGCCGTAAATTCTGCAAATTCACTGCCGAAGGCATTACGCATATCGATTACAAAGATCTGAACACCTTGCGCCAGTACCTGACCGAGAACGGCAAAATCGTTCCAAGTCGCATCACCGGCACCAAGGCAAAGTATCAGCGTCAGCTGACCACGGCCATTAAAGTTGCTCGTGAATTAGCCCTGATTCCTTATTGCGATAACCACAACATCTAAAAACTTTGCCTGCCCAAAGCGTGCAGGCATTTGTTTTTATATTTAAAATACATTGTCTTTACGGACAGCAACAGTTGCGGATTTCGATCCGCTAACGTAATGGAGTAATAAAATGCAATTGATTCTTTTACAAAAAGTGACCAACCTCGGTGGTCTCGGTGACAAAGTCGATGTTAAGCCTGGTTACGGCCGCAACTATTTGATCCCTACCGGCCGCGCAGTACCTGCCAATGCCGCCAACGTTGCCGCATTCGAAGCCAAGCGCGCTGAATACGAAGCAAAAGCCAATGCCACCCTGGCTGCCGCCGAAGCCCGTAAAGCTAGCCTCGAAGGCGCAAGCGTGACTATTCACGCCAATGCATCGACCGAAGGCAAGTTGTTTGGTTCCGTCGGTACCCGCGATGTTGCCGAAGCTTTCACTAAAGCCGGTCACAAGCTTGAAAAAGCGGAAGTCATCATGGGCGAAGGCGCCATTCGCCGCATCGGCGAATTCGATGTCGTTGTGCATTTGCACGCCGACGTTGAAATTAAAGTTAAAGTCATCGTGGCTCCAGAAGCCTAATACGCTTTTGTGATCAATGAAAAGCCGCCGAGAGGCGGCTTTTTTTTTGTAGGAGGGCATTCTAGGCCCGATCTTTCGCGACTTACATCGCCCCTGCAATCTGGTTGCGGTCTCAATGGATGAGACCGATGTATGATCTTATCCACAGGAAACCCACCGACTTGCGCGCAACACTTTTCGCCGATTAGCCGTAGCATGGTCGGCTTGTAATTCCCGAATAAAAATGAAAAGAAACCCTATGTCAGCACGCCCCGATTCAGTCCGTTCCGATAGCAAGATAGATGCCCTGCGCTTGCCGCCACAGTCGGTTGAGGCCGAGCAGGCGGTGATCGGTGGTCTGATGTTGGCGCCCGAATCCCTGAATATTCTGGGTGACTCGCTTTCCGAGGAAGATTTTTATCGTCGCGACCATCGTTTGATTTATCGCGGCATTCGCGAGCTGGCGGAAAAAAACAAACCCTTCGATGCAGTGACACTTGGCGAATGGTTCGAAGCCAATAATTTGTCTGAACAAATCGGCGGCAATGCCTATCTGATTGAACTCGCCAGCACCACGCCCTCGGCCGCCAATATCAAGGCCTATGCCGAAATCGTTCGCGAAAAATCTGTTTTACGCCAATTGATTGAGGCCGGTACCGAAATCGTCAATGACAGCTTCCGCCCCGATGGCCGAGAAGTCACCGAATTGTTAGCCAAGGCGGAACAGCACGTCTTCAAGATTGCGGAGCAGGGTGAGCGCGGCAAAAAAGGTTTTGTGCCCGTCAATATTGCAATGCGTGAAGCTTTCGCACAATTACAGCATCGCTACGAAAACCAGGGTGCGATCACCGGTTTGCCGAGTGGCTTTCATGATCTCGATCATCTGACTTCGGGTTTGCAAAATTCGGATCTTATTATTCTGGCGGCACGTCCGGCGATGGGTAAAACCACGCTGGCTTTGAATATCGCTGAGTTCGCCGCATTGAAAACAAAAAAAGCGGTTGCGGTGTTTTCGATGGAAATGTCGTCATCGCAGTTGGCGTTTCGTCTAATTTCATCGATAGGTCGTATCAATGCTCAACGTCTGAAAACTGGCATGCTGGAAGACGAAGATTGGTCGCGAGTGACCATGGCGATCAAGATGTTGTCGGAAGTGAAAATTTTTATCGACGATACGCCGGCCTTGTCACCCTACGATTTGGCTTTCCGCGCCCGCCGTCTGAAACGAGAACACGACTTGGGTTTAATCGTCGTCGACTATTTGCAATTAATGCAGGTGCCAGGCAACAAGGAAGGCCGCGTCAACGAAGTCTCGGAAATTTCGCGTTCGTTAAAAGCGTTGGCGAAAGAATTGAATATCCCGATTGTCGCCTTGTCACAGTTGAATCGCGGCTTGGAAAGCCGTACCGACAAGCGCCCGATCATGTCGGATTTGCGTGAATCCGGCGCAATCGAGCAGGACGCCGACATCATCATGTTTATTTATCGCGATGATTACTA
>JAYWIC010000142.1:0-35935 GCA_043789195.1 Arenimonas sp. | reverse complement strand
GGAATAGCACGTTCTTGCGCATGGTTATTTGCTCATTCTGCTGAGTCGATGTGTGTTAATCGTTTTAAGCCGTCGTACCCAGCAACATGCCGGCGATTTGGCCTGCTGCACCAATTAACAAGCCGCCTATCAGCACAGGAGCCACATCGCCGATACGTTTATTGGCGAAGGCAATCTGGTAGCCGGCGAAAATCACCGCGATAGTCACGACCGAGATAGAAGCAATCGTCAACAAGGATTGGATATTGGTGAAAAAACTCTCAACTTTTCCTTCGCTCCCGGTGAGCGCCATGGCACCCGATGCAAACGCCAGCGCATAAAGTGCGAAGGCTGCGGTGAATACTGATAGAAAGCGCTTGGCTTGGTCCCGGGATGATTTATTCGATATCGATTTCATTTTTAATCCTCTATTTGATGTTGTGCGAGCAAAAAACTAAACGTTGACGCGGATGAAACAGGCTAACGAAACAGCGTCATTACCAATGACGCTGGGTGACACTAAAAAACAAAGGCGTCGTCTCTATGCGGCATTGCTTCCCGAGCCTTCATTTCGCTTGCTTTTATTGGCAACGGAGACGCGATTTCCGAGAATGCAAACACCGGCACTGCCTGCGAACCGGGTGCAACGTCGGGGCGCTGCACTTGCGCTGTTTGCACGGCAGCGAATGTCGGCGCCGTAGGGGCTAAGGGGGTCGGCGAGGGAGCTAATTCTATTCGTTGTTGCAATCTCGGCTGTGGCGATTGCAAATAGACCGGATGTCTGCTGACGGCGACAACACGGCGACTGGGCTTGCCGACGACGACAATCGCGGCCACTGACGAGTTGGCCGCGGAGGGAGTTTCGTTTTGGCGCATCGATGCAAATACCTTTTGCACATAGCCATGGCGATAGCCGGTCACGCTATTACCCGAGTAATAGCAACTAAAAGATTTCCCCCAGTCACCACCAAGCCGCTTGTAGCATTCGGCAAGAATTTTCGAACCTGCCTGCAGGTTGGGGCATTTTTGAAATGCCTTTTCATATGAATCAAGGCCGTACTTGCCTAAATTAAAACGATTCACCTGCGCCAGCCCCAGCGAAAAGTTATACCCCTGTGTTTCTAGCATACGCACTGTTGCCAGTGCTTCAGGAAGGTTTTTTGGCTGTCTCACAAGATGGCCGCCCACCACGCCGATGGCGTAAGGGTTATAGGAAGATTCAACACGTACGACGTGTTGCATTACGTCGAGCGGCACTTCCATTTGTTGGCAGTTGAATTGTTCCAAACCTGGCAGCATTTATCGGTCCTGATTAAATTTTCTTTGCGGATCAAAATCGATACCGGTGATATAGCGTTGTCCTGCATGTGCCTTGATGTGCACCAGCACATCAATAGTCATCATCAACAAGCGTTTTATGGTGGTAAATTCAAGGCCAGCACCTTCGGACGAGGCCTTCACCATTAATGCCAACTGGTCCCAGGTCTGTTCCGTGCTGCCGGCATGGCAGCTAGTGATTGAACCAGGATGTCCAGAAGCGCAATTGCGAATGAAATAGAAGGCTTCATCACCGCGCAGCTCGGCCAGAATGATGCGATCTGGCTTCATGCGAAGGCAGGCCTCCATACAACTTTTAGCACTGACATTACTGGCACTCTGGCCGCCCTTGGAATACAGCAGATGCACAACATTGGGCTGTGTAATGAAGAGCTCACGGGCATCTTCAATCGTCACAAGCCGCTCTTCGTCTGGAATACGGTTGACAAGCGATTTCATGAAAGTGGTCTTGCCGCTTCCTGTTGCACCTGAAACGACGATGTTCTTTTTGTACAACACGGCTTTGCGGAAAAATTCAGCATAGTTCCGAGATAATTTCAGCTCAAACAACTCACGATCATGTTCGTTCAGGCCACCCACTTGCTCTAGCACCTGATCAAAAAAACCATCTTCCTGATATTGCTGTAGTGTCTTCATATGCTTGGAAGGCAAACGAATGGTGATCGAGACTTTTCCTGCATCGCACGCAGGTGGAATAACAAACTGTGCCCGCTGCCCGGTTGGAA
This sequence comes from Arenimonas sp., assembly GCA_043789195.1. Taxonomy (GTDB): domain Bacteria; phylum Pseudomonadota; class Gammaproteobacteria; order Xanthomonadales; family Xanthomonadaceae; genus Arenimonas. The sequence goes on along the minus strand of JAYWIC010000142.1, from coordinate 33,893 downwards.
ACGTCAGCGATACGACTGGATCCGCATCGGTGATTCGCTGCCCGGTATTGCTCTCATTGACTACCGAAGTACAAAACTGGCGCGCTCGATCAAAGTTCAACGAAGGAACGTCAAGTCTTTGCCAGCCTTTGTGTGTTTCCAGATATAGCTCGCCCGGTTTGTTGATACAAATTTCGGTCACCTCGGGAGACGACATATGACCGAGGATACCCAGCACTTCATATTGGTAGTCGAGGAATTCACTTGAAATTCTTGCGACGGGCGAGTTGTCGATATCCACGTTATTATCTCCCGGACTTAGCGCGACACTACGCCGGAGAAATCAACGTCTTTTGCGACATAGACATTGACGATGGTTCCTTGATTGATCGTTACCGTTGCTGGCCTGCTGGCGCTGCGGGCCACTGCCTGCCGTGCTAGATTCTGTATTGATTCGGCGGTATTGCTCTGGAACGGTGAAGTGATGACTTCACCACCACTGGTGACCGACTCTGTTTCCGGACCGTATTTTTCACCTGCATATTTAAATGCATCGCTGACAAGACTAATCAGTAACGCCGAACTCAGCTTGCTTGCCCAATGGCCATCGTATTGGCCGGGAAAGCCGGCGCCACCGAGATTGTCGACACCCGGGCTTTCCATCGAAACATCAATGCCATTGGGTGTGGTTATCCGGTCCCAGATAACCGACACCCGGGGTATCTTTGGATCTTCGGAATTATATTTGCCTAATATTTTTGAGCCTTTTGGCAATAGCAGGCGACGACCGTTTATCGAGTACACCGGTTCGGTGACGATGCAAGATGTCAGCCCCGGAATATCGCTAATGATTCGGGTCTCGAGTACACAGCGAATATAGGTACCGCGGACTAAAAGGGAATCAGCATTATTAATAAACTGTGCGCCCGTGGCGCTTGCAGATTCCGATGGATTGTTGCGGCTTTGATTGCCCGGTAAAGTGGCAAGCAAGGATTGTAAATAGGGATCATTTGCTACGCCACCACTACCGCCAGCACCTTCAGCGCCTGCGCTATTAATCATGCGGCGTTCGGCGAGTGTTGGTTCTCGCGGATAGGCCGGTAATTGAGAAGGTGCTGCAGCATTCGCCCGCACATACTCTTCTGGTGGCGGTGGCAACTGAGGCGGCAATACGACAGTCGGCTCTGCCAATTCAATGGCTTCGGCTGCCACTGCGTTGTTTCCCATATTGGCATCCTTGGGGAGCTCTGGAATCACCACAGTCTCATCGCGCGGCTTGCTGACCGCATCGTCGCCCGCAGTTGCTCTGCTAAACAACCAGACTGCCATCATTAACAGAAGTGCAACGATGCCTACCAGAAAGAACAAAGCCTTTCGATTCAAACGCTGCAAATCATTCGACTGCAATAGCGGAGCATTGGCGTCGAGGTCCGGACGCACGGCAGTTTGCTGATAGGCATAGGAGCTCGCCTGATCTTGATGTCCCTCAGCTTGCTGCATGTAGGGATTGCCATGATTCTGCTGGCTAGCTGTATTCGGCGGTAAGTTCTGGCTCATCCTTATTTACTCCTGCGCAAGCCGACGACATTTTTGCCGTGGCGAATGACTAAATACGGATAGATGCCGTGAATGATGATGGTGTTTTTTTCAACCGTGGTATTCACCACAAAATCCTCGCCGTTCTCGCGTTCACGTGCGAATACCGCCGGAAAATTACCGGTCGGAATGTCTTTCAGGTCACTCATTTTTACGTAGGTGAATTGCCCGTCGTCATAAACACTGGTCGGTAGCAACCAGGCCTGCCTGGCCCTGACAGTGCGATTGCTTGAGTAGTCATAGTTAAAGTTGTAACTACGATCTTTTTCGATTGCCGTGCTGATCTGCGGCACAGATTCGGTCTTGGCAGAGAACTCGGTGTCATTGGGATACGTAAAAGTCACCTTGTAATGAACGCCCGCCTGCTTGGCTTGTTCCAGCGTCCTCCAATCGGTAGCCACCACTTTTAGTTCCAGAATGTAGGAATGTGTTGCCGTCCTGATCATCATATTGGTGTCGACATCGACATTTTTTGGTTTCAGATAAAAAACGTTTTCGCGCCGTGTCAGATCCCAGCCATTACTGAAGCCGGTGCTGTAATCGAGAATTTTTTCATTGGGGCTCAGCTCAATCTGAGTCGTGATGCCAAGGCCTGTTCTTACTTGGTAAATGCGTGCGGGGTCATAGACATATTCATGCACTACTTCGGCTTTCGAAGCTGGCGCGATGCAGTAAGTAGAGAAAAACAATATCCCCAGTAGATACGGTTTGATCATGCGACTCATCGGGAAATGGCTCCGTTGACGTTGGTGTTTGGCTCGCTTGGAGCCGGCGTACCTACGGCGGCATCACTTGAAGGTGCGGACTGGATTTGATCAGCTAGTGGCGGGGTTTCAGCAGGAACACCAACGGGCATCTCCTGTATTTCATTTATCGCGGGGGGCGGTACGGAATAATCACTATCCACCCGATAGCTCATGACCTGAAACCCCAGCGGATTCAATATCCGCTTCTGCTCATCCATTTTCAGATTGTTTTTGTAGGTAAATTCGAGCGAGGCAATCTTGTTGTCCATCGGGCGAGTGACGCCGGAGGTTCTATTGAAAAGCACTCGCTGGAAACGCACGGTCGCGCCGGTGGGCCTTGCTATCTTGTTGGCGCGAATCAATGCCGTGCTCAGAATTTTTACCCTGATCGACGAGGCTTTGTTGTACAACTTGAATGGCCCCTCAGGATTGGTTGGGGCATGTAATGCACGATAGTCTGCCGCCACTTCGGGCGATGCCATCGTGAACACCGTGTCCCAATCCCTCTGCCCGATTAAATTCAAGTCATACGATTCACGGGCAAGCACAAAGTGCGCAACATTACTGATGTTGATCGCTTCACTCGTCGTGATGCTGTTGGTCGAGAAGTCATCTTGAAGTCGCGCCACCGTGCTTGTTCCCGTGTAGGCGTCGGCCATCACCAGATACGGTACTTTTTCTTTTAGTGGCAGCATGTAGTAGTAACCACCGGCAAGCATCAGCGACATGCCTATGGCAGCGAAAGCGACAAACCAGGCGCGCCTTTCGCTGCGTCGCGCTAGATCGACGACGGTGACTTCAAAATTGATCGACTGTGAAAGCGCACTTTCTATGTTCGGGGTTACCGATTTATTCCTGAGCATTGTTTTAATTCGTCTGGCGTGGATACGGGGGGATTACTACGCAGAGCTAGGCATGATCGCTATTGCTTCGACACCGATGGACTGTGTTGAATGCCGCGATTTGACTATTTAAGGGCTTGGGGTGTTTGCACCTGCCTCAGACCGGGTGTGATCAACGTAGCGAACTACAATTTGATTTTGTTCTGCCACGACTTGCACTTGTTGCGGAGCATAGGCAGCCGTGATTTGGCTCAATGCATCTTGCAGGCTGTTGGTGCGAATGGAGGCAACGGGGGTGTGTAGGGTGAAATCCGAGGCGTGAAGATACGAGAGTGTCATCTTCGAATCTTTGGCCCAGCGTGCGAGTGCATTTTTCAAGGTGCCATCAAGCGGGGATACAAAAAACACATAGTTTTGCTGCAAAGGAATTTCTTGCGGGGCTTGGGCATAACGATTGACCGGTTTCCAGCGGCCTGCAACATCCGGGGCCGGCTGCGTGGCACAAGCCGACAAACCGAGCGACAACGCTGCCGCTAACCAAAATAAAGTGGCTGTTTTTTTCACAATTCACCTAATTGTAGATTTGAGATAAGTGGATCGCGAACACTGCTAAGACGTTAAAGGTTGTTACATCGCAACCATTACACTTGACAACTATCATTCCCCTGTTGGCGATTCTAACGAGTGAAAATGGAATGTCAAACGTGTCACAAAATATTTCACATTGATGAAAATTTATACAGACGATTTAGTCGAGATGCATGCAAATAGAAGGCTTTTACTAAAACTGTCGGCGCAAGGTGTGTTTTTTATTCAACGCCACCTGCGCAAAAATACGCAATTGCATGATGCAGATCAGCAGGCGACACTCGCAAACTAAAAAAAACGGACTTGCGGGCGAAAAAACTAAATATATGATGCAAACAACGCCAAAATCGACCGCTATTTGGTGCAAGGCTAGCCACGAGTTATCAGTCGTATTGACGAAAGTGGTTCTAATACTGGGCCTTGTTGAGCATCGACCCACCTCTCCAGCATTCCGCTGCAATAGGCGGACCCGCTGCTTTTTGCATGCTGCCAATGAATGAATTACTTTCGTAACTCTTCGAGCAAGCTACGTAATCTGGCGCTCATCAAGCAAAAAAACTTGCGTAATAATGGGCGATCTTGGTGATACAGCTTCTGAAAGCCATGGCGCCCGAGGCAAATGTTCATACGCCATTTGCGTCTTGCAAGTTATGGAATAGGCTGTTTTTATCGCTGATAAATGACCTCGTTTTTTTTGCCAAATGTCCCTGTTACATTAAGCTGACGACTATTGGGGTCGGCACCATCTTTCAGCTACAGGTGTCTATCGCACAGGGCTGTTGCGTCAGTCCAGACTTTTCCGCAAATCGACAAGCACTTTGTCCGCATCGTCGATGCGTATTAATCCTAGGCGTGGAAATTCGAGATCGATAATGACGTAGGTTGCCAGCGATATAACGGCGGCGAACGATATCGAGTGTAACCAGCTGCGGCCTTTGTTTGCGGACATGGCATAACCGACCAGTAATGCACCGATGATGCTTAATCCGGCCAGCAATACATACACGATGAAAGGTGGGTGGTTTTCCGTTGCGGTGGTGCGTGTGGTGGCGATGTCGATCATTTCATTCAACGCGGGCAACAATAATTTTGTCGCGTCCGGCGATGCACCATCGCTGCGCGAGGCAGACTGGGATTTGGTCCAGATGTCGGCTTGCAGCCTTGCTACCGTTTCCAACTTTTGACTGGCGGCAGAATCACCGTGTGAACCCTGATAAATGGTCGACCTGACATCGAGATAGTGGCGAAAGAGCGTTCGTAATTCCGTCTGTGCATTTGTCGGCAGTAAATCGAGTCTTAAGTACGCCGTTCCAATGGCATTGGCTTCCTCGGTGATGAGATGCCGGCGTTCTTCGAAACGCGTGGCAGCACCTGAAAACGAGAAGGCAAGTATCAGGCCGAGCAAACCGAATACGGCGCCTTCCGCTGCTCCCGTCCCTTTCGCCAGTCCTTCCGGATCGCGTGCGAGTCTGGCAAGCCCAAAGCGACGACCTACTTCAAAAAACACCAGCATGCCGATAAATAACGAGAGGGCAGACAAGGCGGCAATCAGGGTTAGTGTCATGGATTAATCCGGAGTATTTACACATTCAAAGGATAACACCGGGCAACGCCCCCCCCCCTTTGTTCAAGCCAATAAAAAAGCCGGCATTGCCGGCCTTTTTGTAATCTTGATGCAGCTCGCTTACAGCACGTAAACGAAGAGGAACAGACCCAGCCACACCACGTCGACGAAGTGCCAATACCAGGCTACGGCTTCGAACGCGAAGTGATGGTCTTTGCTGAAGTGGCCTTTCGCACAACGCAGCCACATCACCGACAACATGATGGTGCCGAGCGCCACGTGCATGCCGTGGAAACCGGTGAGCATGAAGAAGGTCGAACCGTAAATGCCGGAACCCAGCGTGAGATTGAGTTCGTGATAGGCGTGGATATATTCTTCGGCCTGATAGAACAGGAACAGTGCGCCGAGTGCGACGGTCAAACCCAACCAGATCAGCAATGCCTTGCGGGCATTTTCTTTCAGGGCATGGTGCGCCATGGTGATGGTCACGCCCGATGTTAACAAGATGATGGTGTTAACCAGCGGCAGGCCCCAGGCAGGAATGGTTTCAAATTCACCACCGATTCCTGCCGGACCATTCGCAGGCCAGCCAGCGCTGTAACCCTGCCAGAGAAAATTATTCGTTAATGCTCCGTCACCTTCGCCAGACAACCATGGCAATGCGAAAGTGCGTGCATAGAACAAGGCGCCGAAGAAGGCGGCAAAGAACATGACTTCGGAAAAGATGAACCACATCATGCCCATGCGGAAAGATGTGTCGACTTGATCGTTGTAATGGCCTTGCAGTGATTCGGAAATCACGTCGCCGAACCAGAAGCCGAGTGTCAGCAACATGCCGAGCAAGCCGACCATGAAAACATTGAAGCCCCAGTCACTTCCGTTGAACCAGTTGGCCACGCCCACCATCATGGTGAACATGACGATGGAACCTACGAAAGGCCAGCGGCTGTGGTGCGGAACGTAATAGGCGTTTGCATCGGGTTGGGCGTGTGCCATGGTAATTGTTCCCCAGTCTCTAAGTTATGGCGCCGACCTGACGGTCGGTGATGAGCTCGGCGCTTTGGCAAGCGCGGTCGCTTTGTCATTGATGAAAAAAGTATACGACAGCGTGATGGTATGCACATCTTCCGGCAAATTCGGATTGACGACAAAACGCACTGGCATGTCGCGTTGTTCGCCAGCTTGCAAAAGCTGTTCGGTGAAGCAGAAGCATTCGGTCTTGTTGAAATAACTTGATGCCGAAATCGGCGCTACCGATGGCGCGGCGTTGCCGACGACAGCATAGCCCGCCTTGTTTTTGGCAATGTAGTGGGCGTTGTACATTTTACCGGGAACCACTTCCATCGTCAGTTGCGATGGTTGAAAGTCCCAGGGCAGTTTCGAATTGACGGTACCGTCAAATTCAACCGTAATCTTGCGTTCTTTATTGATCTTCGTACCGGCAAGGGTTTCTTCTCCGGTCGGGCCTTTTTCCATCTTGATACCGAATATTTTTTCGCAGGCGATGTTGTACAAAGGCACCATCGAAAACGCAAATACAAACGAACACACTGAAATCAGTGCGATGTTTTTTAGCGTTTTACGAACGTCAGGCTTCATTATTTTATCGCCATGCTCAGCAAGAATCCGGCATACACGGCCAAGGCAATCAATCCAATGATTAACGCTGTACGCCGCGCTTTCGCGCGACCTTGCACTTGAGCATTTTGTTCGGAATTAGTCATTAGTGGGTGATATCGCCATGGGCCAAATCACCGTCTTTAATCACGGGAGGCGTGGTGAAGCTATGGTGCGGCGGCGGCGAAGACAGCGTCCATTCCAAACCTTTGGCGCCTTCCCATGAACGTGCTTCGGCTTTTACGCCGCCACGAATACAGGACCAGACGATATAGGCAAACAGCAATTGGCTGATACCGAAACCGAAACCACCGATCGATGACCACATATTGAAATCGGCAAACGCAGGATTGTAATCGGGTACGCGACGTTGCATGCCGGCCAGACCCAGGAAGTGTTGCGGGAAGAACAACAGATTCACGAAAATGGTGCTGAGCCAGAAATGCCATTTGCCCAGAGTTTCGTTGTACATATGGCCGGTCCATTTCGGCAGCCAGTAATACACACCCGCCATGATGCCGAAGATGGCGCCGGTCACCAGTACGTAATGGAAGTGGGCAACCACGAAATAGGTGTCGTGATATTGCATGTCGGCCGACACGATCGCGAGCATCAAGCCCGAGAAGCCGCCAATGGTAAACATGATCACAAAGCCCAGCGCAAACAACATCGGAGTTTCAAACGTAATCGAGCCGCGCCATAAAGTAGTAACCCAGTTGAACACTTTCACGCCAGTCGGGATCGCGATCAACATGGTCGCGTACATAAAGTACAGCTCGCCACCCAGCGGCATACCTACGGTGAACATGTGGTGGGCCCAGACGATGAAGCTCAGGAAGGCAATAGATGCGGTCGCATACACCATGGCTTGATAACCAAACAAGGGCTTGCGGGCAAAGGTAGGAATGATTTCAGACACCACGCCGAAGGCGGGCAGAATCATGATGTAAACCTCGGGATGACCGAAGAACCAGAAGATGTGTTGATACATGACCGGATCACCACCACCGGCCGCATTGAAGAAGCTGGTGCCGAAGAATTTATCGGTCAGCAACATGGTGACCGAACCGGCCAATACCGGCATCACGGCGATCAACAAGAACGCAGTAATTAACCAAGTCCAGACGAAGACCGGCATTTTCAGCAAATCAACACCAGGCGCGCGCATGTTCAATACGGTGGCGATGATATTGATGGCACCCATGATCGAGCTGACGCCCATCATATGAATGGCAAAGATGGTGAACGCCGTGCTGGTGCCGCCTTGCAATGACAGCGGCGGATACAAGGTCCAGCCACCGGCCGGGCCACCGCCGCCAATACCGAAGCCTTGCAGGATCAAAGGCAGCAGCAAAAGGGTGAAAGCGAAAGGCATGATCCAGAACGACCAGTTATTCATGCGCGGCAAGGCCATATCCGGCGCGCCGATCATTAGCGGAATCATCCAATTGGCCAAGCCAACGAAGGCCGGCATCACGGCACCGAAGATCATCACCAGGGCATGCGTGGTGGTCATTTGATTAAAGAATTCCGGCGCCACCAATTGCAGGCCAGGCTGGAATAATTCGGCACGAATCACCATTGCCATCGCGCCGCCGATAAAGAACATCAGCAGGGAGAACAGCAAATATAAGGTACCGATATCTTTATGGTTGGTGGAGTAAAACCAACGCTCGAAAAAACCTTGCTTGTGGTCGTCGTGATGACCGTCGTGAGCAGCGGTGTCGTATGCCATGGCGCGTGCCTCTCAAATAAAATTAGGGTTGGGTGCTGACAGCAGGTGCGGCGGCTTCATCAGCGGCAACGTCTTCTGCAGGGACAGCATCGGCTTCAATCGTGACGGCTTCGGGAGCTGCAGCCGGCGCGGGATTATTCGCTGCCTTTTGCGCCGCCAGCCAGATTTGGTAATCGGCTTTCGAAACGACCTTGACCACAATCGGCATGAAGCCGTGATCCTTACCGCAAAGCTCGGCGCAGACGCCGCGATAAGTACCAATTTTCGCCGCCGGTACTTCGGTCCAGGCTTCGTTAATCACGCCGGGAATCGCGTCTTGCTTCCAACCCAGCGCCGGAACCCACCAAGCGTGGATGACGTCGTCGGCAGTGATGACAAAACGTACGCGGGTATCAGCCGGTATCACCAGAGCGTTGTCAACGTCGCGCAGGTAATGTTTGTGGGCTTTGATTTGTTCTTCCGTGGCGTTTTTATCCTGACGCAGGCGGTCCGATTCACGATCCAGACGCGAGGTGAATTGAACGCCTTCTCCTTTGTATTCGTAGCTCCATAGCCATTGTTGGCCGGTAATCTTGACCGTCATTTCATAGGGCTTGGCCGAATGGTTGGCGTTGTAGAGATCAATGACCATGCCGGTGGCTGGAATGGCAGAACCAATCAGAATGACGATGGGAATGCCGGTCCATAGAATTTCAAGAAAAGTGCTGTGGGTGAAATTGGTGTCAGGCACGGCACCTTTGGATTTGCGAAATTTGAACATCGCCAGCGCCATGGCACCGAAAACGATGATGCCGATGATCACGCAGACCCAGAACATCATCATGTGCGAGTCGTAGGCGTTCTGCGAACTGGTGGTCACACCGTCGGTCATATTCAATTGCCACAGTTGCGGCTCTTTAGTGTCGTCGGCAAAGGCCGCCAACGAAGCAACACTGGCCAGCAGGCCGGTCAATATTGCCGTGATGCGATTTGTTTTCATCATGTCCGCCTCAATCCCCGTACATCAAACCTAAAATCCGTTAAGCGCGTTGTGCCGCCTGCGCCAGTAATACTTTCAATTTCATTGCCAGATCGAGACGCTCATCCGGCGCCAAAAACGATCCAACTTCACAGCTTTTGCCTTTTGACGCCAGCACGATTCGCGGTGCTTCCTGCGCTTTTTCAAGCTGCATGCGAACCCAGTAAGGATGCGCGTCAAACGCTAATTCTTCTCGCCCCGAACGCGAGACTCTGCAATGTTCCGCATCAAGTTCGATCATTTCAAAGCAATTACTTTTCAACCAAACCCAACGCAGTACCGCCGCTACAAATATGCAGTCAATCAATGCAAATACCGGCGCAAAGACATTTCCAATGAAATAACTCAGTAAAGCCACCGCCCAGGTGCTGAGCGTAATCAGCAAAAATACCCCGATAAATTGGTTTTTTGTCATCGCACGGGGCGGGCGTAGCACCAAAGCACACCGGCTGTTTTCAGACAAAAATTGCTCAATCATCGAAAATCCTTGGGTTTGGCAATACTTAACCGCAGGAAATCAGGCTGATTTTACTCGCTAGACCACCCTACCGGCAACAAGAATACGTCTTAGTATGGACAGCTAGGTGAAGAATGACGCCCTGCCCACCGGACTCGCAAAGCCGTAGAATTGCCGTCTCGCTTTCTTCTCCTACCCGCCAGGCCGACTGTGAATCCCATTCTCACCTCTGAGTTACCCGAGCGCTTTTCACCCTTGATGATGCGCATCACTGCAGCCTACGCGCGGGATGAAGCCGAGCATTTAGGCGAATTACTCGATCAAGCGCGCCTTGTCGAATCCGACCAAGCTCAGGTGCAAAGCATGGCGGCCGGTCTGGTGAAAAAAGTACGAATCCGTGCGGCAGATCCCGGTTTAGTTGAGGCGTTCATGCGCGAGTACGACCTTTCTTCCGAAGAAGGCGTCTTGCTGATGTGCGTCGCCGAAGCATTGTTGCGCATTCCTGACCAGGGCACGGCCGATAAATTGATTCGCGACAAGCTCGGCGATGCCGATTGGAACTCGCATGTCGGCCAATCGAGCTCCTTATTGGTCAATGCCTCGACCTGGGGTTTGATGCTGACCGGAAAGATCGTCAGCCTGGCCGACGATACCCAGCGTGATTTCGGGGGGGCGTTCAAGCGCCTGGTCTCACGTGCCGGCGAGCCGGCGATTCGTTTGGCCGTGCGTCAGGCCATGCGCATCATGGGCCATCAATTTGTGCTGGGTCGTACGATTTCCGAAGCGCTGGAACGTTCGCAAAAAGGCGATGGCGCGAATTATCGCTACTCCTTCGACATGCTGGGTGAAGCGGCGTTTACCGCTGCCGATGCCGAACGTTATTTCCAGGCTTACAAAAATGCGATTGACGCGATTGGTGCCGGTGGCCCGTATCCGGATATTTTCGCGGCACCTTCGATCTCCATCAAATTATCGGCCTTGCACCCACGCCTTGAAGTGGGTAAGCGCGAACGCGTCATGAACGAGTTGGCACCGCGTATTTTGCAACTCGCACAACAGGCGAAAACGTTCGGCATTGGCTTCACTATTGATGCCGAAGAATCCGAACGTCTGGAATTATCGCTGGAACTGATTGCTAAAGTATTTACCGATAAATCACTCGATGGCTGGGAAGGCTGCGGACTAGCCGTACAGGCTTATCAGAAGCGCGCGCCGTTCGTACTCGATTACCTGATTGATCTGGCAAAGACCACCGGCCGTCGCATGCCGATTCGTCTGGTCAAGGGTGCCTACTGGGATTCGGAAATCAAGAAAGCGCAGATGGAAGGCTATGCCAACTATCCGGTCTTTACCCGCAAGCCCAATACCGATGTGAGCTACATCGCCTGCGCGAAAAAAATGTTGCAGGCCAGCGACGTGATTTATCCGATGTTCGCCACTCATAACGCGCATACAATCGCCGCGATTTATCAAATCGCAAAAAATGTCGGCCTGCCGGATTACGAATACCAACGCCTGCATGGCATGGGCCATGATTTGTATGCCGAAGTGATTGGCAAAAATGATTTGGCGATTCCGTGTCGCGTGTATGCACCGGTCGGTTCGCACGAAGATTTATTGCCGTATCTGGTGCGTCGCCTATTGGAAAACGGCGCGAACTCCAGCTTCGTCAATCGCATCACCGATGAAAACGTAAAACCCGAGGATCTCGTGGCCGATCCGGTTGCCGCCGTCAGCGGGTTTGCCAGCAAAGCACATCCCCGCATTCCTACACCAGGCCATTTGTTTGGCGATGAGAGAAAAAATTCTATGGGCATCAATCTAGCCAATGATTCCGCGTTAGCCGACCTCGCAAAAAACGTGAATGCGGCGATCAAAAACTGGCAAGCCACGCCGCTGGTTCCTGGCAGCAAAAATACCGGCGCGATGAATGCGGTCACCAATCCCGCCAATCGCAAGGACGTCGTTGGCCAATGGCAATCGACTGATAGCTCGCAAGTACAAGCGGCTTTGGATAATGCCCATTCGGCATTCCAGGAATGGGATCACACGCCGGCGGCATCGCGCGCAAAGATTCTCGAATATGCAGCCGACCTGATGGAACAACGCATGCCGGAATTGATCGCGCTGTGCGTGAAGGAAGCCGGCAAATCGATGTCGGCCTCGGTCGCCGAAGTGCGCGAAGCGGTCGATTTCTGTCGTTATTACGCCGTGCAATCTCGCAAACTATTTGGTCATCCGGAAAAATTGCCTGGCCCAACCGGCGAATCGAACGAGTTGCAATTGCACGGCCGTGGCGTATTTGTTTGTATCAGTCCATGGAATTTTCCTCTCGCGATTTTTATCGGCCAAATTGCTGCCGCACTTGCTGCGGGAAACACCGTGATTGCAAAACCAGCTGAACAAACCAGCCTGATGGCGTTCTTCGCGGTGAAGTTGATGCATGAAGCCGGCGTGCCGGAAAAAGTGCTGCAATTCCTGCCTGGCGATGGCGCAACGGTTGGTGCGGCATTAACCAAAGATCCGCGCGTGGCTGGCGTCTGCTTCACCGGTTCAACTGAAACCGCCTGGGCGATCAATCGCAGCCTCGCCGCACGCAATGCACAAATTGCAACACTGATCGCTGAAACCGGCGGACAAAATGCGCTGATTGCCGATTCCTCGGCCTTGCCGGAGCAATTGGTCAAAGATGCGATTACGGCAGCCTTTGATTCCGCCGGACAGCGTTGTTCAGCCGCACGTATTTTGTTCGTGCAAAGCGATATCGCCGACAAGGTCATCCATATGCTCAGCGGTGCGATGGATGAATTGGTGGTGGGTGATCCTGGCTTGTTGTCGACCGATGTCGGCCCGGTGATCGACGAAGATGCCAAAGCGATTCTGGTCGCTCATGCCGAACGCATGGACAAGGAAGCGAAACTGATTAAAGCCGTGCAACTTCCTGCTGCATGCGCCGATGGCAGTTTCTTCGCACCACGTGCCTACGAATTGAATTCGCTCTCGCAATTGCATCGCGAAATTTTCGGACCGGTGTTGCACGTGATTCGCTACGAAGCTTCGCAACTCGACGACGTGCTGAATCAGATTAATGCCAGCGGTTATGGTTTGACTCTCGGTATCCATTCGCGCATCGATTCGACGATTACCCATATCGCGAAATCGGTCCGTGTTGGCAATTGTTACGTGAACCGCAATCAAATCGGTGCCGTCGTTGGTGTGCAGCCATTCGGTGGTGAAGGCTTGAGTGGTACTGGACCTAAAGCCGGCGGTCCGCATTATTTGTTGAAGTTCGCGAGCGAGCGCACCTTGACGGTCAACACCACCGCGGCCGGCGGCAATGCCAGCCTGCTGACACTGGCAGACTGATTTTAGACAACGGATTGCTCCCGCCTCTTTGCGGGAGCTCCAAAATACGCCAGTATTTCAATCTGGTTTGATGTCAGGGGTACCACCATGAACACAGGCGCATCGCAACAAAATAATGCCCGGCAATTTTTGTTGATGGGTGCAGCCTTGCTTGTGCTGTTCTACATCACTCGATTCGATTCGGCTGACACCTCGTTCAATGTACGCCAGGTAGATTCGGCGCAGGCAAAAAGCCTGGTGGAAGATGGTGCGTTAGTGATAGACGTTCGAGGCGCTGAAGCCTATGAAGGCCGCCATATTCCCGGCGCGCTTTCCATTCCGCTTGAAACTCTTCGCAAAGCAATTCCTGCCGCACTGGCCGACTCCAAGACAAAGCCGATGGTCGTGTATTGCGGCGATGGCGTAACCATCGGTCCGGAAGGAACCGACATTCTCAATAAGGCCGGTTTCGTGAATGCAGTCAATCTCAAGCCGGGCATTTCGGGTTGGGAAGAGGCGGGTTATCCGGTTAAAAAAGCGGGCTCGGGATCTTGACGGCCCCGATGCAAAGCCCAGACATTCTCTATCCGGTTTTCGCACTCGCTACCTGGACCTTTCTTGTCCTGTTGCTGATTCCGTTTTACCGGGTTCGTGCGGGTCGACGGCGCGAAATTCGGACGGAAGATTTCAAATACGGCGAGTCGGCGACGGTTCCGGGATACGTCAGCATTCCGAACCGCAATTACATGAATTTACTTGAGCTGCCGATCCTGTTTTATGTAGTCTGCTTGGTGCTGTTTGTCACATCGAGTTCCTCTCCGCACGCCATCAAGCTCGCTTGGGCATATGTGGCTTTGCGCATCATCCATAGCCTGATCCATCTGAGCTACAACAATGTCATGCATCGACTGGCAATATTTGCTACCAGCAATTTCGTCTTGGTTGCACTCTGGATTGTCGCAGGGCGACACATTATTTTTACTTGAAGCCGGGCTGAACTTGGCACCATCCCGATTTCGCTATCCTCTGCAAAACACGTAAACTAAAGCGTCACCGATTCACTATGAGAGCTTTATGCCTGTCCTGCGTTTTGATGCCGTCAGCAAAACCTATACCGGGCCGCACAATGCCTTGAGTGATATCAATTTTTCCGTCGATGCCGGGGAAATGTTGTTTGTCACCGGGCACTCCGGCGCCGGCAAAAGTACGCTCCTTAAATTAATCCATCTCAGTGAGCGCGCTACGCGCGGTACCGTTCTGGTGAACGACAAAAATCTCGCGAAAGTGCGTGGCCGCCAGGTGGCTCTGCACCGCCGTCAAGTCGGCGTGGTGCATCAGGATCATCACCTGCTGATGGATCGCAGCGTGTTTGACAATGTTGCCTTGCCATTATTGATTGAAGGAGTGCCGTCGAAAGAAATTGGCAAACGCGTCCGACTCGTACTGGAAAAAGTCAGTCTTGGCTCGAAAGAAAAAATACGCCCCAGCGAATTGTCTTCCGGCGAGCAGCAACGCGTCGGGATTGCCCGCGCATTAATCGCACAGCCGCTGTTGTTGTTGGCCGACGAGCCCACCGGCAATCTGGACCCATCGCTCGCCGCCGAAATCATGGGGCTGTTGGCAAGCCTGTCGGCGCAGGGCAGTAGCGTCATCATTGCCAGCCATGACCTATCCCTCGTCAAGCGTATGCGCAAACGTGTGCTGGTATTGAGCCAGGGCAAGCTAATGGACGATATCGCGCCCGAGGAACTTGCACCATGAGCAAGACGCGCACCAATAACAACGGTATACGCGCACGACTGGGCGCATGGCGCGACCAGCATGTCTATTCATTGCTATCGAGCCTTGGCCGCATTGTTTCGAAACCGTTTTCGACTTTCCTGATCGTCGGCGTGATGGCGATCGCGATGGCGTTGCCGTTGGCGCTGGGCATGATATTGCTCAATGTGCAGCGGGTTTCGGGTAGCGTGCAGGCGGCGCGCGAAATGAGCGTGTTCCTCAAACCCGAAATTACCATTGAACAGGCAAAGTCACTGGCAGCAAAAGTAGCCGAACGCAGTGACGTCGAAAAGGTGACCGTGGTCAGTCCTGACGAAGGCCTTGCCGAATTCCGCCAATTGAGCGATTTGGCGCAAAGCGTGGATCTGCTGGGCAGCAACCCGCTACCCAGCGTTTTGAAAATCCGCCCAACCGATGACGGCATGGCATTGGCAGCCGCCCTGAAGCAGTGGCCGGAGGCCGATGTCGTGCAACATGATGGCCAGTGGCGTCAGCGCCTGAACGCCTGGCTGAGCCTCGGCGAGCGCATGTTGAAGATTCTCAGCGTCCTGTTTGGCGTCGGCGTTCTACTCGTGGTGGGCAATACGGTGCGCCTGGATATCGGCAGCCGACGCGAAGAAATTGCCGTCATGCAGCAACTCGGTGCTACCGATGGCTTCATCCGCCGGCCTTTTTTATATCTGGGCTTTTGGTATGGATTGGCCGCAGGAGCACTGGCGCTGGGGCTGACGCTGGCTGCGGGCTGGGCCCTCGATGAGCGCTTGCGCCCCCTATTGACCAGTTACGACAGTCGTTTTGAGCTGCAGGGGCCCGACTTGATGATGGTATTGGCCTTATTGGCCAGTAGCGCCATACTGGGCTGGCTTGGCGCGTGGCTCGCCACCGGCCATCATCTCAGGCAAACTCGTCCTACGGATTTGTAAATCAAGACCTTATGAATACACCTAGCTTCAAAATGTTCGACACAACTACCCCACGCATCATGGTGGTGGATGGTTCTAAAGTTGTGCGAAAAATGATTGAAGGTGTATTGCGGCAACAATTACCAGACTTTGAATTCATCGGTTGCGAAAGCGCCGAAGAAGCGAAGGTTGCCTTGCAAACGGGCAGCGTCAATTTAGTCACTATGGCATTACGTTTGCCAGACATGGACGGACTGGATCTGGCGAAATATATTCGCGAACACACACCGCAAGCCTATATCCCGATTATCGTGGTCTCCGGCGATGTACAGGAACGGCTCGAAACGCGTTCGATTACCGATGACGTCACCGACTACTTCGACAAGTCACTGGGGTTCAGTGCACTGGCTGCATTCATCAAAGGCTATGTCGCGCCGGAATCGGAAGCCGGTTGCGAAGTACTTTATGTTGAAGACAGTCGCGTGGTGGCGATGGCCACCCGTCGCATGCTGGAAAAACATGGCTTGAAAGTTGTCCATGCCACGTGCGTGGAAGATGCCGTTGCCCATCTGGAAACCATGATGGCGCAAGGCCGCATTCCCGGCCCGGATATCGTGCTGACCGACGTGTATCTGAAAGGCGATTTAACCGGCAAGGATTTATTGCACAGCATTCGCAATACTTTCGGCTATCCAAAAGGCCTGCTACCGGCGCTGGTCATGACGGGCGACGCTAATCTCGCCAACCAAACCGATCTATTGCGTGCCGGTGCGAATGATCTGGTACAGAAACCGATCGAAGAACGCTTGCTGGTCACGAAATTAATTTTCCAGCTGCGTGTCGGTCGGCAAATGCGCGAGAAGCTGCAAAAACAATAATTTGCGGGATCTTCTGTAACAGCTATTACCTGACTTGGTTTGTCCCGATCGGGAGGTTCGCATCGCTGCTAAAGCAGCTCCCACATTTGCTTCGGCCAATCCTATCCCCATGCCAGAAAACACCATTCGACTTGAAGCCTCATGGAAATCGCGTGTCGGCGATTATCTGCAGCGCCCCGACATGCGCGAACTGTCTGAGTTTTTACGCAACGAAAAAACCAAAGGCAAAAAAATCTATCCGAAAGGTACCGATATTTTTGCAGCGTTAAATTCCACGCCCTTTGACCAGGTCAAAGTCGTGATTCTGGGACAGGACCCTTATCACGGGCCCGGACAGGCGCATGGGCTGTGTTTCTCGGTATTGCCAGGCGTGGATATTCCACCCTCACTGAGAAATATCTACACCGAAATCGAGCGTGATTGCGGTATCACCAAACCGAATCATGGTTGTTTGACGCACTGGGCCGAACAAGGCGTTCTGTTATTGAACGCGGTCTTGACCGTCGAAGACGGCAAACCCGGATCGCATCAGGGCAAAGGCTGGGAAGGCTTTACCGATCACGTCGTCGAAAAACTGAATGCCGAATGCGAAGGCCTGGTCTTCATGTTGTGGGGCAGTTACGCGCAGGCAAAAGGTCGCGTGATTGATGCCCGCAAACATTGCGTATTGCGAGCACCGCATCCTTCGCCGTTATCGGCTTATCGCGGCTTCATGGGCTGCGGCCATTTTTCCGCCGCCAATCGCTGGCTGGTGGGTGGACACAAGAAAGCGATCGATTGGTCGATACCGAATCTGTAGGGGCGATTCATGAATCGCCCCTACATTATGCTGCAAGCGTCTTGGCTTCAAATTCTGCAAGCCATTCATCATCCGAACCTTCGTTCACGCCTTCGAACAAAAAGGTACTGAGATAGCGTTCGCCGGTGTCCGGCAGCATTGCCAGAATTACCGAACCTTTTTCGGCCTTCTCCGCTACTCGCAGTGCAGCCGCCAGAGTTGCGCCTGCAGAAATCCCGACAAACACACCCTCTTCCGCCGCCAACCGGCGTGATGTATCGCGTGCGAGCACATCATCCACAGGAATAATTTCATTCGCGATCGATTGATTGAGCACGGCCGGAATAAAGTCCGGCGTCCATCCCTGGATTTTATGCGGTGCCCAATCTTTTCCCGATAGCAAGGAGGCTCCTGCGGGTTCCGTCGTAATGATTTTTGTTTGTGGCCGCGCCAGTTTCAACACTTCGCCGACACCGGTCAGAGTGCCGCCGGTACCCCAGCCGCTGACGAAATAATCCAGTCGCTTGCCGGCAAAGTCCAGCAAAATTTCCGGTGCCGTGGTGTTACGGTGATAAGCCGGATTTGCGGTATTTTCAAATTGCCGCGCCAGAAACCAGCCATGCTTGCGGGCGAGTTCTTCGGCCTTGCGTACCATGCCACTGCCTCGCTCGGCTGCCGGTGTCAAAATCACTTTCGCACCGTAGGCTCGAATCAGTTTGCGGCGCTCGATGGAAAAGGTTTCGGTCATCACGGCGACAAACGGGTAGCCACGCGCGGCGCACACCATCGCCAATGCAATACCGGTGTTGCCGGAAGTGGCTTCCACGACGGTCTGTCCGGGTTTCAACAAACCTTTCTGCTCGGCATCAAGAATAATCGCGAGCGCCAGACGATCCTTTACTGAGCCACCCGGATTGAAGGACTCCACTTTCACGTACAAATCGACATGCGAAGGTGCAATGCGATGCAGTTTCACAATCGGGGTTCTGCCGATGGTATCGAGGATATTGTTGTAAATCATGCGGAACTCCAAAAAGAAAATTAGTTAAGCTGCCGCCAACAGCGACTGTTGCTTATCGATGGCGATTTCACCAAGGGGCATATTGCCAAACCAGTGCAGGCTTACAGCGAACGCTGCCACTTCGCCAATGATCAACAAAGCCGGGGATTTCACTTGATGTTGCGTTGCTCGCGATGCTAGTTGTGAAAGCCTTCCAGCGATGACACGTTGTTCCGGACGCGACCCGTTTTCAACAATCGCAAACGGTGTGTCGGGATTGCGGCCGTGCTCGATTAATTTGTTTTGCAGACGCTCAAGGCTGGCGACTCCCATGTAAATGGCTAGTGTTTGTTTTTCGGCGGCAAGCTGTTGCCAATCGAGCAAGTCTTCGGATTTCTGGCAATGCGCCGTCACGAAACGCAATGACTGTGCGTGATCGCGATGCGTTAGCGGTATGCCTGCATAAGCCGCGCAGGCTAATGCCGCGGTTACGCCGGGTACTATTTCAAACGGAATATCGTTGGCTCGCAATATTTCGCATTCTTCTCCGCCGCGACCAAAAATAAAAGGATCGCCGCCCTTCAGGCGCACAACGCGCTTACCGGCTTTCGCATGCTCCAGCAGCAATGCGTGAATACCGTCCTGTGTGGTGTAGTGATGTCCTGACTCTTTCGCCACTTCGATAAATTCGGCGTCGCGCCGTGCAAGCGCCAGTACCTCTTTGCTGACCAAACGGTCATGCAGAATGACGTCGGCTTCGTTCAACAAACGCAATGCACGCAATGTCAGCAAGCCGGCATCGCCGGGTCCGGCACCGACCAGGGCAACTGACCCATGTTTCGCCGATGCATCCTGTTGCGACAAGGCCGTCAGCAACGCGTGCTCCGCTTTGATGGTTTGCTTTTGCCGCAACAAAGACAGCACCGGACCCTGCAATAATTTTTCGAACCAACGGCGTCGTTGAGGCAAGACCGGCAAATATTGACGAATGCGTTCACGGTGTTGCGCCAGCAATGCGGTCAAATCACCATAGGACTCGTCAAATTGCGCTTCGAGTTTTTCGCGAATATGGCGAGCCAGCATCGGCGCGGCACCAGCACTGGAAATAGCGATTTGCAACGGCCCGCGCTCGATGACCGATGGCACCTGGTAACTCGATAACTCGGCATCGTCGACTACATTGACAAAAATGCGCCGCGCTTCCGCGGCAGCGGCAATGTGTTGATTGACCTCGACATCGTCGGTGGCAGCAACCACCAGCCAGACGTCATTCAACCAGACCTCCTGAAACCTGCCCGGCAAATAATCGATCTCGCCACTTGCATAAAGTTTTTGCAGTTCATCGACTAGCTCTGGTGACCCAACACGAACCCGCGCCCCGGCCGATCGTATTGCCGCGATTTTTCTGACCGCCACCACACCACCGCCCACCACCAATACAGGGCGATGTCGAAGGTCGGCAAACAAGGGGAATAAACGGTTGCTCATGATTTGCGTGAAAGCACTAGGGTTTGGGCCTAATGTCACGCTAAACGGAGCAAGGAGTTCGGTGAAATGATTTCGGCTACTGAGCCCATGCCCAGAAGTTATGTGCCACCGACACACTACCGGCCCGCTTTCACTGGACGCTCTCAGGTGCATCGGCTAGCATCGTTTTACTTACTTGCCCGCCACTTTCAGGATGCCTGTCATGACTCTCATGTGTTGTCGTATGCCGCGTTGAAACACCGTTTCGCGTTCACGACGTCTATCGAGAAATTTTCATGACACTGACACAACTTCGTTACCTGCTCGCCATTGCCGACTCAGGCCTGAACATCACGCTGGCCGCCGAGAAAGTGCATGCCACCCAACCCGGTCTTTCCAAGCAATTGAAGCAACTGGAAGACGAGTTAGGCTTCATACTTTTTACCCGCGGTGCCAGAAGTCTGGAAAGCATTACGCCAGCTGGTGCAAAAGTCATCGAGCATGCCCGGCTACTGTTGGCCGAAGCCAATAATATTCGTGCGATTGCCGCCAATTTGCGGCGCGACCATCAGGGCGAGCTCCATATCGCCACCACGCACACGCAAGCGCGTTATGCGCTGCCTTCGGCACTGGCAGCCTTGAATCGCCAGTTCCCGAACGTCGCCGTGCATCTGACGCCCGGTGGCGACAGTGAATCGCTGGCAAGCCTGATGCGTGGTGAGGCCGAAATCGCAATTATCAGTACCGCTGGCAATGCACCCGCCGCTGCCGATTTAGCGATTCCGCTATATCGCTGGGATCGCGTGGTGCTGGTATCGAAACAACATGAACTGGCCAAACTGGATCGGCCGCTCACCTTGGCCGATATCGCCAAGTATCCGCTGGTCAGTTACGAATCCACGCGCGAACCCGAGTCCTCACTAAGGCAGGCATTTTCAAAAGCCGGCCTCGAAATGAGTATCGCCGTGACGGCGCGCGATGCCGATTTAATCAAGACCTATGTCCGTGCCGGCTTTGGTGTCGGGGTCCTCGCGGAAATGGCGATCACACCGGAAGATGCCGATCTGGTCGCGATACCCGCCGATAATTTATTGCCGCGTTGCACCGCCTGGTTATTGCTGCGACGTGATCGCGTGTTACGTGATTACACGCAAGCGCTGATTACAAGATTGCTGCCGCAGCTGCATGTGCTCGAATTGCAGCGCGCGATTAGCGAAGGCGAAACCTTGGGCGTGAATCCGCTGCATTGGCGCGATATTGCCAGACCCGGCGCGATGGGTGACTTCGAGATTTAAATTAGCGTCTAAATCCAGACGTCGTTCTCGGCCGTCAGATCGCTTCCTGCTTCGCCGGTATTGATCACGCCGCGTGGTTCGATAATCATCACTTGGCATTCTGATTTCGCACGGGTGATATGTTCGATACCTTTCGGTACCACGAACATCTCGCCTTCGCGTAACACGATATCGTGGTCACGGAAACCAATTTCCATTTCACCTTGCACGACTAAAAACACTTCGTCGGTATCGTCATGTCGGTGCCAGACGAATTCGCCCTGCAATTTCACCAACTTGAACTGGTAGTCGTTCATTTCGGCAATGACGCGCGGAGACCAATGCGCGGAGAACTTCGCCAGTTTTTCTTTCAGGTTGATGGCATCGTTTTGCATACCCGTCTCTCGTTCATTCCTGTGACCCGATCGCGATGGCAATCGCTTTTATCCGCGCACGCCGCATCGCTTCACTAATCTGCGGACCTTGCAAACCGTTGCTGTCGATATCCTTGAACGTAATCGACAAGGCCGCCTTGTGCACTTTTTCGAGCAAGGCACGCGATGGATACGCCGCATTTTCCAATCCGAGTCGCCCGCGCTTGTCGGCTTCGCAGACCAAACCCAATTGTGCGATGCGTTCGGGTTTGCGAAAGCCATCGCAACGAGCAATCAAGTCATGCAGGCTGCCCGGCCTAAGTTCATCAAGACGATGGACATTCAAGTGTTCGCGACAACAAATTTCCGCAAGATCCTTATAGTCACTCGGTACCTTGAAACGCTGGCAGACGTCGGCCAGTGGCGCGAGCCCGGATTTCTCGTGTCCGATGTGCTTTGGCAAATCATCTTTCGGCGACAAGGCTTTGCCCAGATCGTGTGTCAGGGCGGCGAAGCCGAACATGGCGTCGCCTGGCGCTAAGCTGGCGGCCATATCGCAGACCATTTGCGTATGCAGGCCGGCATCGACTTCGGGATGAAATTCAATGCGCTGCGGCACGCCGAACAGGGCATCCACTTCCGGCAATAATATTTTCAATGCACCGCAGTCGCGCAAAGTCTGGAGAAACGCCGAAGGCATGGGTTCTTCAAGCGCGCGTTTCATTTCCTGCCAGACGCGTTCGGACACCAATGCATCCACTTCGCCCTCGGCGACCATCTGACGCATCAGCACGAGCGTTTCCGGCGCAATCCTGAAGCCCAGCGGAGCGAAGCGCGCCATGAAACGCGCGGCACGCAAAATACGCACGGGATCCTCGCCGAAAGCCGGCGAGACATGTCTCAAGATTTTATTTTCAATATCCTGCCGGCCATGGAACGGATCAATCAGGTTTCCGTCATCGTCCTGCGCAATCGCATTGATGGTGAAATCACGGCGGATTAAATCCTGCTCCAGCGTGACCTCGGCATCGGTGTGGAACACGAAGCCGTGATAACCCGCCGCCGTTTTTCTTTCACTGCGTGCGAGTGCATATTCTTCTTTCGTCTGCGGATGCAGGAAAACCGGGAAATCCTTTCCGACCGGCTGGTAACCCAGGGCAAGCATTTTTTCCGGGGTAGCGCCGACGACAACGTAATCGTGATCGCCGGCAGCACGTCCAAGCAAAGCATCGCGAACGGCGCCACCGACCAGATATATCTTCATCTGCAGGTATATTGCGCCAGCAGCGCCAGGATTTCCTTGGCGACATCGCCACGGCCGAAAGTGCGACGTATCGGTTCGATCTGGCTGGAAATATGCAGGGCCATTTCCGATTCCATATCGAAATGCCCGGCATTTTCAAAGGTGAACATCGTGATGCTGCGATAGGGAATATTGAGATATTCGACCTTGCTGCCGGTGATGCCCTGCTTGTTCGACAGGATAAGGCGACGGTCGGTAAACACGATCAAATCGCGAATCACCGCATAGGCTTTGACTAGGGTTTCACCGGGCGCCAGTAGCGGTCCGAATTCATCCTGCAGTTTTTCCAGATTACGTTCGCTGGCATTGCCCAGCAGTTGGTCGAGTATTCCCATAAGTCTCCCTGATGTGTCTAGCGGTCTGCACGATTACGATCGTAGCGTGCCTGGCGATCATCACCATGCCCGAGAATATCGGGAAGAATTTCCTGCACGCGTGTCGGCCGGATATTCAAACGATACAAACCATCCACGCCACCGACCGAATCGGTCAACAGCGAACGGAAATTATCGGAGGAAAATGGTTTTCCGGGAACGAAATCAAAAATAAATGCCTGCAGACGACCAATAAAATCCGGCAGCGGAATAATGACAGTTTTCAATCCCAACTGTTCGGCCGACATCCGGACAATGTCTTTCAGCGTAAAAATTTCGCCACCATAAAGTTCGTAAACTTCGCCAATGGTTTTTCTGTCACCCAGTGCCTGTCTGAAAGCCTGCACGACATCACCGATATACACCGGGGTAAATTTTGCATCGGCGCGTGCCAACGGCATCACCGGAGCGAGCTTCAGCAACTGGCCGAAGCGGGTGAACAAACCGTCGCCGATACCAAAAATGACCGAGGGTTCAAAAATGGTCCAGGCCAGACCCGATTGCTTGACGGCCTGTTCGGCTTCGCCACGCGATTTCAGGTAATAGCTTTCACCGCGGCCGGCATTGAGCGAACTCATATGCAATAGGCGATTCACGCCGGTGTTTTTGCAGGCCTGGATAAGGGTCTGTGTCAGTTCGACATGGGCACGATGAAAGCCGCGACCGTTATCGCCTTTTTCATTCAGGATACCGACCAGATTAATGACCGCATCCGCGCCTTGAATCGCATGCTGCAATTTTTCCAGATCGTAAACGTCGGCATTGATTTGTTTTACCGTCGGTGGCAACAAGCGCAATAAATGCGCGTTTAAATTCCGGCTCAACACCGTGACGTCATTGCCGTCCTGCTGCAAGCGCTTTACCAATGCGCGTCCGACAAATCCGGTAGCGCCAAGAATGACAATTTTTAAAGACATCAGAGTGGTTTCGCCTGGGCGGGTGGTGGGCAAACAAAAGCGCGGCGCTGGGCCTGATTGAAACGACCCAGCATGCGGTCGGTCAATGAAGTGGCGCTTCTATCCAGTCGCCAATCGTATACCACGCTAAAGGCCAAGACACGCGAAACATAATCGCGGGTTTCCTTGTAGGGAATGGTTTCAATCCAGAAATCCGGCTCCAGACTCGGGCGTGCGGCCTTCCAGCGGGAAATCGGTGCAGGCCCGGCGTTATAGGCGGCGATGGCAAAATAGGGAAAGCCGTCGTAACGATCAAGCATTTGCCGCAGATAGGCGGTGCCCAGTGTGATATTGGTTTCCGGCTCGTACAGGCTTTCACCGCCCCGCCAAGGCAAACCCAGGCGTGCAGATACCTGTGCACCGGTACCGGGCAGGATTTGCATCATGCCGCGGGCATCGGCCGCCGAACGCGCACGCGGCATGAAGATACTTTCGGCGCGTGTTTGACCCGCTACCCAGGACGGATCGAGCGAATTGATTTTCGCCTGTTCACGCAAATGGCGTTCGTGATGCAATGGAAAACGCAGCGAGTAATACTGCAAATCGGTTGGCGTATTGCCGATGGAAAAGACAGCGCGGTCGTACCAGTCTTCCGCCAGCGCCAGGGAGATAGCGACTTTCTTTTCTTCCGCCGTGTAGCTTTCCAACGCGGCATTGAATTCCTTCAAGGCATAGGTCACCCGATCGATGGCAAACAATTCAAAAGCGCGCACGATGCGTCCATCATCCGCTATTTTTTTAATGAGATCGCGATTATTGCTCGGCTCCAGTGGGCAAAGCATGTACGGCTGATTAATCCGATCGGCCGCCAGCCAACCATGGAAATTCGCACTCTGCGCCGCTTTTGCAAATAATACTTTCGCCGATTCCTTCTGGTTCAGGCGTTCGCGCAAGCGAGCTTCAAAATACAAATATCGTGAATCGTTGCGTTGCGTCGTTCCCATTTTTTCGATGGCAGACAGTGCGGCAACATCATCGCCGCGACTCATGGCTTCGCGCACGCGCCACTCGTGCAGTTTTTCGTCATAAGCCACTTCGGGCACGGCATTCAGTCGCTGTGCCGAACCGGCACCGTAAGACGCCACTGTCCAAAGGGCAATTTCATTGAGCACACGTCCGCGTTCAACATCCTGCAGCGCCAACGTATTGCTGACGCCTGCCAGCAGTTGTTCTGCGGCATCGGGGCCGCGTTTTGCCAAACGCACCAGACCTTGCACCGCAACTTGACGGCTGCGTGCATTGCGCGGCCAAGCGCTATAACGCGTGTGTGGAGCCTCCATATAATCGGCATAACTGCGCACTAATGTCGTTTCTTCCGCAGGTAAGGAAGTCGCCAACGCACGCATCAACGCCGTCTGGCTTTGGCTGATAGCCAATTCAATCCGCTGCCATCGCAAGGCATTGTCGAGCTTGCCCAGATCACTTAGACGGGCGAATACGGCATCGCATAGATTGGGCAGTGATTTGCCACTCAACCAGATTTTTTTGGCATCGGCAATCCAGACATCATCGACTTTTTTTAGCGCCATGCGCGCATTCAAATCGGCGCATTGCATTTCGCTATCGTCACTGCCGCGATAAAAACGGGAAAACCTGGTCCAATCTTTCTGGCTACCCAAATAGTTCAGATAGGCATTACGAAGCCAGTCGCCCGCCGCGAGCGAGTTATAGCGTTGCAATAAAGCTTCGATTGCCTGCCGGTCGCTGTCGTTAAGCGTTTTCGTATTCAGGCGTTTTTTGTAAGCGAGCACTTCAATCCAGCTGTACAAGGGATGCTCGGACAAACCAGCTTTGGTTTTTTGATCCAGCTCGTCGCGCTCACTGGCTTCCAGTGCCGATTGAACAAAGGCACGCTGGGATTTCCATTCATTTGCCTGCACTGATCCGGCAAACAAAAAAAACAAAGCGGCACTGAAAATAGTTAAGATAAATTTTGTCATAACCCTAGTTTAGCCGATGCCATCTAAAATACTGCGTGAACAGGCTGGCCATCATGGGGCTTGAATGGGTGCTTTATCCGCTTGCAGGCGTTCTAGCTGGCCTGATGGCCGGGCTGCTGGGGGTTGGCGGCGGATTGGTGCTGATGCCGATTCTCGTGTTTGTTTTGCCTCATCAAGGTGTCGATGAAGCCAGCGTCATGCCGATGGCATTAGCCACCTCACTGGCAAGTATTTTCCTGACCGGCATCTCATCAGCGTATGCCCACCACAAGCGGGGCGCGGTGTTATGGCCGACCACCGGCTGGCTGACGCCGGGTTTGTTGATAGGCGCGGCACTCGGCGGCATTTTAGCGGTACAACTGCAGGCACGCACACTCAAATTCGCCGTAGCGATTTTTTGCCTGGTGGTCGCCGTGCAAATGCTCTCATCCTGGCCCAGACCAAAATCAGGCAATGACGGTGGCAAGGCACGCGGTCCGCTTTACAGTCTGGCCGGCACCATCATTGGATTTATTTCATCGATCGTGGGAATCGGGGGCGGCAGTTTGACCGTTCCCTTATTGGTGACTCGCGGTATTGCTCCGGTACGTGCAGTAGCTACCTCAAGCGCCTGTGGTGTAGTCATTGCATTATCGAGCGCGATTACCTATGCCAGCCTGACACCCGGCGCGCCATTGCCTGTCGGCAGCATCGGCTTCGTCAATGTCCCGGTGGCTTTATTGATTGCAGCTGCATCGATTCTTTCGGCACCGATAGGCGCACGATGGGCACATCGTTTGCCGGCTGCGCGGCTGAAACAAATCTTTGCCGGATTTCTATTGCTCGTCGCCGTGCTTTTATTTGAAAACGCCCTGTAAGAAAACGTATTCTGCGTTATCGGGCTCCGCTGACTGCACGGAGCACGGCATTGCACTCGTTTACGCCGCTACGGCTTCGGGTTTTTTTGCAGTTTTAGCAACGGCTTTCTTGGTGGCTTTTTTCGCCACTTTTTTTGCCGCCTTCTTCGCTACTTTCTTGGTTGCGGTTTTCTTGACGGCTTTTTTGGCGACTTTCTTGGCTGCCTTTTTCACTGTCGGCTTAGGCTCTTTTTCAAGCACTTTCTTGGCGGCTTTCTTGGCCACTTTCTTGGTAGCCTTTTTCGCAAAACGCCCGCCCATCTTGCGAACAGGCTTTCCTTCGGCCAGCAGAGCAACGCATTCCTCTTCCGTTAACGAAGCGGGCTCACGATCTTTCGGGATTTTTCCGTTTTTCACGCCATCGGTGATGTAGGGACCAAAGCGACCGTTCAATACCTGAATGTCGGTACCTTCAAATACCTTGATCGTACGATTGGCAATCAATTCGCGACGTGCTTCGATCAGGCCATGAGCTTCTGCAAAGGTGATCGTGTAGGGATCCTGCTCTTTGCCCAAGGACGCATAGGTGTCGCCATGTTTGGCGAAAGGGCCAAAACGGCCAACGCCGACACTGACTTCTTTATTGTCGACCATACCGAGTTTGCGTGGCAGGCCGAATAATTTCAGCGCCTCTTCCAGCTCGATCGTATGCATGCTTTGGCCGGGGCGCAGCGATGCGAATTTCGGTTTTTCTTCATCGTCGGCCGTACCAATTTGCACATAAGGCCCGTAACGGCCAAGTCGCGCCGAAACTGGCTTGCCAGTTTCCGGGTCCGGACCCAACTCGCGCGCGCCGGAAGCTTCGGCGCGATCAACAGTCTCGCTTTTTTCCAGAATCATTTTCTTGAACGGTTTCCAGAACCGTTCCATCAAGGGAATCCATTCCTCTTCACCGCGCGAAACTGCGTCGAGCTCATCTTCAAGCTTGGCGGTAAATTCGTAGTCCACGTATTGCAGGAAATGAGCCGACAAAAACTTGCTGACCGCACGGCCGACATCGCTTGGACGGAAGCGCTTGTTATCGAGCATCACATATTCGCGATACAGCAATGTTTGAATAATGCTGGCGTAAGTCGAAGGACGTCCGATGCCGTATTCTTCCAGCGTTTTCACCAGGCTCGCTTCGGAATAACGTGGCGGTGGCTCGGTGAAATGCTGATCGGTATGAATCGAGGACAAAGGAATATGCTGCCCCAGCGCCATCAACGGCAGCTTGCGGCCTTCATCGTCGTCTTCGGTGGTTTTTTGATCTTTGCCTTCTTCGTATACCGCCAGAAAACCGGGATCCACCACGGTGGTGCCGCTGGCACGAAAGCCATGCGCAGTGCCGGCCGCCAATTCAACGGTGACGGTATTCATGGTCGCAGGCACCATTTGGGATGCCAATGTGCGTTTCCAGATTAATTCATACAAACGACGTTCGTCATCGCCTAAAAATTTCGCCATGGCAGATGGCAAACGTAATGCGGAAGTCGGACGAATCGCTTCGTGTGCTTCCTGGGCATTTTTCGATTTGGTCTTGTACACATTCGGCTTGTCGGGCAAAGCCTGGGTACCGAAATCGCGCGCAATCACATCGCGAATTTCTGACACGGCATCGTCTGACAAACTGGTGGAATCGGTACGCATATAGGAAATAAGACCGACCGGGCCTTCTTCACCCACGGCAAAACCTTCATACAGTTTTTGCGCAACCCGCATCGTGCGCGAGGTGGTGAAGCCCAGTTTGCGGGCGGCTTCCTGTTGCAAGGTTGAGGTAATGAATGGCGGTGATGGCCGACGTTTACGTTCCTTGCTTGAGACATCAGTGACATGCAGAACATCGCCGGCGGCTTTAATCAATCGCTCGCGTGCCGAGTTCGCATCTTTTGTATTGGTCAAGGTGAATTGCTCGAACTTCTTGCCATCGAGTTTCACCAGACGCGCGGTAAAGGCTTGCTGTGGATGCGCGCACTCGGCTTCGACACTCCAGTATTCCTGCGCCTTGAAGGCTTCGATTTCTTCTTCGCGATCGACAATCAGACGCAATGCCGGTGATTGCACGCGACCGGCCGACAACCCGCGTTGCACTTTTTTCCATAACACCGGAGATAGATTGAAGCCGACCAGATAATCCAGTGCACGTCGCGCCTGTTGTGCATCCACGAGGTCCGACAGCACCTTGCGCGGATTAGCCACCGCCGCCGTAACGGCCTTTGGCGTAATTTCGGTAAATACAACGCGATTGATTTCCTTGCCTTTCAGCAAGCCGCGCTCTTTTAATATTTCAGAAATATGCCAGCTGATCGCCTCGCCTTCGCGATCCGGATCGGTCGCGAGCATGATGGTATCGGCGGTCTTCGCGGCTTTGGCGATGGCCTCGACATGTTTTTCGTTTTTCTCGATCAACTCGTAACGCATGGCGAAATTCTTGTCGGGATCGACGGCGCCTTCTTTTGGCACCAGATCACGCACATGGCCATAGGACGCCAAGACAATAAAGTCTTTGCCCAGGTATTTGTTAATCGTTTTAGCCTTGGCGGGCGATTCAACGATAAGCAGATTTTTGGCCATGACGAGTGCTTCTCCAGTACCACTAAATGATGTTTTTCCAACTGTGACTGAAGCCTGGCTTCCCGGGAATTCAGAAGGCAAAGCCCGCGTTAAAGCGGGCCCAGCCTTTTTATTAAGTGACTGCTTTAGGTCGAGCTGTCAAGCTATTGCCATGCTTTTTATTTAACGTACTGGAAAAAGCCTTTATTAAACAAAGACTTGGGGATTACGAAGCATTCCATCCAAGAGGCGCCAGCCCGCCCAGCCCTGGCGCAGATTCTGTAAAACCTCATGGGCGACAGCTGGCTGGAGCGTACTTCGCGGGCAACGTTCCAGAGGACCCGCCGAGCTTGTTGGAGCCGGCAGCATTACATTCCCAAATCACCATGCCGTCCGGGCCAATATCGGCACGCAACATTAATGTCTCGCCGGCAATTTCCGGCACGGAGGATGAAAAAGTAATCCGGATATCCTGCGCAGCTGGAATAGTAATTTCCTCAATCCAGTTCGACGTTGGCGATGTGAACCCGGCTTCGGTATCGTTGTCCGGCCATTTTTCCGTCGATAAACGGGTTTCGGCCGTTGCCAATTTTGCTGCTGCCGCCATATAAAGCCCCTCGGACACTCTTGCCCGAATGGTGTAGTCCTGATAAGCCGGCAAGGCGATGGCGATCAGTATGCCCAGCACGGGAATCGAAACCGCTGCCATGACCGCCAGTACGATAGCCCAGGTGGAACAACCGCTTTTCCCTTTTTCCCGAAGGCGCAACGACTCAGGCACACCCAGTGCGTCAAAATGCAGGGATAAGGGCTGCCAGGCGGGCATACCCTCCTGCCAAACCATGCTGGCGGTGTTGAGTTGTCCATGACGCAAGGCGTCGACCAATACATTCGAGTCCATCGGACCAATGCGCTGCTGGTTTTTATCCACGTAATACCACTGTGCCATTTTATTTTCCCCAGGCGAAAACCGTTATTAAATCACGCGTAAAAAAACCGCCGCAGTGCGACGGCGGTTGAGTTGCCTTTCTGGGCTTAGTGGATGGGTTCGGGCTCGTCACCAAACATCTGGCTTTCCATCCAGGCAAAGGCTGCCTCGGAACCCGGCTGGTTGAACAACACCATCAACACGACCCATTTCAAATCATCAAGATCTATTTCTTCCTGATCAAGCGCCATGACACGATCCAGCACTAATTCACGCTGGTCGGCATCAAGCACGCCATGTTGTTCCAGGAACATCAGGAAACCACGGCTCTCGGTATCAAGTCTCTGCAGTTCAATGTCGGAAAATAGACGCAAAGAGGCATCGTGGCGTTTCGCGGGATGAAGCGGGCGCTCGCGGGACAAGCCGTCCAGCCAATCAAAGGCTTTGCTGATTTCGGTAGGACTGAAGCCGGCTTGAAGCAGATTTTTTTGGAGGGAGTCGCGATCCCGGACGACATCGGGGTCGTCGTAGATATAGTTTTCAAACAAGTAAAGCAGTACGTCGAGTATGGTTTCTTCTTTCATTACCTTCGCCTGTGCCGAACCGCGGCACAACGGATGAATTAAGTGTTTCGGGCGTACCTTCCGTCTGTGACAGTGATATTTCCTTCTAACTCCATGATGAGAAGCATGGACGACAGTTCTGGAGTCGTCAATCCCGTTCGTTCAGCGAGTTGATCATGATTCACATAATCATGCCCTAGTGCTTCCCAGATTGGCCCATACGCCGGGTTCACACCCCTTGGTGTGCTTGCAGCCTGGCTTGACTCGATGCGCTCCAGTCGTCCGCGAAGCGCTTTGGCCAACTGATCTGCCACTGGCCGCAGGGCATCGGTCAGATCGGCAGGTTTTTCGACAAGAATCGCGCCTTGCCGAATCAGTTTATGGCACCCGCGTGCCATTGGGTTATGAATTGAACCTGGAATCGCGAAAACCTCCCGACCTATTTCTGCCGACAATCGTGCGGTGATAAGTGCGCCGGAGCGCTCGGCCGCTTCTACCACCAGACACCCCAGGCTCAGACCGGCGATAATGCGATTCCGGCTCGGAAAATGTACTTTTAGCGGCGGAGTTCCCGGCGGATGTTCGCTGACGATGGCACCATGCCGCGCAATGATGTCGGCCAGTCCGCGATTTTGTGCGGGATAGACCACGTCAAGGCCGGTGGCAACCACCGCGATGGTTGCACTCCCCAACTTCTCGGGTACTTGCAAGGCACCGCCATGTGCTGCGGTATCGATGCCTGCCGCAAGACCGCTTGTTACGCACCAGCCCGCTTCGGTAAATGCCCGTGCAAATTGTTTCGCATTGTCCCTTCCGCCGGGGGTTGGATGACGTGATCCCACAATGGCAATTTGCGGGTGCCACAACAGATCAATATTGCCGATCACAAACAAGGCCGGCGGCGGGTTTTCCGTTTGACGAAGAAGATCAGGGTAGTCCGCGCTTTGCCAGGCAACGACATGGTGATCAAGCTGATCGCACCACTCCATATCTTGCTCTAGACGAACCGGGTCAGGCGATAGCAATCGAAGGCAGGATTTTTCCGAAATCCCGGCAGCACGCCATTCTTTTTTTCCGGCATCCATGACGAGATCGGCACTATCGAACTTTTCGAGCAAAGCTCTTAGCGCGCAAGCACTATCGGCATATCGAACCAACGTTAGCAGGGATGAAGTGGCGGCAAAATGATTTTTCATGGCCGCATAAGTTTGCGGCGCCCGAAGGCGCCGCAATGTAGGATTTTATCACTGTGTCGCGTCAGGACTCTTCAGTAAATCGCCTGTTCGCACAGGACGGATACCATCCATGACTAGCGCATAACTTATTTTGTCGA
This sequence comes from Arenimonas sp., assembly GCA_043789195.1. Classification (GTDB taxonomy): domain Bacteria; phylum Pseudomonadota; class Gammaproteobacteria; order Xanthomonadales; family Xanthomonadaceae; genus Arenimonas. Next base: position 1,129 of record JAYWIC010000142.1, on the reverse strand, counting down.
AGGTACGAAAAACCATGGCGTGCCCAAGGAAATCATCCGGCATGGCCACTTTGTCTTTTTTCGCAGTATGCAGCGACTTGTGCTTGACAACATCCGGAAGCAAAGCGCCATCGTGCCAGATCGAGAAAGTAGTACCGTTTTTGACTCCATCACTTGAACCGACCGACAGTGCAATCACATAACGTGGACCTGCCGCTCTCAGACCATCGGCAATTGCCAAGACACGCGCGTGCTCGGGAAAGCTGGTAGCTGCTTGCGGCATGTAGTTCGCATCATAGGGTGATGTTTCGGCTGGCAAAACGCGATCACCAACTCTCACTTCGCGGCCTTCATTACGCAGGACCACAACGGTGATTTCTCCTTGAACCTGAGTTACCTCGGCAAATGCGTGCTTGGCCATTTCGATGCCTAACAATCCTCGCTTGCCTTGAGGTGCATCACGACTGGCGCCGCCCGCAGCCCAGTGTTGAGCCCAGTTTTGGTGAAAACGATCTCCGCGATAATCCAAATCAGTCGCGTAGTCGAAATTCTTGCCACGCACATAATCCTGCACCGGACGCGCGATCTGGACTATCTGCCCCGGCTGGGCACCGCTCATACCGCGAATATAGGCGACCTGCCCGGCTGAGGAGCGCAGACGGTCTTCTTCCAGCCCGATCACGTAAGGCAGAGATTTGACCTCGCTGACGATAGTCAGCTCTTTCAGGAAAGGCTCGATATCAGATAAGCGAATGGCTCCAATGGCCTCTCCCTGCCTTATCTGTGGTCCGGAGGATAAATAAGGGCGGCCTCCGACATAGACCAGGCTTAATACATCACCAGGATAGATAAGGTGCGGATTCTTGACCTGTGGATTGGCCTGCCAGATTTCTGGCCACAGCCATGGTTTATTCAGGAACTTGGCTGAAATGTCCCACAAGGTATCTCCCTTGCGAACGACATAGGTCGAGGGATGGTCTTGGCGCAGTTCCGCCGCAAAGGCGATACCGGCAAGTGCGATAAATGTGGCAGTAAAGACTGCAAGTAAGCGTTTAAGCATGACGGCTATCCACCTGATTCCCCAAGGGTTACGGTTGAGACTATAGCCCAAAACTAGGTAAGGAAAGCAAGCCCAAGCAGCTTATAATGC
>JAYWIC010000141.1:0-2459 GCA_043789195.1 Arenimonas sp. | reverse complement strand
AACAACAAATCGTAGTCAATGTTCAGCAATCGCTACAGCAGGGTTTCGACCCCGGCCTGGCTTATTTGTATGCCACCTTGCCACCGGGTGGCGATTTGGCCGCTGTCGAAAAAGCGCTCGATGCCGAACTCGTGAAAATTGCCAATGAAGGCGTGACCGAAGCCGAACTGAACAAGGCCCGCACTCAAAAACTCGCGAGCTTCTGGAGAGGCATGTCCACGATTTCCGGAAAAGCGAGTGCACTCGGTACTTATGAAGTATTCAAGGGCGACTACAAGAAACTTTTCCAGGCCCCTGCCAACTACGAAAAAGTGACTGCTGCCGATATCAAGCGTATCGCCGCCAAACTATTCCGCCGCGACAATCGTACTGTTGGCACTTTCGTGCCCGCTGCCAAGAAGGGAAATTGATATGAGATTGTCATTGCACGCTTTATTTTTCGCCAGCGCACTCGTTGCATCGACACCGGCATTGTCTGCCGGCAATACCATGCCTGAATTCGAGCGTGTCGTGTTGCCAAACGGTGTCGAAGTATTTCTAATGGAAAAGCATGATGTGCCCTTGATTGCCATTAACGCACTGGTTCGTGGTGGCAGCCTAAGCGATCCTGCAGGACAGGAAGGCACGGCGTCCTTGCTTAGCGACATGATGCAGAAAGGCGCTGGCAAGCGTGATGCAAAAACCTTTGCCGAAACCGTCGATGGCGCCGGAGGCAGACTAACGACTGCCAGCGGTTTTTCAGCGCTGGAATTGAATGCCGAGTTTTTATCACGCGATGCCGACCTGATGATCGAGTTGGCGGCAGATGCATTGCAGCGGCCGCGGCTTGAAGCTGCCGAATTTGAAAAGGCGCGCACCTTGGCCATCCAGTCACTGGCAGCCGGTAAAGACGGTGATCCGCGCAACCTGATTGGCGAGTACGGCTATGCGTTTTTGTACAAGAACCATCCTTATGGTCGTCCAAGTATCGGCGACGAAACCAGTCTGAAAAATATTACGCTGGCCAGCCTTAGTGATTATTACCGCAGCCGCGTTGGTGGCGACCGACTCATTATTTCCGTCGTCGGCGATTTCAAGACTGGTGAAATGAAAGCCAAAATTGAAAAAGCATTCGGCAGCTGGGGTAAGGCCACGAGCGAACTTCCCGTTGTAAACGCAAAACCGAAAGAATCAGGTCGACGTGTTTTGCTGGTAGACAAACCTGGCGCCACGCAGACTTATTTCTGGCTCGGCAATGTAGGCGTCACGCGGGCCGACCCCGAACTTCCTGCGCAGGAGCTGATAGATACCATCTTTGGCGGACGTTTTACCTCGATGCTGAATACCGAATTGCGTATCAAGTCGGGCCTAAGTTACGGCGCACGTTCGAGTCTTGATCGCCTGGCTCAGGCAGGCCCGGCCAATATCACATCGTTTACCCGCACCGATGCCACGGTGCAGGCCATCGACCTGGCCATCGCCACACTGGATCGTCTGCACAAAGAACCAATCAGTGCCGAGATGCAGGAATCGGCAAAGAATTACGTGCTCGGGCAATTTCCGCCGACGCTGGAAACAGGGCCGCAAATGGCCGACAAGCTAGGCGAACTTGCCCTTTACCGGCTTGATCGCGATGATGTGGATGGTTACGCCGCTCGGATTCGCGCAGCGACCACCGAGCAAATCGCCAAAGCGGTCAATGCCTATCCAAAAAGTACCGATCTGGTGATCGTATTGATTGGCGACGCGTCGAAAATTCGCGACAGCATCAAAAAATACGGGCCGGTTACCGAAATGAAAATAAGCGATCCGCGTTTCGCACCGTAATTGATCATTCGCGGCAAGCAATAAAAAAGAGCGGATTTATCCGCTCATTTTTTATTTCAAGGTTCGAAACAGAAAATCACAAAGCGGATACGTGATATTAAAATTGCATTTCGTCATGATTCTTTGATCATGGTGAGCTTGGTGCAGGCGGCGCAGACGCGCTAAACCCGGCAAGCGCGTTACCCAATGATCATTGGGCAGGTGATAGGCCGAATGCAGATATTCGTAATTCAGGAAGTACAGCAGTCCGGTGATCGCAAACAACCAGGCCGAATTGACACTGACAAAATGCCCGATAAATAACGCAATCGGCGTACCGAATGCACCCAGAAAAAAACCGATCAGGATCGGCGGAAACAGCACAACCTTGAAATCACGAAAGCTGTCGACCGGCATCGTGGTGTGGGTGAAGAAACGATGATGCTGTTTGGTATGCCGCTTGAAAATCAGGCCGAAGCCCGGACGTGGTTTATGCATTACAAATCGGTGCCCCAGATATTCCGATAAATTCGCATACAAAAACGTGATCGGGATTGTCCACCATTCCCATGCTCGCACGGCATTCAGTTGCATCACGCATAGCACCACGGCAGTAAGAACCATCGCATTGGTGATCAGGAAATGTACCCCACCACGATAACCGGGCGGAATTT
>JAYWIC010000140.1:0-8763 GCA_043789195.1 Arenimonas sp. | reverse complement strand
GGTCTCGACGGTGCAGTCATCGGCATTGACAGCTTCGGGGCCTCCGCTCCGATTGATGCCTTGTACAAGCATTTTGGTATTACCGTCGACGCTGCGGTTGCCGCCGCGAAGGCGCAGTCATTGTCATGACGGAAGCGCTGGTTTTTTTGGAGGAGATGGCTGCCATTTGGTGGGTCTGGCTGATTGTGGCGTTTGTCATGGCCGGCTCGGCGGCATTTTCCGGCATGTTCGCACTTGCTTCGGGTACCGCCTTCGGTACCCATTACCACACCCTGACATCACGTCAGCGATGGATGAGCCGCTTCGCTTTGTATAGCGCAATATTGACGTGCTTTTTTACCACTATTGTTGGCTTTGCCGCTGCCATTTATTGTCTTGTGTTGTTGTTTAGATAGAGTTTTCGAGAAGCTCGAATCGTGTGCTTTTCGTGTGAATCCAAACGGCGCTGGTGAAAATCACCAGCGCCGCAACTTGCTTTACCGATCGATCTTGTAATTAACCGGTACCAAAGCCATTGCCGGTATCGCCACCCCCTGATGAATCGCTGGATGAAAGCGCCAGGTTTCCAGCACGTGTTTTATTGCATTTTTATCCAGCTCGCGATAGCCGCTACTCTTCTTAAGCTCGACATCGATCGGTTTGCCGGTGGCATCCACTTTCACCAACAACAACACGGTGCCTTCTTCGCCATTTCTTAACGACAATGCCGGGTATCGAGGAGCAGGAGCGTATTCGGTGCTGAGACTGATCGGGCCGCTGGGCGGAGTTATTAAAGGCCCTATTTCAAGACCCATTGGCGGGATATATTGCTCGTCATTAGCGCCGCCGTTTTCAACAATAATCGGAGGCGTGACAGGAGGGGTAACTACCTGCGTATTTGTCAGCGGGACCACCTCAGGCTTCACCTTTTGGATAGGTTGAGGTGGTAAAGGTATGACCGGCGCAATTGGCTTTATAGGTTCCCAAACAGTAATTTCGCGCTCCTCATCGTCTGGCAATGGCGGCGAATACGTCATCGGCGCCATCAGCAACATCAACGCGGCAACATGGATGGCAAGCGCGGCCGCGATACCACCGATCCGTGGCGGGCTCAGGGGTTCGTTCAAAACGTGTATGGCGTGACTCATGGTGCACCTCCTGCGTTGGGTGAATCCATGAACGTGTCATTGCTAAATTCGGGGTTAAACTGAACGTGTAGTTAAACCGATGGGGTGGTCGGGCTTGCGAAACCGCCACTTCATAGGGTATTCATTCGCCAAGTGCAGACTGGCTTTCCCGTTAAAGGAGTTTTTCCATGAAATATCGCAATTTATTACTTGCCGTGGGTTTGGCATTTAGTTTCAATGCCCAGGCATTGGACTATACGATCAGCTTTAGCCCGCGGACGGGAGACGTCTGGATTGATACGCAACTGGGCGACATGAACCGATACGCTCGCGATGACCGTAATGGCTTTATTGACGATGTTGTCATGAGTTTCGGCGCGCCGCGTTACGTGGTTACGGAATATGTCGTAGATCGTCGTTGGGCGCCCGGCGATGTTTATTACGCCTGTGCCTTGGCCCAGCGTGCACGGGTTCCCTGCCTGAATGTACTGCGTGATTACGACAAGAATCACGGCCAGGGCTGGGGTGTGATTGCCAAGCGGATGGGTATCAAGCCGGGCTCGGCTGAATTCCATGCCCTGAAAGGCACTGTTGGGAAATCCAACGGCAAGTTCAAAAGCAAGGGCGGCAACAAGGGTCCTATCACCATGGATCATGATAACGATCATGGCCCGGGTAATTCGAGCAAAGGCGGCAAGCCCAAAGACGCGGGTAATTCAGGCAAAGGCAAAGACAAGAAGGGCAAAGGCCATTAATGGCCGTTGATTCTGGACTGGTAATTCATCGCGGCGGCTGTCATTGCCGCCGCGTTGTTTTTGAAGTGGATGCGCCTGCCAATATCCTTGTTCAAGATTGCAATTGCTCTCTGTGCCGCCTGACCGGTTTTTTGCATTTGATTGTGCCGCGCTCCCGTTTTCGTCTGATCAGCGGGCATGAATTTCTGACGGAATACACTTTCAATACCGGTGTTGCAAAACATATTTTTTGTAAAGTATGCGGTATCAAAAGTTTTTATATTCCCCGTAGTAATCCCGATGGCGTCGATATCAATGTCCGTTGTCTGGATGCTGGAACGGTGATGGAAATGACCATTGAAGCCTTTGACGGCGAAAACTGGGAAGACAACGCAGCCGAATTGGCTCATCTTTCGCAAAGCTAGCAGCCATTCCAGGCGCAACACCGTAAAATAGCCGGATGAATTCGGCCTACTTCCAATCACAAGCCCTCTCTGTCGCACCGATGATGGACTGGACCGATACACATTGCCGTGCGTTCCATCGCATCCTGGCCCCGCATGCGCTTCTCTACACCGAAATGGTGCATGCACAGGCGGTGATACACGGCGACCGTGACCGTTTGCTGGGCTTTGATCAAAGTGAGCATCCCTTGGCGTTGCAATTGGGCGGTAGTGACCCTGGGCATCTTGCCGAAGCTTCGCGCATTGGCGAACAGTGGGGATATGACGAAATTAATTTGAATGTCGGTTGTCCGTCAGATCGCGTGCAGGCCGGGCGCTTCGGCGCCTGCCTGATGAAAGAGCCGTCGTTGGTTGCCGACTGTATTGCGGCAATGAGCGCGGCAGTGAAAATTCCGGTCACGGTGAAATGCCGTTTGGGGGTGGACGAATTGGAAACCTACGAACATTTCATGGGCTTCATCGACACCGTATCTAAAACCGGATGTAGCACTTTCGTCGTACATGCTCGCAAAGCCTGGCTCAGCGGTTTGTCTCCCAAAGAAAACCGCGAAATTCCGCCATTACGATACGACTGGGTTTTCGAATTGAAAAAACAGCGTCCTGATTTAACGATTTTGCTAAATGGCGGTTTGAGCACTGTAGATGCCAGTGTGGAGGCTTTGCCGAAAGTCGATGGCGTCATGATTGGCCGCATGGCCTATCACGAGCCTTATCGTTTGCATCAACTGGATCGGGCGATTTATACGCCTGATGCTTCTATCGAAACCCGCGAAGCGTTGTTAATGAAATACCGGCCCTATGTCGAACAACAATGTGCAAAAGGTATCGCGGTGAAACACATCACCCGGCATATTCTCGGTTTGTTTCATGCGCAAGCCGGCGGAAGAATGTTCCGGCAGGTGTTGAGCGAGAAAGCGCACAAATCCCAAGGTTGGGACATTATCGAAGAGGCCTTGAAGGCGACTAGGGTCACGCTGTAGGAGCGCTCACGAGCGCGACAAACCTGCGGCGACACCAAACTTTGTCGCGATCATAAGCGCACATGTATCAAGTGCGCTATGAAAACTGTCATTGCAGCAATAGTAAAAATTACGAGATTTTCAATCGCAGCATATGTGGCGAGTTCTACTCAGTTTGGGGGTACGTCGGTAGGCGACCACGATTGAAGATTGGGAAATCCGAAAGCTGAAAAATCAAGCTAGGCTAAAGCCGTTCCCACAGAAGCCAGCACTCAGAAGATCATTGCAGGTTTTTCGTGCTCGTGAGCGCCCCTGCAATAAAGATTTACATTTGCGGCGGTGCTGCCAATTCTTTGGCGCTCAGAAAACCGTCTTTATTCTTGTCCTGCTTGCCGAATTGAATGGCGAGGCGATCGTGGTGTTCTTTCAGGGTAAAAGTTTTTGCTTTCGGTACTAATTGTTCTTCGGCTGACAAAACGCCATCGCCGTTTTTATCCATCTGTTCGAATGCCCAGCTCATGGCTCGCTGGAATTCGAGCAGCGAAACGCGTTTGTCGCCATCGGCATCGAAACTGGCCAGATAGTCATTCTGGTTTTGTGCGTAGGTTGGGCCCTGGCCCAACAAAAATATCACGGCAATCTGGAATAAAAAGCGTCGGGCCGGGGGCCAACCTACGACACTTTTTCTATCGGTGTGCTGGCGCGAGTGCATAACCTTTCAGCCTGAAGGAAAATTCTTCCAGTGCTGCGATACCGGAATTTTCCGCTTCCGTGCACCAGACTCGAAGTGCAATCATCTTAGCATCCACTTCGGCGGATCTGAGTTCATAGATGGCCAGCAAGCGGGCACGATAGGCCATCAGGGTTGCCAGCTGCGGACTTTCAGCGATGAATCTGTTCAGTTTCTCTCGATGGGACTCGTCAAGCCATTTGCCTTCGCTGCGGAAAGCATTGCGCAGGCGCCGGGGCAGATTTTTTGCATCCTGCTTGAACTGCGGTTTCAATACGACCTGGAAATAATCGGTCGCGACTTGCCAGCGATGCGTCATGATCGCACGCAGTGTTTCGGCATCGGGCACATGAATGTTGGGCCGAACATCAAGCTCCGGTGCTACGCGTAACACTTTGGCAAGATGCAATTTCGACAGGATGCTGATGACGAGCCAGCCGATATCGAACTCGTATTTACGCAAGGCAAATTTTGCCGAGCTTGGAAAAGCGTGATGATTGTTGTGCAGCTCTTCGCCACCAATCCAGATGCCCCAGGGCGTTATATTGGTCGCAGCATCGCTAGTGTCAAAATTGCGATAGCCCCACCAGTGGCCAATGCCATTAATGATGCCGGCACCATGAAAGGGCATCCAGCACATATGCAGTGCCCACAGGGTCAGGCCTGGTGCGCCGAATAGGGCAACATACGCGACCAATAAAATCGAAACACCGAGCACGGGATGTTTCGAATACAGGCTTTTTTCGATCCAGTCATCCGGCGTGCCCTTGCCGTATTGATCGAGCATGGCTTTATCGAGTGCGGCCTCGCGGTATAAATCGACGCCACGCCACAGGACATTCGACAAACCTTTGACGCGCGGGCTATGGGGATCTTCATTGGTTTCGCATTTTGCATGATGCTTGCGATGGATCGCGACCCATTCCTTGGTCACCATGCCGGTACTCAGCCAGGACCAGAAGCGAAACCAGTGCGTAATGACCGGATGGAAATCGACGCCGCGATGGGTTGCGCTGCGATGCAAATAGAGCGTGCTGCTCATCATGGTGAGTTGGCAGACCACGAGTAAAAACAGTGCCATCTGGGCAACACTGGCTTGGGTGAACCCGTGTGCAAGCCAATCAAACAGGGCGGTGGGCATGCTAAAAACTCCGTGCGTTTTGCGGCGAGAATGCGAATGATGAGGCTTTGAAATCGCCTCGTCACCCTTCATGGGGGTATGGTGCTTGGATTACAATCAATACCGTGAACCACATCTAGTAAACTGTTCAGCATGAAAAAAATACGCTTGGCTACCCGAAAAAGTGCGCTCGCACTTTGGCAAACTGAACATGTGGCAGCACGATTACGCGATGCCCATCCCGGTCTTGAAGTCGAATTGATACCGATGAGTACGAGGGGGGACCGTATTCTGGACAGACCTTTGGCTGATATCGGCGGCAAGGGCCTGTTCCTGAAAGAACTTGAAGTGGCGATGTTGGAAGGTCAGGCCGACGCCGCCGTGCATTCATTGAAAGACGTGCCGATGGAATTGGATGGCCCATTCCAGTTGGCAGCCATCTTGGAAAGAGCGGATCCATTCGATGCCTTTGTGTCGGTCAGGATTTCTGATTTTGATGCCTTGCCGCAGGGCGCAAAAGTGGGGACTTCTTCGCTACGTCGACAGTCTCAATTACGCGCGCGTCGTTCAGATTTGCAAATCCTGGATTTGCGCGGCAATGTGAATACGCGTTTATCCAAGCTCGAAAATGGTGAATATGACGCCATCATCCTTGCCTGCGCCGGTCTCGACCGACTCGGCTTGTCGCGTTATATCCGCCATCGTCTCGATGCGCCCAGTTGGCTGCCTGCTGTGGCACAGGGTGCAATTGCCATCGAGTGTCGTGAAGGCGATGAAGAAACTGCGAAAATATTAAGTGTTCTTAACCATAAAAAAACACAATTGTGCGTTGAAGCTGAGCGTGCGATGAACCGGATGTTGCACGGTAGTTGCCATGTTCCCGTAGCTGCTTACGCTACGCTTGAGGGAAACATATTAAGCCTGGAAGGATTAGTGGGTTCTGCCAAGACTGGCCACTGCGTTCGTGCGCACGCGGTTGGCCATGCGCATGATCCCGAGGGCTTGGGCCGCTTGGTGGCAACCGAATTGCGTTTGCTCGGAGCGGATGAATTGATGAGGTCATGACAACACATGCCCTCGATTGGCCAAAGGTGTTGTTATGCATTTTCCGATGTTTCATCTGGCCTTTCCGGTCAACGAGTTGGATGCCGCCAAAAATTTCTACCAGGATGTTTTGGGGGCCACCTTGGGACGTCAACGCGAACAGTGGTGCGATATCTACATGTTCGGATGCCAAATTACCCTGCATGAGCAGCCAGCTCAGGTGATTCCGAAAGAAAATCAGGGCGTTCGCCATTTCGGTGCCGTATTGACATGGCAACAATGGGAAATTCTGTCGCAAAAACTGGCCGAAAAGCATGTCGAGTTTGAATTGCCGCCCGCCATTTCCCGTATCGCCCAGCAAGATGAGCAGGCCAAGATGGCGCTGTGTGACCCAAGTGGAAATATTATTGAGCTCAAAGCCTACCGCTATCCCAAAACGGCGCTTGAATTGATTTGAAGAAAGTGGGTTGTTCACGAATATTGCGGTTTGGCGGAATTAACGATTGAATCGTTTCGTCCTGCTGCCTAAAACATGTGGACAGTTGTCAATTTTTGAGCCCAAGCGGTGGTTAAATGTCGCTATTTTGATAAAGTCGGGGCTCACAGGGGACTCATCATGCAAGCATCCAACCCACAGCTGTCTATTATCGTTGAATGGGAAAATGTAAAACTCTCGGAGATGGATCGTTGCCGCGAGATGTTGCGGGTCATGGCGAAACAGATTCCGGAATATTTCGACAAGTATCCGGTTGCCGGGTCGGATCAGTCGGTACCGGCGGCCGAAATTCTGATTCTCTATGATGCCACTGCCTTTGAGGGCAACTATATCGAGGACATCGTTTCTACCGAATTGCCTCGAACTACTCGTCATTGTGAATGGCGGATAAGCCCTACCGGCAACGAGGGCTATTTTGGCGTGAAAAACCTTGGCGCGTTTCAGGCTAAAGGCGAAACCGTGTTGTTCATTGACAGCGACCTGATCCCCGAAGCTGGTTGGCTGGAAGCAATGCTCACGCCACTGTCCGACCCTGAAGTTCAGGTTGTGGCGGGTCATGCATACGTGACGCCAGATGATTTTCTGAGCCGGGTCTTTGCCTTGGTCTGGTTTTTTCCGTTGCGTGCGGAAGAAATAAAGCTGGTTCCCACGAAAGGTTTTTTTGCGAATGGCGTGGCATTCCGTCGATCCACATTTTTGCAATATCCCTTCGAGCCGATACCGGGGACCTCGCGAGGGGCATGTCGCTTGCTGGCCAAACGTCTTGACCGTGCCGGGATCAAAATGGTGCTCAATACCGCCGCTCAAGCCGGCCATCCGCCGCCGAACGGCTTGAAGGTCTTTCTACTTCGTGGTTTTGCACAGGGCAGGGATGAGTTGTTGATGAACCGTACAGCCGAACGTGCAGGCAAGGCCACGATTTTCCATTCGATGTCGAGAATTTGGCGTTGGCATTACAAGGCATGGCGCAATATTTTATTTAGTCATCGCCGTGTTGGCATGCCGTTCTGGCAATTGCCGGGGGCATTCTTGGTGGCAGGCGCTTTTGGATTTCTGCTTTTCTCCGGGGATATTGCGACTCGTTTGTTTCCTGCAACAATGAAAGCCAATTTTCATCTTTGATAATTTCCGGAATAATTTTTCCGAATGCTAATCATTGAAACAGAACGTTTAAATTTACGTCTTTTGGCAGATAACGACGCCGAATTCATTCTCGATTTGCTCAACCAGCCCTCATGGCTGGAATTCATCGGCGATCGTGGCGTGAGAACTCTCGAAGATGCTCGCGCCTATATTAATAACGGTCCGCTGGCGATGATCGCGCAGCATGGTTTTGGCCTTTATCTGGTCGAGGTAAAATCAAGCAATACGCCCGCTGGTTTGTGTGGACTTCTCAAGCGCGAAAGTCTGGAGGATGTCGACATCGGTTTTGCCTTCCATCCCGACTACTGGGGGCGTGGATACGCGATTGAAGCAGCAAAGGCGTGTGTTGACTATGCCCGCGACGCCATTGGGATGGATCGACTAGTGGCTATAACGTTGCCGACGAATAAAGGTTCCATCCGATTATTGGAATCGCTGGGAATGCAATACGAAACCGATATACGTATGGGTGATAGTGGGGAGTTATTGCAACGGTTTGCGAAAGGACTGCGTTAATATCCGGCGCTCGCGTTTTTTTGGAAAGATTGATGAAGAACATCTGGCTACACTCCGCCGTAATTATTTTTCTTGCTGGCATTTTGCTTGCAACGATGAAAATCATGGTGTTGCCTGCATTGAATATTTTGTCTGGCCTGTTTTCGGCGCCAGACATCGCACTGGCCACTCTTTCCGCGCCTGCAATCGCATTTTCCATGCTTGCACCGGCACTGCTGTCTGGATGGTTCACCCGTCGTCATCCTTTGCTGATCGGTGCTGCTGCTGGTGCGATTGCCGCTTTGCTTGCAGATCATCTCTCGCCGATAGAGGCAGAATCGTATTCACTGGCGGGAGATGCATCGGCATCTGCCATGGTTGTTGCGGTTGCAGCGCTTGCCGGAAGGGCTTTGCGCTACCGTTTCAGGCCTGTGGACAATGAAACTTCCGGCAAGACATAGTGGCCGATCAA
>JAYWIC010000139.1:0-2486 GCA_043789195.1 Arenimonas sp. | reverse complement strand
TTCACCCATATGCTCGAAGCCTGTCGTCATAACGCGGTGAAGCATTTGGTCTATGCATCATCGTCATCGGTGTATGGCGGCAATGCGAAACCGCCGTTTTCGGAAGAACAAAGCGTTAACCAGCCATTATCTTTCTACGCTGCCACTAAGGCCGCGAATGAATTGATGGCGTTTACCTACTCGCATTTGTATCAACTGCCCTGTACCGGCCTGCGCTTTTTCACTGTCTATGGTGCTTGGGGCCGTCCGGACATGGCGCCGCTCTTGTTCAGCCGTGCGGTATTGGCCGGACGCGCAATTGACGTTTTCAATTACGGAAAAATGCGTCGCGATTTCACTCATGTCGACGACATCGTCGCCGGTGTACTGGGGGCATTGGGTGTACCGTCGCAGGAAAAAGCCCCGCATCGTGTGTTCAATCTCGGCAATCACACCCCGGTCGAACTCGAACAATTTATCGCAGTGATCGAACAAGCCGCTGGCCACACGGTCGAAAAGAATTACAAGGAACTGCAGCCGGGCGACATGGTCGAAACCATGGCCGACACTTCGCGGGCAAAGGCAGCCTTCGGTTTCGAGCCACACATCACGATTGAGCAGGGACTTCCGGAAGTGGTTGCCTGGTGCAAGCTTTATTTTGGAGACAAAGCATGAGTGGCGAACCCCCGGAATTCTCGGTTGTCGTACCGGTATTCAACGAGCGCGATAATGTTACGCCGCTGGTCAATGAAATCGTCACCGCCCTGCGCGGAAAATATAGTTTTGAAATCGTCTACGTCGACGATCAAAGCAAGGATGACAGCCTGCAAGTGTTGAAAGACTTGATGGCATCGGTACCGGAATTGCGTGTCGTGCAGCATCTGCGTCAAAGCGGCCAAAGCACGGCGGTGCGCAATGGCGTGAAAGCTGCACGCGGTGTTTGGATTGCGACGCTCGACGGCGACGGTCAAAACGATCCAGCCGATATTCCGAAATTGATTGAAGCCAGAAATAAAGCCGCACCGGAAATTAAATTATTCGCTGGCTGGCGCGTCAATCGCAAAGATACCGGCAGCAAGCGGTGGGCTTCGAAAATCGCGAATTCGATTCGCGCCAGTTTCCTGAAAGACGAAACACCCGACACCGGATGCGGCATCAAACTGTTCGAACGCGCCGTATTCATGGACCTGCCCTATTTCGACCATATGCACCGCTATTTGCCGGCATTGGTAAAACGTGCCGGGTTCCAGTCGGTCAGCGTGCCAGTGAATCATCGCGAACGCGGCAGTGGTGTATCGAAATACAATAATATCGGTCGCGCCTGGGTCGGCTTGAAGGATCTCCGCGGCGTGGCCTGGCTGATCAAACGCAGTAAAGTCACCGGCATCAAGGAAGTACCGCGCGCATGAACGAGGAAATTCTCTGGCTGAGTTGGACAGGCCTGCATATTACGGCCTGGAAAATCATCGGTTACACCGGCGCTTTCATGTTCGGCGGCCGCTGGCTGGTGCAGTTTATTGCCTCCAAACGTGCCGGAAAGCCGGTCATTCCGCGCTTCTTCTGGTACATGAGTATCGTCGGCAGCCTGATGACCTTGAGCTACTTCCTGTTTTCGTCCAAACAGGACTCGGTCGGCGTGCTGCAGAACCTGTTTCCCAGCTTTACCGCCTGCTACAGCCTGTACTTGGACATCAAGCACCGCGGCTGGCATCGGGATAAAGCCGAGCATTGAGGGTTTTCTACCACTAAGGCATTGAATTTACGACAAAAATGGACTTTTCAAGTCCTTTTTTCTTGCCCGAAGCCCCAAACACGGGCATAATTGGCGGCTCGCTGGACCACCCTCACGGGTCGCTGCTGTACGCAAAGGCCGCTCAAGTCCACGATTTCCTTTCCCGATGCGTGTCAGATTTCTGACGGGGCCGATTTTATCCGGGCTATGGATAATCCATTTTTCTTGAGGTACGCCATGAGTAGAGTTTGCCAAGTAACCGGCAAGCGCATGATGACGGGTAACAACGTCTCCCATGCGAATAACGCCACCCGCCGCACTTTTTTGCCTAACGTTCACGAACGCCGTTTCTGGGTTGCCAGTGAAAACCGTTGGATCAAACTGAAAGTGTCCAATCATGCACTGCGTACCATCGACAAGAATGGTATCGATGCCGTCATCGCCCAGCTCCGCGCTCGCGGCGAAAAGATTTAAGGAGATAACCCATGTCATCCAAACGCGACAAGATCCGCATGATCTCCTCGGCCGGCACCGGCCACTTTTACACCACCGACAAAAACAAGAAGACCATTCCAGGTAAGCTTGAAATGCTGAAGTACGATCCAAAAGTACGTAAGCACGTGATGTATAAAGAAGGCAAAATCAAGTAAACCTTGATTGTAGTCATTCTGAAAAACCCGCCGAAAGGCGGGTTTTTTGTTGGGTAATTTTAAATGGCTAGTGATATGTAGGAGCGGTGTAAGCCGCGAATGAGATTGCGACGCAGCCCATTCGC
>JAYWIC010000138.1:0-8914 GCA_043789195.1 Arenimonas sp. | reverse complement strand
TTCGACCGGGAACGCTTTCTGTTCGTAGGAAGGTGGAATGTTCTGCTTGTCCGGCATGATCCAGATTTGCAGAAAATGCACCGGCTCGGTTTGCGAAGCATTGAATTCACTGTGACGAATACCCGAACCTGCACTCATGCGTTGCACTTCATTCGGACGAATTACGGACCCTGTGCCGATGCTGTCTTTGTGCTGCAAGGCACCCTCGAGTACCACGCTGATAATTTCCATATCGGCGTGGCCGTGGGTTGCAAAACCGCCGCCCGGTGCAACGCGATCTTCATTGATCACGCGCAAAGGGCCGAAGCCCATCCAGGCATCGTCCTGATAGTGACCAAAGGAAAACGTATGCGCAGAATCGAGCCAACCAAAGTTGGCTTTGCCTCGCTCATTCGCCGAACGGTAGATCAACATCTTATTTAGGCTTCGCTTCGGAAGCTTCCAGGGTGATATGCAGAGTGATTTCATCACTCACCATTGGCACGTACTTGCCGACACCAAACTCGGAACGCTTGATTTTGGTGACTGCATTAAAACCGGCCGAGGCCGATTTCATCATCGGGTGCGGAGCAATGCCGTTAATCGTGACGTCGAAGCTTACCGGCTTGGTCACGCCGTGAATGGTCAGATCGCCCAGCAATTTCAATTTGTTCTTGCCGGCAGCCGTTACTTTGCTGCTCTTGAAAGTTGCTTCGGGAAATTGTGCGACGTCGAAAAAATCCGGACCTGACAAATGCGTATCGAGTTTCGCCACACCGGTATCGAGACTGCTCATCGGCACTTTCACGTTGAGCGAAGAGTTGACGGGTTTCGCGGCATCAAACAGGAATTCGCCTTCCACGGTATTGAAACGAATGGCGATATTTGAAAAGCCCGCATGCAAATAAGTGGCATGCACCTGGGTATGGTTTGGATCAATCCGGTAGGCCTTGGTTTCGGCCTGTACTGCACCGATGCTACCAACCAACATCAAACTAAAAAATAACGGTTTCAACATATAAAATTCCTCGCAAAAAAAGATGTGACAGATCAGACAATACTCGCCGCTTCGTCGAAAGACAGACGAGGCGAACGTGGAAACAGCTTGGCAACGTCGCCATAGCCCAGATTAATCAGAAAATTGGATTTGATCGTGGTATCGGCGAAAAACAATGCATCAAGCTTGGCATTATCGAAACCCGACATCGGGCCGCAATCCAGACCCAGTGCACGTGCCGCCAGCATGAAATAGGCGCCCTGCAAAGTGGCATTGCGGAATGCCGTTGTGTCAATCAATGCCTGATTACCGACGAACCAGCTTTTGGCATCGGCGTGTGGAAACAGTTGTGGCAATTTTTCATAAAAAGCGTAGTCAGTAGCCACGATCACCGTCACGGGTGCCGCGAGTGTCTTGACGCGATTACCATCGGAGATGGCCTGACCGATTTTTTCCTTTCCTTCGCTTGATTTGACGAACACGAGACGTGCCGGGGAAGCATTGGCACTGGTGGCACCCCACTTCATCAGCTCGTATATGTCGTGCAATATTTCGTCCGTAACGGGTTTGTCCAAAAATTCGTTATGGGTGCGGGCAGTACGAAACAATTGATCGAGCGCAGCATCGTTTAATACGGACATCGTGTCATCTCCAAAGCAGATTCGGGTTTTGCCAAGGCTGCCAGTGTATGACCAATTCGAATTTTTGATAGTCCCGGCAAGACAACGGATTGTTGCAGCAGTCATAACAACGAGCTTCTGTTAATCTGGCGCGATGGCACAGAAGATCAACCATTGCTGGGTAATTCACGATGGCGCCGATGGCAACCGGAATCAGGCCGTCGCCCTTGCGCAGGCTTTGGGCTGGGCCTTTGATGAAAAAAAAATCCTGCCCGGCATGCTGGCAAAATGGTCTGCACCACGGCTGCCGGTTTTCGCCACGCAGCCGTTCGGAAAATCATTTTTCGAGGCCTCGAAAAACCCGCCAAGCCATGTCATCGGTTGCGGACGTCAGGCCGCGCTCGCTACGCGCCTGTTGAAACTGTCGGGAAGTTTCGCGATCCAGATTCTCGACCCCCGGATCGATAGTGGGCACTGGGATGTCGTGATTGCGCCTTCGCACGATGCGGCGACAGCTAAGAACCTCATCCACAGTCTTGGCAGTCTTCACGGGGTCCATCGGGCTTCACTGCATCAATGGCGCGACGACCGACCCGCCTTAGGCAACCTGCCGTCACCTAGAACAAGCGTCCTGATTGGCGGCCCCAGCCGGATTGCTTCATTCAACGAAGGTTTGATTGAAGTGATGTTTAGCCATCTGGAATACGACCTGGCCATGCACGGTGGCAGTCTGATCATTTGCGGATCGCGCCGTACTCCGAAAATATTCGCGGATAAAATTCGCCAGCGTTTTTCGGATTCGAATTTTCCGGTCTGGTTTGACGAGAGTGACGGGGAGAATATTTATCCATCCGCATTGGCCTTCGGGGATCGCATCGTAGTGACACCCGACTCGGTCAACATGATTTCCGAAGCATGCGCCACCGATGTTCCCGTTTTTATTGCCCAGCCGGAACGTGCCCGCGGAAGGATGCGTTTATTTCTGGATCAACTGAAAAATATCGGTCGCATTAAACCGCAAGTATCCATGTTAAAGGATTATCCGGTGACGGGATTAAACACGATGCCGGATGTCATCTCGACATTACAACCGTTTTTGTAATAAGCGCAGGGGCACTTCCCATGATTGCCCCTACGCCAAAAAATTCATACCTTTCGCCGCATAGATATCCAGCGTCTGCCTGCATTGGCTTTGCAATTCATCGTTCATATCGATAATTCGCGGCCGCTGATCCAGACTGCAAATCATCGAGTGGGCAATCAGATTTTCGTAATGGGCATGCAAGGCATTAGCCTCGACTTCACACAGATCACCGATGGCATTCAGCGCCGCAATGATTTCCGGCGAGCGCTGCACCTCGAGTACGGCTCGATGGGTATTTGCCAAAGCCATCACGCGAGACTGCAGAAAAAACTCCATGTCCACCAGACCGCCGAGGCCTTGTTTGAGGTCGAATCGAATGCCCGCGCTTCGGTCAAGCTCATTGCGCATGCGCAGACGCATTGCGGTGACATCGTCATTTATTTGCACCGGATCACGATGCGCCTGCACCGAGGCTGCACGAATTTTTTCGAAACGATGACGCACTTCGCCATCGCCAGCCAAAGACCGTGACCTGACCAGGGCCTGATGCTCCCAGGTCCAGGCACGATCACGCTGATATTCCTCGAAGCTGTCCAGACTCGATACCAGTAAGCCCTTTGCACCGTCCGGGCGCAGGCGCATATCGACTTCGTAAAGCCGCCCCGCCGTCGTGATGGTTTGCATCAGGCTGATGATTTTTTGTGCGAGTCTTGCGAAATAGCGCTGTGAATCGAGCGGTCTGTTGCCGTTCGACATCATGCTCGTCGTTGCATTGTGCAAAAACACTAAATCCAGATCGGAAGCAAACCCCAATTCCTTTGCCCCGACACTGCCATAGCCGATGATGGCAAAGCCGGCGTTTTCGATGTCGCCATGCTGTGTGCAAATTTCCGCTTTTGCCAATTCCAGTACCGAGTGCAAAATCACTTCCGCCAGTTCGGCCAATTGCCCGGCGCTCTCGCTCGCCACTTGCTGTTGAAACAAAGTCGCCTGGGCAATCCGAAATGAAAGACTTTGCCGCATTTCGTTCAATGCCGTTAATGCCAGCTCGGTATCGCCAGAGGCCAATGCCTGTTTAGCAAGAAGCTCCAACCGCTGCCGATCCGGAAAAGACTGTGCGACCCGGTGATCCAGCAACTCATCGAGCAATAAGGGATGTTCGACCAGACGTTCGGATAACCACGCACTTCTTGCCACGACATCGACAAGGCGCTGGAGTGCCACCGGCTTTTCTTCGAGTAGTGCCAGATAACTTGTCCGTTTCGCGATGGCATGCAGCAAGCCAAGACTTCTTGTCATCGCCGCTTCTGGCGCCACGCTTTTTGCGGCCGCCTCGAGAATCAGCGGCAATACATGATCGAGTCGGGACCGGATTTTTTCATTGAAGCTTTGCACGGTCGAATGCTTGCAAAAATTCTGCAGGGCCTGATGCAAATCATCGCTGTTATTGAATCCCAGCTCAGACAATTGTTGCGCGCTGGACTGGTCCGGCAGACCCCGCCAGTAGTCAATATACGCGCTGACTTTTGCCTTGTGTCGCTTGGACTCCAGCAGGCGGGAAAACTCTTCCGATACGATATCGCGATGGAATTGCAATGCCTTCTCGAGTGCTTCGGCATTTTCATAATCGAGACCACGGGCGATGCGATAACGGGTAAATGCGTCCTGCGGCAGACTATGGGTTTGCTCGTCACGCAACATCTGCACGCGGTTTTCGACGCGGCGTAAAAACAAGTAGGCGGCTTTTAATTTCCCGGCGGTGGCTTCGGGTAAATGCCCCGCCTGCACCATCGCCTGCATGGCTTTCAATAAAGAACGCTGCCGCAAAGCCGGTTCGCGTCCACCATGAATCAATTGCAGGGCCTGCACGAGAAATTCGATTTCACGAATACCGCCCGGCCCTAGTTTCAGATGATCGGCCAGCTCGCGTTTTTCCACCTCGGCGGCAATCATCGCTTTCATTTCACGCAAACCATCCAGCGCGGTGTAGTCGAGATAGCGGCGATAAACGAAGGGCCGCAAGGATTCGAGACAAGATTCTCCCGCGGCAATATCACCCGCGACCGGCCGCGCTTTTACCCAGGCATAGCGTTCCCAGTCACGGCCTTCGGTCTGGAAATAATGTTCCATTGCCGCGAAACTCAGTGCCAGTCGACCCGAGTTCCCGTAGGGCCGCAAACGTAAATCGACCCGATGTGAAAACCCGTCACTGGTGATGTCGCCCAGCAGTTGCGCCAATCGCTGGCCCATGCGTGTGAAATAAGCCTCGCTATCGAGACTACGGGCGCCGTCGCTTTCACCTTGTTGTGGATAGGCATAGACCAGATCGACATCGGAAGAAAAATTCAGTTCGCCGCCGCCGAGTTTTCCCAAGCCGAAGACAACAAAATTTTGCGCTTCGCCGATTGCATTTTTTACTTCGCCGTAACGTGAGACAAACAACGCGGAAATCGCCCGCACCGATTCACTCAGTGCGATATCGGCCATTTCGCTGATCGTGAAAAGACTGGCTTCGACCGTGTCCACTTCAAGCAAATCGCGCCAGATAACCCGTGCAGATTGCAATCTGCGCCAACGCCGGATGTGTTGTGGCCATTGACTGTCGTCTTCGGGCGACAATGCCATCGGCGGAATGTCGGCGGCCTCCAGTTCATCCCAGCCTCCGGGCTGCTGACACAGGACATCGATGGCAAAATCACTCACCACCGCCAGCTTGGAATATTTTTTTTCAATATCGTTTTTTTGCAAACTGCCAACATTGGCATCGACTAATCGATCCAGATGGCGTTGCACCAGAGCCTTCAATGTCGATTCAAATTCACTCATGCATGAATTGTGGCACAGGCTTTGCAGAATCCAGAAAAACTAAAGCCCGAAACTGCAATGCAGCTTCGGGCTTTAGGCTCCCTCCCCCAAGATGGAGTGTCGGCAGTCTTACCTACCACCCATTTTCTTGCACGTTGCAGTGCAGCATATAGCGCAAACCCTTTGGTTTCCTGCAGCTCATTGTCGAAACAATGCTTATCGACTTGCCGTTTTCCGAAACCCTTCCAACTGCTCGCCAAGGACTTTGTCGACAATACCGGCGAGCGATAGCAGTTTATGACTGGCGTTGCCGTTGACGCGATAAATCATTTCAACCTGTGTGCCGTTTTGTTCTTTTTTCAGTTGGTAGGTCAACACCCCACTGACGGCCATGTCCTGCAGCGGTCCCAATCCACCCTGCAATCTCAGTGTCGATCCTGGTTGCGCAAAAACCACCTGTGCATGCATCACCGAATTGCCGTTCCAGGTTTCGCAGAAACACCCGCCCGCCTTTAATTGCAGATGCATGTTTTTTGCATTGCCCGACCAGGTGTGTCCGGAGTTCCACCACTGCGAAGGCTTTCCAAGCAATCGGTAGCTCGCCATCGTATCGAGCGGCACGCTGACCTCATGCTTCACGATGAAATGATTTTCGTCCGATGCCATCACCTTGGCCTGCAAGAACCCTGACATAAAAAGCATGGCAAGGAAAAAACCGACCCTGTGGCGACTTGTCTGAGGGTTTTTCATTGCATGCTCCTTGTCATCCAGGCATTCGAAAATAATTACATTTTCAAATCAGGAAATAGGTAACAAGACTCAGGAAAGTCCCCATGCTCACCACATCGGTAATGGTGGTCAGAAAAATACTGGAGGCGGTTGCCGGGTCGGCACCCAGACGTTTCAATATCAAGGGAATGCTGGTGCCCGATATTCCCGCCAACATACAACTGAAAGCCATAGCACCCATGGTGATCAGGGCAAGGCCAAGCGGATTGGCGCCGGATTCGCGGCCTGCCACGATGTACATCGCAATGCCAGCCAGAGCGCCGGTTACCACGCCATTCATCAGCCCCAGCACGGCTTCCTTGCCAATTAATTTAGCTATGGGCATACCTTTCAATTCACCCAATGTCATACCGCGCAAGAGCACCGCCATGGCCTGGCAACCGAGATTGCCACTTTGTCCACCGAGCACCGGCAGGAACATGGCAAGCACCACGACTTTATCAATCGTGTCTTCAAATAGGCCGACAACGGCCGCACTGACAAACACCGTCAATAAATTAATCTGCAGCCAGGGATGGCGGAATTTGAAACTGCGCATCAAGGGCGTGGCCAAGCGTTCTTCTTTCTCGACACCGACCATGGCGCCGGCCTGTGCGGAAATTTCAAAGGCTTGTTGCTCGAACAAAACCTGGCCTCGAACCTGGCCAACCAAAGTCCCGTCTTCCTCACAGACCGGATAGACAGGATAGTGGCGCGTCACCACTTCCTTCATGGCATCCACCAATTGCATGGTAGGACGCAAGGCGAATGCACCACGAATCATCACTTCATCGAGCGTCTGCATTTTTTCCGCGTAAAGCAATTCCCGGAATGCGGCAACGCCGAGCAGATGGTTATCACGGTCAACTACGAATAAATAGGTGACCATCCGTTGCTTGACGGTATCGCGCAAGACTTCAATGGCCGATGCCACACTGGTGCCACTGCGAAATACTGCTGGAGGATCTTCCAGCAAACGACCCACGCTACCCTCAGGGTAGCGCTGTGAATCCATCCAGTCGGTGCCCGCTGGCGCCGCCGCCATGATGCGTTCGCGAGTTTCCACGCTCATCGCCGACAGAATGCTGTTTGCCCTGGCCGGCGGCATGCTGGCAAGCATGCGGGCTACTTCGGCAGGATTGCGCAAATCCAGACGTTCAAC
Source organism: Arenimonas sp. (assembly GCA_043789195.1). Lineage (GTDB taxonomy): Bacteria > Pseudomonadota > Gammaproteobacteria > Xanthomonadales > Xanthomonadaceae > Arenimonas. The sequence goes on along the minus strand of JAYWIC010000138.1, from coordinate 1,499 downwards.
CGCGGTCTTGGTATCGAGCGAGGCGACTTTGCGCGCAAGAGAATCAGATTCGTTAACCACAGCAACCCCAGAACGAATGGATGAGTGGCCCTAGGGTAGCCGAAAAATATGTCTAATTGGCTAAATGGCGGCCCATAAGGTCGACATCAATTGACCAAACAAGCCCCGCTACATTCGCGTTGCAGGTATTGGCGCTTTCGAATCAGGGCTCTTCTATCAGATACCCCTTCTCGCGCAAGGATGCCAGCAGACCGCTGGGCCTAAGCATGTCGCTCATGGGCAAGGTCGCAAAGGTAATTTTATTCTTCGCCAATGCCGCATCCGCTGCCGTTAGCCAGGCCGTTCTTGAACGCTGCCTGATATCGGAAAACCCGGCTTTCTGCGCAATGGCTCCAGTGGTCATGGCGGATATGCAGGATAGATTCTGGTCGGTGAAAGCCAGGCGCTTAAGTCCAGCTACATCGCCAATCGCCCAATTGTTGCCACGATCAATCATTCCGCTGATATCCGTTTCCAGGCGATCCATGGTTTTGGAGAAGCATTCAATGTCTTCCAGTGAAGTCTTGGAAAACTCCTTGATAATGGCCTTGGGCTTTTCGATTTTGACTCCGATCCTTGGACGGATAATTTTTTTCTTGTATTCCTTGGCCGCGTCTTCAACCACGGGCCGGACAATATTTTCCGTACTCAGGCCCGATTTCTCGATAGCCTTTTCGTATAACTCCTGCGCGGCAAAAATCGGACGCCATTTTTCTATGCCGCTGTCTCGGCCGATATATTTTGCCTTCAACACCGTCCAGCGCTGATAAAGCTCAGGCGACAGGACATCCTTCAATTCGGCGTCGTTCGGGTTTTTTCTTGCACCGAACAATGAAGGGATAAGCAGCATAGTGCCGAACATGCCACGATCGGTTACCACGCTGACACTGGTTTCAAACAGGATTTCGTCCGCCTGCGCTATTTTTTTTTCGACATCCCGGGAAACCCAGTCCATCTTTTTCGGCAGCGGCGATTGCGTCGCCATGATCCACATCACGTTGTCGCCTTTGGAGACTTTCCACATGCCCGGCCCTGGCTGGGCTCCCGTCACCACCATGGCTTCCATCATTTTGACGTCGTCAGGCAAGGGGCTGGTGTCTTCGACGATTTCTTCCTCCGGTTTTACCGATTGCGCCAACGCTGAAACACTTTGCAATCCGCACAATAAAACGATTGAAAGAACTAAACGCATTTAGAAACCCCTGTTTGATATTAATTGTGGCCGGTATTCTGTGAACAACAGCATGAACGCACTAAAGCCGCCATGTGACCTGACTTGGTGAAATTAGTTCAGTCTCGTGCTCTAAAACCGACCAGAGCCGCGAACCGTGGGCTTTCCGAGCTGATTCCGGCACCGGATCGTGCTATGTTTCGGCCATGCATCTTCGACAGCCACTGCTGAGTATTGGCCATCTTTTCCTGGCTCTGGCATTTTTGTTTACGCCAATCGTCGACAATAT
>JAYWIC010000137.1:0-9075 GCA_043789195.1 Arenimonas sp. | reverse complement strand
CAGAAGTTGATCGGCGACGGCGTCTCGACCATCACCTACGAGAGCGAAAAGCCAAAGGAATTGCTCGATGAAGACAAGGTCATCGGCGCCACCAAGCTCGGAATCCGTGCGGAAAATATTCGCGTGGTCCCGGCCGATAATGTGTTCGCCAAGTAAGCACGATTAAATAGACAAGCACCGTAGCCCGGGTCACGCTTCACCGACCCGGGTTCTCAAGCATTCGATGTAACTCATTCGAGTCGTTTTTTTCCGAAATCTGTTTTAGAAACTCGTCACTTTGGAATTCTGTATCCCCGGGTCGATGAAGCGTGACCCGGGCTACGTGCTGATGTTTCATCGGCACTCTCTTTATTTCGCAAAATCTTCTGGCTCAAAGATTTGCCGGATCTCAATGGTGTCGCCTTCCTCCGCTGGGCAGCGTTGCGCCCACTTCACCACTTCTTCCTTGGAAGGCGCCTCCAACAGCCAGTAACCGCCCAACACTTCTTTCGATTCGATGAATGGACCGTCGGTCACGGAGTGCTTGCCATTAGCGAACGAGACCCGCGCCCCTTTGGCCTGCGGATGCAGGCCATTGAGCGATTCAATTTTGAGCTCATTTCCCATTTCTTCGTTGAATCGCACCATCGCTTCCATCGCCTCCTGATCCGGCTTAAAGTCTGGCGCCGGTTTCTGACCCTGGTAAGCAGCGGGAATCATCAACATCATGAATTTCATGTTTCTCTCCTTTTTCTGTGTCCCAATTCGTCGCAGTGAAGCCCCGACCGGAGCATTACGACAGAAGAGCTTAAATAGATGAATGATGTCGGTCTGCGCGACGGCGCACATATCCAAGCGAAACCTTGAGGCCTAACTTTTATTTAGGCGGCGCGGCATGCATGGTTACAGGGTGCCGATGCTTGATAGCACCGTAGCCCGGGTCACGCTTCACCGACCCGGGTTCTCAAGCATTCGATGTAACTCATTCGAGTCGATTTTTTCCGAAATCTGTTTTAGAAACCCGTCACTTTGGAATTCTGCATCCCCGGGTCGATGAAGCGTGACCCGGGCTACGTGCTTGTTCTACTAAATGCGAATCTCTTTTTTCTTTTTCACAGATGGCTTCAGTTCCTTGTTTCGCTGCTGGATGTCGAGCGCGCCAGAAGCCGCGGCTTTCAGTAATTTCTTGAACGTCGGACATTCGGCATGACTGGGCGCCGGACACACGGCGGCATGTCGTAGTCCGCGGCGTACCGCGCTCAGTTGCCGGATCGTCGTATCAAGCTCGCGCGCTTTGGCAGCCAGCAATTTCCTGTCGATGTTGGGCTGGCCGTTGGGTGAAAGCATTGAATGCACTTCGTCCAGCGAAAGCCCCGCCACCTGACCCAGTGCCACCAACGCCAGTTGATCGATCACGGTGGGAGCAAATTGGCGACGGGTTCCGCGTGCGGCGAGCGAGACGATCAGCCCCCTTTTTTCGTAATAGCGAAGTGTCGCCGCCGACATGCCTGTGCGCTTGGCAACCTCTGAAATGTCCATTCCAAAAAAGTCCTTGACTTGAAGTTGACTTCAACTTGTATGGTGGGCTCGTAAATTTCCCCAGTCAATCGAAAGGGCTTTGAAAATGTCATCACTGCAAGAGATCGAACGCATTTTTCTCGTCGGCATCGGCGCCACGGCGGTGCTGGATATTTGGCTCGTTCTGCTCGGGCGCATGGGTGTGCCGACGCTGAATTTCGCCTTCGTCGGGCGATGGGTCGGGCACCTGACTCGCGGCACGATTATGCACGCGGGCATCGCTCGTTCGTCGCCTATACGTGGCGAATTGGCATTGGGCTGGTTCACCCACTACGCGATCGGCATTTCGTTCGCATCGGCGTTGTTGGCAATACAGGGCGTGTCGTGGGCGCGGCAACCGACTTTCTTGCCTTGCATATTGCTAGGCGTATGCACGGTGTTGATGCCGCTGTTTGTGATGCAGCCCGCGATGGGTGCCGGGTTTGCTTCGTCCAAAACGGCGACGCCGACAAAGAACGTGATTCGCAGTGTCGCCAACCATGCCGTGTTTGGACTGGGCTTGTATTTATCTTCGCTGCTCGCCGCGCAATGGCTGCGCTGACCAGAGAAAAAAAACGCTTCTTCTAAAATAAGGAATTCAGCTCATGAACAATATTGCCCTCGTCTACCATAGTGCCCACGGGCACACCCGACACATTGCGACACACATCGCCGAAGGCGCACGCGGTGTCGCCGGACACTCGGTTCATCTGCTGGAAGCCGACGATATCGCAAAGAGACCTGATGACTTGGCTGCCTATGACGGCATCATCCTCGGATCTCCGACCTACCTCGGCGGTGTCTCCGGACCTTTCAAAAGTTTCATGGATGCCACCGGACGCCTTTGGCAAACCCAGCGACTCAAAGGCAAGCTGGCTGCCGGCTTCACCGTGTCCTCGCTGCCTTCGGGCGACAAACAGTCGACCTTGATGTCAATGTTCGTTTTTTCAATGCAACACGGAATGCTGTGGGTCGGTAACCCCATCCTGCCAGAACAGCACGCAGGCATACCGTACGACGAAGCCGCCAATCGACTCGGCTCATGGTCCGGCTTAATGGCGCAGGCAGGACACTCCTCACCAGCGGACTCGTTCGTGCCGGGCGATATCAAGACGGCGCGAATGTTTGGCAGATACTTTGCAGAAACTCTGTACCGCGTGACTTGCGTGGAGCGCCAGGAAGTATCGGCATGATCCCTAAGAAATTCGCACCCGCACTTTTCAGCCTGATCCTTTCCGGATTGATGTCCATTCTGGTCTCGGGCATTTCAACTTTTCGTGTCAGTGGATTAACTTCGGACTTCATCGGGTTATGGTTCGGCGCATGGTTGACTGCCTGGCTGGTCGCGTTCCCTCTCGTGTTCGTGCTAGCGCCTCTTGTCAGGAGAGCGGTTGAGTGGCTGACGAGGAGCCCTGATTAACGTGGTAAGTGCGGTCTTCGTTTCAACTTGCGAATTCGTTGTTTCAATACACATTGTGATATTGCACAAGTCGGGCCGGGGCGCGACATACGGAACTGGCCCCATTTTTCTGGCTCTTTTTCGGATTTCAATCAGTTTCAATCTTCATCGTCATAGGCTTCCTGCAAGGTATCAATATCCAGTTTGATCATTTTCAACATCGCATCGGTGACGCGCTTGGCCTTGGCGCGGTCGGGATCCGCCATCATCTGCGGAAGAATGGTGGGAACAATCTGCCAGCAAAGGCCATAGCGGTCTTTCAGCCATCCGCATTCAGCCTCTTTTCCGCCATTGGCGAGCAGGGCATCCCAGTAAAAATCGACCTCGGTTTGTGTTTCACAATTCACCACGAAAGAAACTGCGTGATTGAATGGATCCAGAGGGCCCGCGCTCATAGCCGTGAAATTCTGGCCGAACAATACGAAGTCAACGACTTTCACTGAACCCGGAGGGCCGCTGGGCGATTCGCTGGGCATCGTTACAACGCTGTTGATACGCGAATCAGGAAATATCGATGCGTAAAATTCGGCAGCATCTTCCGCTTCATTCGAGTACCAAAGAAATGGCGTTATCTTCTGCATAGTCATTCCTTTTTTGCCGTTTATTTGGGTGGTTCGGCTGGAACAATCACCATCCAGTCAACACCAAAGCGATCGGTCAACATGCCGTAGCGCGGGGACCAGAAAGTTTTTGCCAAGGGCATTTTTATCTTGCCGCCATCCGACAATCCGGCAAACACCCGATCGGCATCGGCTTCGGTCGAAACATTGAGCGCGAGTGAAAAACCACTGAAAACGGATTTGTCGTTCATGCCGTCGGAAGCCATCAGCGTGGTATCACCGATCCGGAAGTTGCAATGCATTATCTTTTTTTCAAAACCGGCCTGCAGCATGCCGGCCGGCATGGGTTCCGGACTTTCATTAAAGCGCATGATCATGCCGATCTGTGCTCCTGCCGCCGTACGATAGAACTCGAGCGCCTGTTCGCAACGGCCACCAAAAAACAAATAAGGTTCGACATTTGTGCTCGCCATGATTCTCTTCCAGAATTGGTTGCTCGAGAACTATCTTGAAACTTCCAAAAAGGTTCTTCTGTGCGAGAGCACGCATAGCCGGGCAACGCAACACTGTAAAGGTCATAAGCCGCATGAAAAAAATAATATTGACATAAGGTGGATCCGCCTTCCTGCAGTGTCTACCAAAACCATCGCAATCTGCGGTGGAATGACAAACGGTGTGCCACCTGTTGGAGGTTCCACCCTGCGAACTAAACGCAGTAAGTCGGGCCTCGGCCCGGCGCTTTTGACAGATTGCGATATTGCACAAGTCGAGCCAGGACCCGACCTATGCCTACCTGAAATTTGCCGGAAGCGCATGATGAATGGCGGTGGCTGCCAGCGTACCTTCGGCGACTGCCACACTAATTTGTTTTAGCGAACAGACAACATCGCCGGCCGCATACAAACCGGCAATACTGGTTTTCTGCCCCGCACTGATTTTGACGGCGCCATGCCTGTCGCATCGAGCGCCAAGATCGGTTGCCAACGTGGATCGGCCATGGCCGCCGGTCATGGGATACAACACTTCAAAAGGCAATAGTGTGTCGTCGCTGAAGTGCAATATGCCTCCGCTGTCATCGGGCGAAAAACTGGCGTGTCGTGGAGATTTTCGTATCAATTCGATACCGGCTTTTACAAGATGTTGATGATCGACCGTGCGCAGATTTCCCCGGTCAGGCGGAATGACCAGCGTCAATTCGCGGGTATAGGTGCGAAGAAAAAGCGCGCGCTCCGGTCCATGCCTGGGTTCACCTATCAACACTATCCGACGATCCAGAGACTCATTGCCGTCGCAGATTGGACACCATCGCACCACGCCATGCCAGGTGGCTTCCCTGGGCAGATCGCGCGGAATGACATCATCGACGGTACCGGTTGTCAGCAAAACGCAACTGGCCTTGATGTGCTTTCGTCCAACACGAGCACTGAAATAGCCGGGCATTTTTTCCAGTTTTGTGACTTTGCCTTTTTCAATCACAATGCCGGCGGCCTGTGCCTGCAGACGCAAGCGCTCCAATAGTTCGGTGCCACTAATACCGTCGGGAAAGCCGGGCACATTTCTGGACAAGGGAATATGCGCCGCACGACTTTCTCCGCTGTCGATCACACGCACATGCCTGCGATAACGGGAAAGATATACCGATGCGACCAAGCCAGCCGGCCCGGCGCCGATAATCAGACAATCGCAGTGGTTCTTGTCTTTGCGAGCAGCTTTCATCGACGAATGTCCTGAAGATATTTACTGGGTTTAAAGCGGATCACGATCTGCTTTTGGTTTGACTGAGCGATCGCCATACAGAGAGCTGATTACCAGGCCTACACCTAACGCCGCCGCAAATAAAAACATTACGAGTGCCAGGGCGGGATAACCGACCAGTTGATGATCGGTACGAGTCGACATGATCAATGCTGCGCCGACAATCATGGCGGCGGCGATCACGCCGGCGGTTATGCGATTAGCTACTTTCTGGATACCTTCGATCAGGTGCGCTTCTTCCAAACCGTCGATGCGCACACGGAAACGATTGTCCGCCAGCGTGCGCAGCAATACCGAAAGACGTCGCGGCGATTCACGCACCAGATCCTGCAGGTCCAGCATTTCTATTGCCATGCGACTGAAATCTAGGCCGAACAGGGTGCGCGCACGCAAAATATGTTGCAGATGATTTTGCAGCACCTCGCGCATGGATGCCGCCGGGTAAAGTGCCAGCACCAACGATTCCAGATTCAGCAATGTCTTGCCAACCAGGGTAAGTTCCGGCGGTGGCCTTAATCCGCATTCGGCTCCGTGCTTGACCATCATCATAAGGAAATTGCCTTCCGATGAACCGCCTTTGTTTGGCGTGGAGAAGCGCGCGACCAGTCTGCCGACTTCACGCGTGAATTTGGATTCGTCAAAACTTTCCAGCCGGGTTCCCATGTGGATAAAAGTTTCGGCGGCCAGTTCACCGCGACCATCGACGACGGCGAGCACGAGTTTCAACAATTGATCACGCATTCGCGGTGCGATGTATTCCACCATGCCGAGGTCAAGCAGGATGAGCGACTGGTCGGAAGTCAGCACCATATTGCCCGGATGCGGATCAGCATGCAGCAGGCCATGCACGAACATTTGATCCAGATAGGCTTTGCACAAGGTTTCGGCCAGCGGACGCAGATCCACTTCGATACGCAACACATTGGGAATATCGGTGACGCGAATTCCCTTGGCACGGTCCATCGTCAGAACACGGCGCGTGGTGTAATCCCAGATCGGAGAAGGCACCGATAATTGATCGTAGTCCTTTAACAGTTCTTTGAAGGTATCAAGATTGTGTGCTTCTTTCAGGTAATCCAGTTCGTCGGTGACGGTCGCCCAGAATTCTTCCAGCCACTCATGAAAACCAAGACGGGTTCCGACATTGCTGACCAAACCCAGGGAGCTGATCAGGCGACTAATGCTCAGTAAATCGGTTTCGACTTGAATGGCAAGATTGGGTCGCTGAATTTTGACCGCGACTTCGCGACCACTGCGAAGACGTGCCAAATGTACTTGCGCGAAAGAGGCTGTGCCAACCGGAATGGGTTCGAATTCTTCAAAGACTTTTTGAATCGGGCTGCCCAATTCGGTTTCGATCATTGTCTTTATTGATTCGAAATCGCAGGGCAATGCTTTATCTTGCAGCCGACCAAGTGTGGCAATGTAATCAGGCGGCAACAAGTCGGGGCGGGTCGATAGCATCTGGCCTACTTTCACAAATGTCGGGCCCAAGGCCTCGAGATCGTTCGTGAATTCTTCGGCGCCAGGGCCGGACGATACACTGCCGAGTTCAGAAGTACCGGAATGGAATAGGGGGCAGCCGCGATGCTTCAACAGAAACGCACTGATCGCGGTAAGGCGTGCGGCTTCGGACATTGGATGTTTTCTTCACTTGGAAAAGGCCGGTAGTGTCGTTGTTTCGCTAGTCACGCTGAGGGGAAAATGCAGGATAGACTCCGAACAGATTGCTGCAGCTTGAAGCGAAAATACGACAACACCGGCACGACTGATTCTGGAGCTAGTATTGAGCGTGCCGAATCTGTGTTCTGTGCGAAAACGCACAGATGTTGTTGAATAGGCAGGCTCGATTCACCTGCCAGCTCCGCAGCCTTGCTGAAATATGCGAAGTGAGCGCATTGCGTATCTCGATGTCTCATGTCGGGCTACAAAACTGGTTCAATGTAGCAGCGATGACTCCAGTCCCGCCTCGCAAGAATCGTGTTTACGACACTCGGCAAAATGCATTGAGTTTTTTGGACCAGACTTCGCATTTCTTGCATCTCGGGCAAACAACTGAAGTTGGCAGCCACTTTTAGTGACCAACAAAAGGGACTACTCTGGGCACACCCGCTGTTGGGGACTGAATGAGCCAGGATCCATGAAACCCACTCTTGCACAACGCGACGACTTCCTTGCCAGTCGACCTGTAGCGGGCATCGCGCTGGGTTGTAATGACTATGTAAACGTTATTGGCGGAGAGTTTGCCGGAGATTCGGGTTCTGTAATCAATATCGAAGAGCTCGACGAAGACCCCGTGTATTGTGTGAAGCTTGATTCAGGCAATCAAGTACTCGTTGCTGCGTCTTTCCTTCAGCCCGAGGGCGACAATTAAACGAGGCAGGTTCGCTCAACACGGCATAGAAAAAATCTATCGCTGCGCGCGACGAACTCCAGATTTGGCCTATTCGACGGACACCGGTAGCAGCCGGTCACTTTCCTTTTTGACCACGCCGTAGCATTCGCAAGAGCGTTTTTCGATACCGGCCCGATCGAGTACGGTGATCTCGCCATCGGCGTAGTGAATCAACTCTGCCTTCTTCAATACACCGGTGGCTTTAGTCACCATGGTGCGGTCGATTCCCAGCATGTTGCCAATGAGTTTTTCGGTCATGCTGATGCGGCTGGAAGGCAAGCGGTCCAGACTCAATAACATCCAGCGGCACAATTGCTGGTCGATGGAATGATGGCGATTGCAGGCGGCGGTTTGCACCATTTGCGTCATCAGTGAGGAGGCAAACATCAACAGCAAGCGGTTGAGTGCCCCGCGACTGGCGAATTCATCCTTGAGTACCTGCGCCTTGAGACGATAGGCAAAGCCGGCGTTTTGCACGATCGCTCGGTTCATGGTGGATTCTCCGCCCATGAATATCGGAATTCCGAGCATGCCGTCATTGCCTACGATGGCAATTTCTGCCGACTCGCCGTTTTTCATGACATACAGAATGGAGACAACGCAATCTATCGGGAAATAGGCGTGGCTCATGGTTTCGCCGGACTCGTATAACACTTGCCCCAAGGCCAGCGGAACCAATTCAAGGTCCTTGGCGAGCCGTTTACACTCGGCGGCGGACAGTGCAGCAAGTAAGGAATTTTGCTCTGGACTGTGCTGGTCAGCAGCGGAAGGATTGTTCATTTCAAGGCCGGATAAAAATCGATGGATTCCAAAATAAGACTTTGGTGAGATTCAGTCTGTGCGCCTGCGTACACAAAAAAATGGGTAGATCCCGTGTGGCGGAATCTACCCAGATGCAAACTGATTCAAATCGCTTTTGTTATTCGGTTAAATAAGGCTTGGTGCCGTAATAGGCGTGAATACTGTGTGCCCAGGTCGGGTCGGCCATATCGGGCCAATTGTCTTTGTCGAAACCGGGTGCACTTTCGAGTCGGGTTTTTTCGACATTCAATATAAATCGTTTATTGATAGTGTCGAGTTTCAATGCGCTCCATGGCACGGCAAACAATTTATCGCCCATACCGAGAAAACCGCCGAATGACAACACGGCATAACTGACGCGACCGGTATGCATGTCCAACATGATTTCCTTGATGTCGCCCAGAGATTCGTCTTGCTGGTTATAAACATCATTGCCATTGATCGAGCTGGAACCCATCAAGCCGGGACCTGGGCCGTGATGCAAATTGTCGTTGCTATAGCCATTGGTCTTTTTTGCATTGTCGCTAAACAGATTGTTCATGTGTTTCTCCTTTCGATCGATTGATCGA
>JAYWIC010000136.1:0-2580 GCA_043789195.1 Arenimonas sp. | reverse complement strand
TTTGTTGCTGCCCAAACCGCTAATTTCTCGCGTCCAATTTTCGCATTATGGCGAATATCGACTGGAAAGCCTGGATGAAACAGGAAATTTTCAATCATACCGGTGTGAACAAAACCGTTGCCCATTTTTTCCAGTTCATGACGAATGGTTTCCTGTTCCTGCGATGACGCTTTTTGATGCAATTCGATGCACAGCACCGGTATTTGCCCAACGCTTCTTGCCTGCATGAAGAAGGGGCTCTTGCCGTCTGAATTTGGGGTTGGATGCGCCCGGACTTTCGAGTTCGAAACACCCACCAGCGCCGTGCGTTTTACTTTCGGATGGGTATTGAAAACCGGTTCAACTTGTTCGGTGAATAGTATTCCGCGCGCGGTTTCAACTCGATGCGATTTACGACCGCAGAACCATAGACGGCCCTGCTGATCGATCCAGCCAAGATCACCCATGCGATGAATAATACGCTCGGTTCCATCAAACATTTTCTCGCGAATTTTCGCTAATGCAGTCGCTTCCGGTCGCGCAAAATATTCGTCGGTCGCGGTCGGGCCGGCAACGGTAATTTCGCCTACCTTTCCGGGTTCCACTTGCAACCCATCACGCCAATGTTCAATCGCCTTGTCGGTGATTTCGATAATGCGAACGGTATTGGCCGACATCGGACGGCCGACACAGGTACCGGCACCTTGTTCGGTTTGTTCGCGGGTGGTTTGCAATTCGCGGCTTTCGATCACGGCCACGGGCAGGCATTCGGTCGCGCCATAGGGCGTCCAGAGTCTGCCGCTTTCCGGCAGCAACTCGCGCATTGTCGCGACGACCTCGGCTGGTACCGGAGCGCCGGCGGAAGTGATTCGCAAAATGCCCGGCAATTTTTGATTGTATTTCGCCAACACGGCCACCAGTGCAGGTGAACCGAACAGTTGATCCACGCCGAATTTATTTATTGCGTGATGCAGTTTTTTCGGATCGGCCGACGCTGGCTTGGTCGGATCCATATCGGGAATGATCGAGGTCAACCCCAAGGCTGGATCGAACAAGGCAAACGGTGGAAACGTCGGCAAATTGATGCCGCCCGGCTTCGTATCGAAAGCTTCGCGCAGCAATTCAATCTGCGCGACGAAATGACGATGCCGATACACCACCCCTTTTGGAATGCCGGTCGAACCGGAGGTAAATAAAATCGCGGCAACATCGTCGGGCTGAGTTGCCGCCATCTGGTTGTCGGCATTCGCACCCTCCGCTTCGATTTCTCGCAGCACTTTTCCACCCCAGAACCAGCGTCTGCCGACCGTGACATTGATGCGATTGGTTTTGTTGGCCCAACCCAGAATGACTCTCGCCGCATGCGCAATCGAGATGCCGATGAAAGCTTCGGGTTTGGCTTCCTGCAAGCATTTTTTCAAAGCAGATTTTGCAATCCCGGGATCGACCAGTACCGGTAACGCGCCAATCTTGAACAAAGCAAACATCAGCAGAAAAAATTCCGGAGATGGCCGTACCATCAGCACAGCGCGCACACCTTGCGTGATACCGCTTTTTTTCAGGCCGGCGGCAATCGCATTGGAACGATTTTCCAATTCGGCATACGTCAGGGTTAAATCATAATTTGCGAAACCATCACTGCCGCGCGAGCCCGGGCAGCGCATCGCGATTTGCTCCGGCCGCTCGGCGGCAATTTTCGAGAGAACGGCGGTGATGTTGCAAATATCGGTCATGGCTTCAGTATGAGACGAAAGGCAGACAGCGAAACAGGTTTTACCCTCTCCCGCCCACTACGTGGGCACCCTCTCCCGTTGGATAGGGGAAAAGCAAAAAACCAAACATCAAGCCGCGGGATTTGCATCCAGGAATTTCCGGACTGCCGGCACCAACACTTTATATTTGTCTTCCAGCACGTAATGACCGGCATCTTCGAAAATATGCTGCTCGGCTTTCGGGAAGTTGTCCTGAAATACTTTCAGGAAATGTTTGTCGAATACAAAGTCCTGCAAGCCCCATCCGATGAAAATTGGCAGGTCGGCATATTGCTTCAAACATTTTTCCGAAGCTTCGACCAGTGACCATGCCGCGTCATCGGCGCTCAACGGGATGTCCTGCACGAAACGTGAAGTAGAAATGCGATTTGCCCAGGAATCGAAAGGCGCAACGTAAGCGTTGCCGACATCTTTCGGCATTTTTGTCACAACGCCATCGCGCACCGCGCCGCCGGCAAAAGCATTGATGCCGCGAATCAGCAAGGTACCCAGAGCTGAATCACGACCGAGTTTCAGTTGCCATGGAATTTTTTTTGTTTTTGGCAAAGGGAAGGCGGCAGTATTCAAGATCACCAGACGCTTGATGCGTTTGGAATGCTTGAGTGCCCAGGCAAAACCGATCATGCCGCCCCAGTCATGCACGGCCAGCGTGAGGTTGTCGCCGAGATTCAATGAATCCAGCAGACGATCGAGATCATCGACGCGTGACTGCAGGGTATAGCGATAATTTTCATCGCTCGGCTTGTCCGACAGGCCCATGCCGATATGGTCGGGCACGATGCAGCGATAATTTTCTTTCAGGCCCAACACCAGCTGGCGCCAGTAATAC
>JAYWIC010000135.1:0-9244 GCA_043789195.1 Arenimonas sp. | reverse complement strand
CAAGGTGATCAATTCCGCCGGCGTCAAATGTCCCTGCGCCACTTGCATGGTTCCCAACCACAACAATCCAATCACGCAAGCGGACATGACCCAGCGAATGGCGGGCGTCAGTACCGCATTGATTCGCAACTGCTTCATTTCAAGATCCAGCACGGTCTCGGTTTGCGAAACGTAGCGCGTGCTTTCTTCCCGCTCCCGCGTGAAGGCCTTGATGATGGTCAGACTACTCAGGTTTTGTTCCGAAATACCCGAGAGTTTTGCCATTTGCTCGTTGGTGCTGCTGGCCAGCGGACGGAGCGAGCGAGTGGCCAATTTGACCGCGATGAAAAAAATCGGCATCACCACGGCGACCAGAATTCCCAGCATGGGCTCGATCCGGCACAACAAAATCAGCGCGCCGGCGCAACTGAGCAACATTGGCAATAAAGGGATCAGCACGTTCGAAATAAACTGACTCACATACCAGACATCGTTGTGCATGTACGCCAGCACTTCCCCGCGCTTGCGCTGCTGGTGCCAAGGCAGTGGCAGCGCCTGCAGATGATCGTATAAACGCATCCCCAGATCGGCGGTAATGCGCTGATTGATGCTGCCCATCAAAAACCGCTGCGCCATGCTGATACCCGCCTGCGCCGCCATGATCAACAACCACCACAACAGCAAATCAGTCGGTACTTTTTGTTCCAGCAGGCTGGCCGCTACCTGGCCGGCAAACCAGGGCATCGCCAGCAGCACGGCGCTTTCCAGCACCAGCAAAAACACCGCAAACCAGACCTTGGCACGGTAGGGCCGCGTTTGCTTTAGCAGAAATTGCAGGTCATCGGAAAACAGCATCGTTCACATTCACTCAAGATTGACAAGCATTAACCCACTCAAGATTTACAAATGCCCGGCTACCATGAATACTGCAGACCGCAATCGGAGCCACACATAAAACCTATGTCGCATATTACCTTAGCGAACCAAGCCCAGCCCAACGACGACGTGCTTTTCCAGGAAGTCGGAGGCGAAGCGGTTCTGTTGAATCTAGGCAGCGAAAGTTATTTTGGCCTGAATGAAGTAGGCACCCGTATCTGGGCCCTGCTGGGCGAAAACACCAGCCTGCAAAACACTTTCGATATTCTCTGCGCCGAATACGATGTCACCCCCGAGCAATTACAAACGGATTTACTGGCACTCGTCGATGAAATGGCAAAGGCCGGATTGGTCCACGTTAGCTAATGCCTGCTGCCTGGTCACGCTGGCGGGAACTGAGCTTTCAGGAAAAGAAATGGCTGCTTTGGATGCTGCTCCTGCTGCCATTGATATCGGCCATGCTGCGATTATTTGGCTACACCCACACTCAGGCCTGGCTGCTTAGGCACTCAGAAAAAACGGCCTTTATTGAAGCCGATTCGAACACCCTTCAACTGGCTGAACGGCTCGCCCAACTAGCCAACATCGCCGGCCGCCGCGGCGCGATAACAGCCACCTGCCTTCGCCAAGCCCTGCTGCTGCAATGGTGGCTGCGCCGCGATGGACTAGACGCCAAATTGAAACTCGGCACCAGACTGCAGGAAGGACAATTTGATGCCCATGCCTGGGTGGAACTGGATGGCAAGGCACTCGGGCAAACCGAAATGAACCATAAGGCGTTTGATCAGTTGTAAGAGGGGTTTCAACCCCGACCGCTTTTGATCTTCGCCCTTGCAAGAGGGGTTTCAACCCCGATGCTTTTGCTCTTGCTCGCAGGCCGGTCGGGACTGAAGTCCCTCCTACAGGGTTACAACCAGACAGCATCCCAAAAAGCATAATCGCCACAACGCAACACGAGCCCGGCTCGAACGGGATTCAAAACCATATATCGAGCAGCCGTAAGCAAATCTTCGTCTCTGCGGATGGCACGGTCATAAAAGTCATGCGCCCAGAGGCTTCCTGCACTTAATCGAAATCTATTAATTTCACGTGCAGACCGGCCTTTGGCAGTTTTAATGATGCTCGCCAGCGTCTTGTTTTCGCCTATCTCCACAAACGCTTGAAAATGATCCGGCATCAAGACCCATCCGAGCAAGGCTGCATCAGCCCATAAGATTTTGTCGGAAAGTATTCTTGCCGCTGTACAAGCTAGTCCAAATTCTTTAAATATCGGGTTTCTGTTTTTCGTAACAAACGTAATGAAATATACCTGCTGAGCAATAGAAAACCGACCCATCCGAAGAGCCTTATTGCCAGGTTTTTTAATCGTAATCGTCATGCTGAAAATATAATTTTCAACATCACCCAAGGATATAAGGATTGATCCTGAAATATTGCAGGGAGATACCAACCGCGCACCTGTAAGAGGGGTTTCAACCCCGACATCCTCGCAGAACGGTCGGGACTGAAGTCCCTCTTACAGACGGTTTCAACCCCGATCGCTTTTGCCCTTTGCCCCTGTAAGAGGGGTTTCAACCCCGACATCCTCGCAGAGCGGTCGGGACTGAAGTCCCTCTTACAAAAGCCGACGGAATATTCGTTTGACGTATGCCCATGGCAATTGCGCACGACTTTTCAAGCCGTCCCGTTTGAGCATGTAGTCGGCCGGCGGAAAAAATGTCTGCAAAAACCAATGCCAACGTTGGCCATTGGTCATCCATAACAGGCCTTGCAAATCGATATACGTAGCGCTCGTGGCCTTGTCCACTTTGAAGCGCTCTCTTTTTGACAGATTCAATAGTGTCGACATCACGTCTGGCGGAATTTTCGTGTCGAAAGTTGTCACCGCTGCCTTCAGACCGCTATAGAAAGCACCCGCCAATTGGCGCTGCTCAGCAATCGCTAAAAAATCCCGCCAATCTTGTTCCGTGAATCGGGATGACAGCAGATGCATGTCGTACAACCAGATTAATTTATCGCCCTGCCCTTCAGGAATGTGAGCGACACGATGCACACAGGCATGCGCCATCGCATGAATCAGCGAAAGCCCCTTTGCCATTGGCCCCAACATCGGTAATTCTCGAGCGTCCGCCAATAATTCCGTATTGGAGAAACGCGAGCAATAAAGCGCGTTGTTAGTCAGTGCCCAATGCACATCGAGTGCTTGGCCCGTGCCATGTTGACTGGTGTATCGATATTCCACTTCAAACGAGATCGCGTTTTTACTCGGCTTAGCCATCAAGGATGGGCAGTGATATCCGATTGATTTCAGAACTGTTCCAGCCGCTTCGGCCGCTTCGGCATTTTGAAACAGAATATCGGTATCCGCCCTGGGCCTTAGATAGGGCTTTGGATACAAGCTGTAAGCCAGCGCAGTGCCTTTGAGCACGAGAACCGGTATGCCGGCAGCTTCCAGACTCGACAATGCTCGTCTGGTCTCGGCCAAACGAAACAACTCCGATGCAATTTCATTGCGCTCGATGTCAGCCAGGCGATCCAGCAAGGCTTGAGGATAAATAACGCGGTCCTGGTTGAGCTTGATCTGTTCATTCAGCAACATCGTGACGCCATGATCAAATGCTGCCGCCAGGACATCGTCAAGGTCACCTATCTTCGACGCATCGTAAGCAGGCATCTCCCCACGCAAGGTTGCCGCTAACCAAGATCGAATCATTGTTTCCCAAGAAATAAGGCTTAACCAGTATTATAAAGGCTACCAAAAAACTAGGTATCGGAAACGAAATGAGCGGCATTGCAGGCATTATTCATTTTGACGGGGCGCCGGTTGAGCCTGGCTTGATCGAAAAAATGACGGCTGCGATGTCGCATCGCGGGCCGGATGGCACGCATTTCTGGAAGACCAACTCGGTAGCTTTCGGCCACAGCATGCTGCAGACCACGACCGAATCACTCGAGGAAGTTCAACCATGGTTGAGCGAAGATGGTCGATATGTATTGGTTATGGACGGCCGATTGGATAATTGGGAGGAACTACGTCATAGCCTGGAGTTGCATGGCTGCCGACTACGAAATCGCTCCGATGCCGAACTTGTCATTCAGGCATTTCAGGCATGGGGTATTGATTGCCTCAAACACATCGAGGGCGATTTTTCTTTTGTCGTTTGGGATAACAGGGAAAAGAAAGTCCACTGCATTCGTGACCGAATGGGTGCCAAACCGTTTCATTATCACTGGAATGGAAAAACACTTTCGTTTGCTTCCGAACTGCGTGCGCTTTTTCAACTGCCTTGGGTTGCCAAAGCATGCAACGAAAGCATGTTGGTCGACTACATGCTGGTGCAATGGTGCTCCCGAACCGAAACACTTTGGAAAGACATTCTGCGATTACCGGCGGCACATCGCCTGGAAATCGACTCGTCACAATTCAGGCTTGTCGAATATTGGCAACCTGAACTCGCACCTTTAATTACATTTAGCAGTGATGATGAATACATCGAATGTTATCGGGCGCTGTTTCTTGAAGCCGTACAACGGTGTTCACGATCACACCGGCGAGTTGCCTTTGAGGTGAGCGGTGGACTGGATTCGTCGGCACTTTTCGCCGCCGCCGATCATTTGCAAAAGTCTTCGCGATTGCCGGCCCCGGACATTGATGGCTATGTGCTGTCTTTTCCGGACGACGCTGCGGCGAATGAGTTATTTTATGCACGCGCAGTAGGGCAGCATCTTGATCGCAAGATACAGGAAGTGGTGCCTAACGCGCCCTCCTTGCCTTGGCTTACCGAATGGGCGCAGCAGTATGGAGAAATCCCTCCTTACCCCAATGCAAGCATGTCAATCGGTATACGAGAGCTTGCAAGGCAAAGCGATGCAACCGCACTTATCGTAGGTGTTGGCGGAGATGAATGGTTGCGAGCTGGCCGAAATTATTATGCCGAGGAGATACAGTCACGCCACTGGCAGGCTTTCGGACAAAGCTGGGCCGCGGACAAGCAGGACTATGGCACCTTACAAAGCCTTGCATGGGCACTCCGATTCGGGCTTCTACCCTTGCTGCCGAAAGCTCTTAAAAAGGCAATACGCAGCCCCTTCAATGCGAAGCATCCATACGGGAAAACCGATAAATCCTTTCTGTCCCAACATATGCAAAAGCTTGCCAGCGAAAGGCGGCCCGACGGGCACACAGATCGACCGTTCCAGACGCAAAGGCAAGGGCAGCAATCAATGCTCAATATGCTCCGCTCTCCCGCCAATATCGAGGCACGCGAATCCGAAGAAAGGCTCGCAGCACACTACGGGCTTGAACTCCGCTGGCCCTTTTACAATCTCAAACTGGCGCAATTTGCCTTCTCGAGCCCAGACCATTTGCGACGACGCGGCAAAACCGATAAATTCATACATCGGCGGGCAATGGCTGGTTTACTGCCCGAGGCTGTACGTAACCGAGACACCAAAGCAGACTTCATGGTGACCTATAGACGCTATCTAAGCGGCATGGAACGCCAGTTCTGTAGTAAAATCCCCCAACGACGCGGGGCCTGGCTGAAGCGTGATGAATTGGTGAATTTATATCAAATCACGAAAGCCGGCCCGTCATGTGATGGCATGCCTGAGTGGCAGTTATGGGGCATATTTGGTTGTGATGCCTTGAGCGTGTAAGCTACGCGACATAATGGAGTCAGGCATTCCATTGCCATTTTTTTTTTAGGAGATTTGCGTGAAAAATCAAGAATTGAATCGTCCCGAAACGGTTGCCCAATCGACCCAGAAAAAGACCTATTCAAGCCCAAGCCTGAAACATTACGGCGCAATACATCTTACTACCCAGGGTTCGGGAGCAGTCAATGGCGATGGCGGCATGGGAATGATGCCGTAATCGGTATTTTTCAGCTGCAAGTCTAGTTGCAGTGTTCAATTACTGCACTGGTTGGAAACTCGTCGAATCACGACAAGAAACGTAAATGGAAGCTATAAAGCAAGTTCACTTGATAGCATTCAACAAGAATGAAACTAGCAAGGTTCACACTATAAAAGCACCTCCGTTCGAACTTAAAATCACCCCCCCCAGGGAGCAAGAAAACTTGCTCCCTGTTGCTTTCCATGAATGGCGATGTGCAGATGAATCTGTCTGGTGCAGCTTTCACCGAATCGATAATTCTTATCTGCTTCGCTTTCCCGATAATGCAGATTTCAGAATTAACCCGAAGAGCATCGAGATTCAATGCTTCCCGGTTCCAGGCACGACAAATGCCACCATCAACCAGCTTTATCTAAACCAAGTCCTGCCTTTGGTGCAAAGCCTAACTGGCGAGTCGGTATTCCATGCCGGCGCCATCGTGGTAAATGATCTGGCCATTGCCTTTGTTGGGGTGTCTGGCCGGGGAAAATCGACCTTGACTGCCAGTTTCTCGAGTAATTTCCACGAATTCCTCACCGATGACGGCTTGCAGATAATGCCCACCGAAAATGGCTATCGGGCTTTTCCTAGCCACCCATCGATTCGTTTATGGGAAGACAGCCAGGCTGCCATTTTAGGCCCTACGGTCGAAGCCGAAGAACCGTTGGAATATACCGACAAACTCCGCTTCCCGGCGGGAAGCCAAATGCCGCACCGTGCGGTACCGTGCCCGTTACACCGGATGTATTTTCTCGGCGATGCTTCCGTTCTGCAAATAAAATTTTCGAAGCTGAGTCCGCAAGAAGCCATGGTCGAATTGATAAAACACTCATTTATCCTCGATGTAGAAAACCGAGAAATAATGGCCAAGCATTTCGATGCGATATCAAAGCTGTGCACCCAGGGTATTTTCTACCGCCTCGACTACCCAAGAAGCTATGATCAGCTGGCCAACTTAAGGCAATCGATTCTGGAACATGCAGGGCTTGCAAACAAAAAATCGGCATCTTCAGCATAAACGACTCAAGGCTTATATGTACAACGCTGACAACTACACGCTGCGCAACTATGGGCACATGGTCAATGCAGATGCCCGCACAAAACCCCTAATCGCGGCACTGAAAGCTGCCATCGTGCCAGGCGAGAGTATTGTGCTGGACATTGGTACCGGCATTGGTTTCTTTTCATTTATGGCTTGCCGGCTGGGAGCAAAAAAGGTTTACGCCATCGAGCCCGACAATGCCATCGAGATTGCAAGATTAAGCGCTGATAATTTCGAATATAAAGAACGCATTATCTGGATTCAGGGGCTTTCAACAAAAATCGAATTGCCCGAGAAAGCGGATGTCGTCATCGGCGATTTACACGGTACGCTACCTTTTTATAATTCCAATATATCCTCAATGATCGATGCACGAAAACGGCATCTGAAACCAGGCGGGCACATCATTTCGATGCGCGACCGGCTACTTGCCGTGCCCGCCTTTGCACCTTCCGAATACGAGGATGTTGATGCACCGTGGTTCAACAACCCATACGATATTGATTTCTCGACATGCGGCAAGTTCGTTGTCAATGACTGGTGGCGTGCACGACCGGATGTTGTACCAGTGGAACATTTACTATCTTCGCCACGACAATGGGGGGAGATCGATTATCGAACTATTGAAAGTCCGAATATCGACGGCCGAGTGGAATGGGCAATTGAACGAGCAGGGACAATCCATGGACTTTACGTCTGGTTTGATGGCGATGTTGCTGACGGCCTGGGTTATTCGAACGCACCTGATTTGCCGGAATTGCTTTATGGCCGCGCTTTCTTTCCAATGCAAAAGCCAGTTCAAGTTGCCGTCGGAGACAAAGTAGAGACGCGTATATCGGCAACGCTTATTGATAACCACTTCGTATACCGGTGGGACACACGTATTACCGATGTGATCGGAAATATCAAAGCGCAATACAAGCAATCTACCTTTAAAGCCCGCCCTTTGAGGCCCGATGCTTTGCAAGCATTGTCGGAAGATTATTGCCCGGCAATCAATGAAGCTGGAATGATTGCACAGGTGGTTTTAACTGCATTGGAGCAATCTCGCTCACTTGGACAAATTGCCGACATGGTTGCCAAACAATTCCCGCAGCGCTTTTCAAATAAAACGGCAGCACTTAATCACGTGAGTGGTTTGCTTAGGAAATTTTCAGGTGATACGTCTGCTTAGGCTGGATGTAGAGCGAGGTTGAAGCCCCCGGTAGGAGGGCCTTCTAGGCCCGACTGTTCTGCGAGGATGCCGGGCCCCTCAAGGATAGAGCAAGATCAAGAGCGTCGGGGCTAGAAGCCCCTCCTACATTTTCGATGATGTTTCAAGGATCAAACCCCTTGGGGTTCTTGGACTGCCAGCGCCATGCATCCGCGCACATTTGCTTTAGGTCGAATTCGGTCTGCCAATTAAGCAATGCCTTGGCCAAATCGGGATTGGCATACAATTCGGCAACATCGCCCTGGCGACGGCCGACAATTTCATACGGTATTTCAACACCGCTGGCGAGTTGAAATGCCTGAATGATGTCGAGCACACTGAATGCCTTCCCTGCCCCGAGGTTGGCGGTAATGCTCTGATTGGTTGTGTGCAAATAATCCAGCGCATCGGCATGGGCACGCGCCAAATCCATCACGTGCAAATAGTCACGGAGGCCGGTGCCATCGGGCGTTGGATAATCATTGCCATAGACCGAAAGTTTGGCGAGCTTTCCAACGGCTACCTGGCACAAATAGGGCATCAGATTATTCGGGGTGCCGCGTGGGTCTTCGCCAATTAAACCACTGGGGTGTGCACCGACCGGATTGAAATATCGCAGTGTTGCCGCTTTGAAATCCGGATGTGCTGCGCAGACGTCCTGAAGGATATCTTCGATGATCAACTTGCTGCGACCATAAGGATTGGTGGCGGAACGCGGTGCGGTTTCCGGAATCGGGTTTTGATCGGTATCACCATAGACGGTGGCAGATGAGCTAAAAACAAAACGGTTCACGCCGACGCTGCGCATCGCGCCTAAAAGCGAAATCGTGCCCGAAACATTATTGTCGAAATAGGCCAATGGTTGCGTGCAGGACTCACCTACTGCCTTCAGCGCACCGAAGTGTACAACGGCATCAATCGAGTGATTGGTCAAAACCTTGACCACCTGCTCTTCATCTCGAACATCGATTCGGCAGAGTTGAATTTCCTGACCGGCCAGTGATTCCAGACGTTCCATCACCTTGGGCGAACTGTTGCTGAAGTTATCCAGCACAACCACATGGTGACCACGCTCAAGCAGAACCAGCACCGTATGTGATCCGATGTAGCCGGCGCCGCCTGTCACAAGAATATTCATATCTTCATCCAATGTCGCTTTTTGTAGGAGCGCCTTTTCTTTTGGCGCGACAAATCAGGCGGGATTTGTCGCGCCAAAAGAAAAGGCGCTTGTGTCTGCAATATGTACTACTGTGAAAGT
>JAYWIC010000134.1:0-9255 GCA_043789195.1 Arenimonas sp. | reverse complement strand
TGCATCAGGAAATCAAGAAACTCACCTTGCCGGGCGAAATGGGCGAACGTTTCCAAGTCATTGGTTTCCAGCGTGGCGTCGAATTTCGCGATGCGTTCGCGGTCGGCAATTTGTCGAGACGTTTGTGATGCGGCCATTCATCAAGCCCGGGCTGTGGCTGGGTATCTGGATCTTCGGTTGGCTGCTTTGCATGGTGTTGTCGGTGATCACCCCACCGGACGTGTCACTGGATGTCGATAACAGCGACAAGATCGGCCACTTCCTCGCTTATGGCACTTTGGCGGCATGGGCGGTGATGATTTTTCGGACAAGACGCGCCTGGGCCCTGAGCGCTGTCGGCCTGATTTTTCTGGGTATCGCGATGGAGTTTGCCCAAGGCTTTCTCACCACCACGCGCATGATGGATTGGCATGATGCGCTGGCCAATACGATGGGCGTCGGTTTGGGATTGTGTCTTGCACTTTTGCCCGGGCAGAATTTATTGCAGCGCTTGGACAAACGATTTTTCACTCGTCAATAGCGACTTCAGGCTTTCAACGGCCCGTTAATCGCTTAGACTCATGGGGAAGCACCCGCGATAAGTGAGGGAAAACCATGTCCACATCGCCCCTGATTAACCAGACGAATCTGCAGTTTCTACTGCACGATGTTTTTCCGGTGGAAAAGCTCACGGCCTATGAGCGCTTTGCCGACCATGAAGCGGCGACATTTGATGCCGTTATTCAGGCGGCGCATGATTTGGCGCTGAAACAATTTGTGCCGCACAACCGGAAATCCGATCATCAGGAACCCGAGTTTGATAACGGACGCGTAAAAATTATTCCGGAAGTAAAGGCCGCGCTGGATGCGTACGCCGAAGCCGGATTTCCCGCCGCGATTGCCGATATCGCTGATGGCGGCATGCAGTTGCCCTACAGCATTTCATTGGCCTGTGATGCACTTTTCGCCGGTGCAAACGTGTCGACAATGGGCTACGCGATGCTGGCTCGTGGCGTGGCGAATTTATTGAAAGCGCATGGCACCGCCGAGCAGCAGGATAAATACATGCGTCCGATATTGCAGGGCCGCTTTCTGGGCACGATGTGTCTGAGCGAGCCGCAGGCCGGTTCCTCACTCGGTGATATCAAGACAGCCGCGACCTTGCACGATGACGGCAGCTATCGTTTAAACGGTTCGAAAATGTGGATTTCCGGCGGCGAACACGATTTGTCCGACAATATTGTTCATATGGTGCTTGCGAAAATTCCGGGCGGCCCGGCCGGCGTCAAGGGCATCAGTCTGTTTATCGTGCCGAAATTCCTGGTGAATGAAGACGGCAGTCTGGGTGCACGCAATGATGTGCAACTGGCGGGCGTCAATCACAAGCTCGGCCAGCGCGGCATCGTCAATACTTTCCTGAAATTCGGTGAACACGACAACTGTATCGGCTATCTGGTCGGGCCGCCGCATCAGGGCTTGTCGCAGATGTTTCATATGATGAATGAAGCCCGTATCGGCGTTGGCGTCGGGGCGATCATGCTCGGCATGGCCGGTTATCTGCATAGTCTGGAATACGCAAAAGAACGCAAACAGGGCAGGCATCCCGAACAGAAAGATCCGGCGTCACCACCGGTAGCATTGATCGAGCACGCCGATGTGCGGCGCATGTTGTTGCAACAGAAGTCGTATACCGAAGGTGCTCTGGCCTTGGCATTTTACTGCGCACAGCTGGTCGATATCCGCGATAACGAAACAGACGAAGAAAACGTTCACGAAGCCAGACTATTACTGGACTTGATCACCCCCATCTTGAAGGCCTGGAGCGGCGAGTGGTGTTGCAAGGCCAATGATCTGGCGATTCAGATACTCGGCGGTTACGGATACACCCGCGAATATCCGGTGGAACAATATTATCGCGACAACCGCTTGAATCCCATTCACGAAGGTGCCAACGCAATACAGGCGATCGATTTGCTCGGCCGGAAAATTTTGCAGGAAAATGGCGCTGCGCTGGGATTCCTGCAGCAAGCCATACAGGCCACTATTTTGCGTGCACAGGAGTTTTCTAACCTGGATGTCTATGCCGAGGAATTGGCCGAAGCACTGCGCCAGGTGAACAAGACAACGCAGGTATTGATCAAGCGAATGCAGACCGGCGATGTCAGCTTGAGCCTTGCCAATGCCTCGTATTATCTGAACATGATGGGCCATGTCTGCATTGCCTGGATGTGGCTCAAGCAAGCCATCATCGCCAATCGGCATCTGGAAAAAGACACGTCCGACAAGGATTTTTATTTTGGCAAACTGCAGGCTTGCCGTTTCTTCTTCAACTACGAATTGCCGCAGGTAAAAACGCAAGCGGCCCTGCTGCAAAAAATGGACGACACCACACTGATGATGCCAGTGGAGGCTTTCTGATGGACGCATCCAAACTTACCGTCGAACGCGATGGCCCTATTTTATTGATGGGATTCAATCGCGTTGATAAACGCAATGCCTTTGATGTCGATACCTATCGTGCACTCTCGGCCGCCTATGGCGAACTCGACCGCGATCCGGATTTGCGCGTTGGTTTATTGTTTGGTCATGGTGATCATTTCACCGCTGGTTTGGATTTGCCGCAATGGGCGCCGGTACTGGCGCAGGGTCGTTTGGCCGATTTGCCGGAAGGTGGCATCGAACCGTTCGGGCTGGATGAAACGAAGCGCTTGAAAAAACCGCTGATCATTGCCGCCCAGGGTGTCAGCTACACGGTGGCGATGGAATTGATGATGGCCGGGGATATCCGGGTGGCATCGCGCACGGCACGCTTTGCGCAGCTCGAAGTGCAGCGCGGCTTCTTTCCCTGTGGTGGCGGCACGGTGCGTTTGATGCAGGAAATCGGTTGGGGCAATGCGATGCGTTATTTGTTGACCGGCGATGAATTCACTGGCGAAGAAGCCTATCGCATGGGGTTCGTGCAGCAGCTGACAGAGCCAGGCGAACAATTTGATGCGGCCTTGAAAATTGCCCGCACGATTGCGAATGCGGCCCCTCTTGGTGTGCAAGCGGCACTCGCTTCGTCGCGTCTGGCCAGGGTTCATGGCGACAAGCTTGCACTGGAAGCCTTGATGCCGGCACTGCCGGCCATGATGCAAACCCAAGACATGCAAGAAGCGATTGCCGCGTTCAAGGAAAAGCGTGCCCCGGTTTTCAGGGGTGCGTAATCGACCTGTGGTGACGGCAATGGAGGGCAAATGACGAAACGCTTGCGCAGTCTGAGTGGCCTGGATGCCGGATTTTTATATCTTGAAAATGCCGGCACACCGATGCATGTCGGCAGCGTGATGCTGATTGAAATACCGAAGACACGTTCGAAAAAAAAATACGATTTTCAATCTGAATTGATGGTGCATTTGCAGAATCGATTACCGCAGGCAGCCGCTTTGCGCCGTGTGCTGACAGAAACGCCGCTGGATCTGGCGCATCCCATGTGGATGGAGACCGACACAATCGACTTAAAAAAACATGTCATGAAAAAAACGCTGCCTGGAAAAGGCGGCATGGCAAAACTGCATGCACTGGTCGGAAAACTGCATGCCGCTGTGCTCGATCGAAAAATACCGATGTGGCAATTTGTCGTGATCGAAAACGTCGAGCCGGGGGTCATCGCCCTGTACTCCAAAGTGCATCATGCCTTGCTTGACGGGCAGGGCGGGGTAGCGTTGGCGAAAGTGCTACTGGATATTGAAGCCAAAGTGCCGAAAAAAATCGTCAAGAAGCCAACAGCGGAAGCACCGGAGATATCTCGTCTACGCAAGCGTGATGTCACGCAAACCGCCCTGCGTTCAACCGTCAACCAGTTCGCAAAATTGCTACGCGCGTTACCGGGCACATTGAAGCTGGCCGGTGAAATGGGCTCGACGAGCAAACTGAAAAATTTGCGGGAAAGTATTCTGCTGGCACCGCGCACGCCTTTCAACGGGCAAATCAGCGATACACGCAGTTTTGCGACAGTGTCGGTGCCGATCGATGACGTCAAGCGCGTTGCGCGGGGTTTCAATGTCAGTTTGAACGATGTCGTGATGGCGATGTGCGGCGGGGCCTTGCGCGATTTGTTGAAAACCTCGGCGCAACTGCCCAAGCAAAGTCTGATCGCCGCCATGCCGGTGTCATTGCGTGATAGCGACAATGCCGATGTGAATAATCAGGTGTCGATGGTGCAATGTTCGTTGGCAACCGATATCGCCGATCCGGTCGAACGCTTGCAGGCGATTCGTGCCTCCACCGCACAAATCAAACAACGTGTCGCCACGTTCAAGAACATGATTCCGACCGATTTCCCCGGGCTGGCGGCACCGATCTGGGCGTCGGGATTGTCGCGGCTTTGGGCGAGTGGTCGAATCGCCGAACGTCTGCCGCCATTGGCCAATGTCGCGATTTCCAATGTGCCGGGGCCGCCGATCCCGCTCTATCTGGCCGGTGCGAAATTACGACATTACTATCCAGTTTCCATAGTGACGCACGGTTTGGCTTTGAATATTACGGTACAAAGCTATGCGGGCTCGCTGGAATTCGGCATTACCGCCTGTGGCGATATTGTCCGGAAACCAGAAGCCTTGGCTGCCGCACTTTCGCGCTCCCTTAATGAACTCAATGAGATGCTGCCTGAATGAAATCAACCACTGCACGCCCGACAACGCATCAATCGCTCAAGTCGCCATCATGGCTATGTATGGCCTTGGAAGGCCGTGCGGTTATCGAATGGGGCTCGTATCTAGCTTCTTGGCCGCTACTGAAGAACGCGCCGAAAGGAGATGGTCATCCAGTGTTGGTCTTGCCGGGTTTGGCAGCCGGTGATCGCAGTACCTATCCGATTCGCCGCTATCTGGATCGATTGGGTTATGCCGCCTACAAATGGGATCAGGGCCTCAATTTCGGTCCGCGTGAGCATGTGATCAGAGGTCTGGTCGAAAAAGTCAGGCAGATGCAATTTGAGCACGATCAGAAAATCAGCATTGTCGGGTGGTCACTCGGTGGCGCGATGGCCAATGCCTTGGCATTGAGAATGCCTGACCGGATTCGCTCCGTCGTGACTTTGGGCTCACCGCTCACCGGGCACCCAAAAGGCACCAATGCCTGGCGGATTTTCGAATTGGTCAGTGGGTTTCGCCACGACGATCCGCGCTTGATGGAGCTAGTGGCAGGGCAACCGAGCGTACCGACGACGTCCATCATGAGCAAAACCGACGGCATCGTGAATTGGCGCATGAGTCTGGCGCCGGATCACCCTAAGGCCGAGAACATCGAAGTCAGCGCCACGCATCTTGGCATGGGCGCCAATGCCGCCGTGTTGTGGGCAATGGCGGACCGACTCGCGCAGAAAGAAGGCGAATGGAAACCGTTTGATAAAAAAGCGACACCGTTTCATTCGCTATTTTTTCGCGACCCGCATCGCTTTCGTCTGGCCGATTTGATCGCGCCCTGACTTTCCCCTGCCCACAAAAAAGGCCTTTAGTTTTCACTAAAGGCCTTTTTAGTTTTGGGGTTTAATTGCTTAGGTGTTATAGACCTCGCCATACGGATCATGTTCGCCGGAACCACCTTCGGCCAGACGAATCTTCAATGCCAAGCCATCGCGGGAATCGGCTTTGCGCAGTGCTTCTTCCAGTTCGATTTTGCCTTCCTTGTAGAAACGGAACAGGCACTGGTCAAAGGTCTGCATGCCTTCTTGAAGCGATTTGTCCATCGCTTCCTTGATTTCATGCACTTCGCCGCGGCGGATCAAGTCGCGAATCATTGGCGTGTTGATCAGCACTTCAGTAGCCGGCAGACGCTTACCATCTTTTCCGACGACCAGTCGTAATGAAATAACCGCTTTCAGATTCAGCGACAAGTTCATCAGAATATTTTTGTGCGCCGATTCCGGGAAGAAGTTGAGAATCCGTTCCAGGGTTTGGTCGGCGTTGTTGGAGTGAAGCGTTGCCAGACACAGGTGACCGGTTTCGGCGAAGGCAATCGCCGATTCCATGGTGACCGCGTCCAGGATTTCACCGATCAGGATGACATCGGGCGCTTCGCGCATCGCGTTTTTCAGGGCGTTGTGGAAGGCGTGCGTGTCGAGACCGACTTCGCGCTGATTGACGATGGATTTCTTGTGTCGATGCAAAAATTCGATCGGATCTTCGATGGTCAGGATGTGGCCGGTATTGTTCGAATTGCGATGGTCAATCATCGCCGCCAGCGAGGTCGATTTACCCGAACCGGTGGAGCCGACCACCAGCACCAGGCCGCGGGATTCCATCACGATGTCTTTCAACACTTCCGGCAGTTTCAGTTGATCGATGCTCGGGATTTCGCTCTTGATTGCGCGGATGACCATGCCGACTTCGCCACGCTGCTTGAAGCAATTTACCCGGAAACGGCCGGCTTCTTTCACGGCAATGGCCATGTTGAATTCGAGATCGCGTTCGAAGGTAGGGACCTGACCTTCATCCATCAGCGAGTAGGCGATTTTCTTCACCATGCCGGCCGGCAGACCGGTGTTGCCCAGAGGATAAAGTTTGCCTTCGACTTTGATGTAAACCGGCGCTCCGGTCGTCAAAAACATGTCCGAGGCGTTCTTTTCGGTCATCAATTTAAGGAAATATCCAATATCCATATCCAACCCCTGTGTGTCTCGTTGATTCAGCCGCGTTCTGCTATAACAATAGCCTTAGCGCCAGCATCTGTCCAAAAATACTTATGACATTATCTACTTTAAAAATCCATACGGTATTCCTATTTTTACTGGCCAGCGCCACAGTTTGGGCCGCCGAGCCCCCTGTCATGGAGCTTTCGGCTGCGCAGACCGCTATTACTCAAGCAGAACGATTATTGCCGCGCGGAACGGCCGAGCTAACGCTGGCATCGGCCAAATCACAATGGTCCCAAGCTCAGGCACTGAGCGACAAGCGCAAATATCGTGACGCTTCCGTCTTGGCCAAACGCGCTCAGGTCATGGCCGAATTGGCCAAGGCGCAGGCCGAGCTTGCCAATGCCCGTTTGTCTGTCGATGAGAAAGCGGGCCGAAATGCCGATTTACGTCGGCAGCTGCTCATCAATACGGAGCGTTGACATGAAGTCGTTTGAAGCCAGCTTACGACGGGTCTGCTT
This sequence comes from Arenimonas sp., assembly GCA_043789195.1. Classification (GTDB taxonomy): domain Bacteria; phylum Pseudomonadota; class Gammaproteobacteria; order Xanthomonadales; family Xanthomonadaceae; genus Arenimonas. The sequence goes on along the minus strand of JAYWIC010000134.1, from coordinate 2,142 downwards.
GGTAAGTCTGTTATGTGTCAGTGCGATAAGCATTGCAGCAAGCAAGACCGCTCCCGATGTCGATCGTTTGAATGCCAGCCTGTCGGCGCTCGATGCGGATCCCGCACTGGGCGAACTGGCCGCCGTGGAGCGCTTGAAGGCGCGACAGTCCGTCAATGCCTTGATGGCCGTCAAGGGCAAGGCGCGTGAACAGGCCTTATTCATTGCGATGACACGGGTTGAAACCGCGCGAATCGCGGCACAGGCCCAATTGTTGGCAATACAGGCGGAACAACTCGATCGCGAACGCGATCAAATCATGTTGCAAGCTTCGCAGCGTGATGCCGAAATGGCGCGTCGCGAGGCAGATCAGTTGCGACTGCAGAACATGGCAAGACAGGAAGAGGCAGAACGTTTATCCATGGCGATTGAACAAGAGCGTACTGCCCGTGAGCAATCGGATTCCGACGCCCAGCTATCGAGCGCGCAAGCCACCCAAGCGCGCAAGCTTGCCGATGCCAGGGCTCGTGAAGTGGAGCTGGCACAAAAGGAAGCCGAGCTTGCCAGTATTCTGGCCTCCGACAATGTCAGTGATGGCGATGCCTTGCCGCCCCTGCAGCGCCGCAGTTCAAGCAACGTTTACACCTTGGCAGGCAATTCCTTTGCGAGCGGGAGTGCCACCTTGACTAGCTCTGGCATTAGCAGCTTGAATAAATTGGCGGCCACGCTCCGGTCTGGGCAAGGGAGCATACGTATCGAAGGATTTACCGATAGTCAGGGCCCCGATGCGGCCAATCTTGCGCTTTCACAAAAACGGGCCAGTGCCGTCATGGTGGCTTTGCGTGCAGGGGGTTTGTCTGCGGCCCGGATGAAGGCAGTGGGCAAGGGCGAGGCGCAACCAGTGGCCGATAATGGCAGTGCAGCCGGTCGTGCGCGCAATCGCCGTGTCGAAATCATCATAAATTAGTCATGCCATTCAATCACTTATCAAGCTTAGCGAAAGTTTTACATCGCTAAGTGCTTGAATTTCAAGGTTTGTGAACAGAACAGTGCAGGTACTCCGTTCAGTTATAAAGCACAATAAAAACAAACACTTAAGAAAGTGCTTGCGAGCCTAAAAACGCAGGAGTAGCGTCAAGTTACCGTATGACAACAAGTCGTACGGCGAACCGAGACAGGCCGATGCCAGTAGATCAACGCCGCGAATCCAAAAGCACCGCACGACTTGAAGTGCGACTTATTCTAGGTACCGTCTGCTACAGAGTCCTGCCCGACCTGAAGTCCACACGCCCCGTTTCGGCGGGGCGTTTGCGTTTTAGCCTGGAGGTCAATGATGTTTGAAAGCCAACCACAGTCCGATGTTGAAGCAATGATAAAAAGCGATCCGGAATTTCGCACCTTGCTCAACCGCCACCGACAATTAGACAAGCAAGTTTTGGATGCTGAGCTGGGCGTATTGCCAATCGATGACACCACTTTGGTCAAAATGAAAAAAGAAAAACTCTACGCCAAAGACAAATTAACGCGACTGTTTGACCGCAGAGCCAACTGATTCACCCGCGTGGTGGCGCGCCCATCCTCGTTGGGTGCGCCACCCGCAACTTCTTCCCATGCCGCAGTGCTAGGCCATGTGCGCCAGCCGCGAGTACAATAGTCCGTCACTCCAACCCAGATATTTTTATGACGGTGCATCAAAGCGTTCTTGAACTGATCGGTAATACTCCCATCGTCAAAGCCCAGCATCTCGATGCCGGCCTGTGCGAAATTTATCTCAAACTCGAATGCATGAACCCTGGGGGGTCGATTAAAGACCGCATCGGTCTGAAAATGATTGATGCCGCCGAGAAAGCCGGAAAAATAAAATCCGGCGACACCTTGGTCGAAGGTACCGCCGGCAATACCGGTATCGGTCTGGCGCTGGTGGCCCAGCAAAAAGGTTACAAGCTCGTTCTCGTGGTGCCAGATAAAATGAGCCGCGAGAAAATTTTCAATTTGCGGGCAATGGGTGCCGACGTCATCCTCACTCGCTCCGATGTTGCCAAAGGCCATCCGGAGTATTACCAAGACATGGCCGAACGCATCGCCAATGAAACCCCGGGTGCGTATTTCATCAATCAGTTTGGCAATCCCGATAACCCCGATGCGCACGAGCAGGGCACCGGC
>JAYWIC010000133.1:0-9270 GCA_043789195.1 Arenimonas sp. | reverse complement strand
GAAAATGCCTATGCCGACAGCTTGATGGCACCGCTGAAAAACACGCAGGAAAAAATCTATCAGGAAATTATCGGCCGAGTAAAACAGGACGACAGCACGGTGCCGTATTTCGAACGTGACTACTGGTATTACACCCGTTACGAACCGGGCAAGGATTACCCGATCTATGCACGCCGCAAAGGCACCATGCAGGCCGTCGAAGAAACCATGCTCGACGGCAACGCCATGGCTCAAGGCAAGGACTTCTTCCAGATTGGCGATTGGGTCGTCAGCCAGGACAATAAATTACTGGCCTTTGCCGAAGACACCAATGGCCGTCGTGAATATGTCGTCCATATCAAGAATCTCGACACCGGTGAAATCTTCAAAGATAAAATCACCGATGTCGAGCCAAATCTGGTCTGGGCCGACGATAATAAAACACTGCTATTTGTCGAAAAAGATCCCGTCACGTTACTTAGCAAGCGCGTGAAAGCACACGTGCTCGGCAACGATGTAAAAAACGCAGCCTTGCTATACGAAGAAAAAGACGACACTTATTACATGGGTATCGGCCGCACGCGTTCGGATAAATATATTTGCATTTTCATTGAAAGCACCGTCAGTTCTGAACAACGTTGCACACTGGCCGCGAAGCCCGAGAAATTCGATGTGTTGGCACCGCGCCAACGAGACTTTGAATATCAAGCCGACCACCTCGATGGCCGCTGGGTCATTCGCACCAATTGGGACGCCGCCAACTTCCGGCTGATGAGCGTTGCCGATGGCAAGTGGGGCGATCGCAATCAATGGCAAGAATTGCTGCCACACGACAAAAACATGTTCATCGATAATTTTGAAGTCTTCGGTAGCTTTATCGCCATTGAAGAGCACTCGGACGGCTTGCAAAAGCTGCGCTATTTCAACCCGGACTGTAAAAATCCTTGCCTGGTAAAAACCGATGAAGCCGCCTACTCCATGTTGATGGACGACAACCCGGAGCCTGGCACGGACTGGTTGCGCTATACCTATAACTCGATGACCACGCCCACCAGCACGATTGAAATCAATATTAAAACCGGCGAAAAACGGGTCCTGAAACAAGAGCCGGTGCTCGGTGGTTTCGATGCCGACAATTACGTGACCGAGCGTGTATGGGCGCCGGCAAAAGATGGTACGAAAATTCCTGTCTCGCTGGTTTACCGCAAAGGCTTCAAGAAAGATGGTACTGGCGCTTTGTTGCAGTACGCTTATGGCAGCTACGGCATGTCGATGGATCCGTATTTCAACCTGAGTGCCGTTAGCATGCTGGACCGAGGCATGGTCTATGCCATCGCGCATATTCGCGGTGGCCAGGAAATGGGCCGCGCCTGGTATGAGAGCGGCAAACTGCTAAACAAGAAAAACTCTTTCACCGATTTTATCGACGTCACCGATCACCTCGTGAAAGAAGGTTATGTCGCAAAAGACCGAGTCGCAGCCCAAGGTGGTAGTGCGGGCGGATTATTGATGGGTGCAATTGCCAACATGGCACCGGAAAAATATCGCCTGCTGATCGCGCAGGTGCCCTTCGTCGATGTCGTCACCACCATGCTCGATACAAGCATTCCGCTAACGACGAACGAATACGACGAATGGGGCAACCCGAACGAACAGAAATACTACGATTACATGCTGTCTTATTCGCCGTACGACAATGTGGAAGCGAAAAACTATCCTGCGATGTATGTCGGAACCGGGCTGCATGATTCGCAGGTGCAATACTTCGAACCGGCAAAATGGGTGGCGCGTCTGCGCGCGAAAAAAACCGATTCCAATCCGCTGCTGTTCCGCGTCAACATGGAAGCCGGCCACGGCGGAAAATCCGGTCGCTTCCAGCGTTTCAAGGAAACCTCGGAAGTCTATGCTTTCATGTTCCAGCAATTGGACGTGAAGTAGTCATCCAGCCATTCGCGGGCGTGTGGTAATAAAGAACCCTCTTCAAAAGAAGAGGGTTTTTTATTCCGGCAAACCTAGCCAAAGCACGCTAAAATGCCGCCTTTCAGATTCGGAATTTCCCCATGAAGCTCGGTTCACTCAAAGCAGGCGGTCGCGACGGTACGTTGATCGTCGTCTCGAAAGATTTAAGCAAAGCCGTCATCGTAAGCGACATCGCGAAAACACTGCAGGCCGCGCTCGAAGATTGGGCCAATGCCGCTCCGCGCTTGAACACCGTCTACGAAGCCCTGAATCTGAGCCATGCCGAAACCATCAACGGTTTCGATGTGTTCGCTTTAAACATGCAGGAACTCGCCTCACCCTTGCCGCGCGCCTACGAATTTGTCGATGGCAGCGCCTATTTGCCGCACGTGGAGCGTGTTCGTAAAGCCCGTGGCGCCGAAGTGCCGGAAAGCTTCTATGTCGACCCCTTGATGTACCAAGCCGTCAGTGCCGGTTTTTACGGGCCACGTGATCCGGTCATCGTGCCAAGCGAAGAGTACGGCATCGACCTGGAAGCCGAAGTCGTGATCGTGACCGATGATGTCCCGATGGCCGTCACACCCGAACGCGCGGCATCGCATATTCAACTGGTAGGTTTGATCAACGATGTCAGCCTGCGCAATCTGATTCCGAACGAATTGGCTAAAGGCTTCGGCTTTCTGCAATCGAAACCACGTTCGGCCTTGAGCCCGGTATTCGTCACCCCTGATGAACTCGGCGATTTATGGCAGGACAGCAAGGTCCATTTGCCACTATTGACCCATATCAATGACCAGTGGTTTGGCGCACCGTTGGCCGGCGTCGACATGCAATTCAACTTCGCTCAACTTGTTGCACATGCAGCAAAAACCCGCCCGCTCTCCGCAGGCACGATTGTCGGTTCGGGCACCGTCGCCAATAAAGATACCTCGCTCGGCGCTTCCTGTTTTGCCGAGCAACGCACGGTGGAAACCCTGCGGGACGGCAAGCCCAGCACCCCTTTCATGAAGTTTGGCGATGTTGTCCGTATTGAAATGCTCGACCCCGATGGCAACTCGGTGTTTGGTGCGATCGAACAGAAAATGCAGCCGCTCTAATTGGCTGCTCCGTCAGCTGCCTGACATGCCCACGGTGCGCCACAGGCGCACCCTATTGAGACAATTCCGAAAAACACTTCCACCCAGCCCGATTGCGAGTTAGCCTAAACATCTCGATTGGACAGGAGTGGTGTTATGACCGGAGGCAGTCTTCGTCTTTATTCCTTTTGGCGTTCGAGTGCGGCTTACAGAGTGCGTATCGCGCTGGGTTTGAAAGAACTGAGCTACGAGGTTGAGCCGGTACATCTGCTCAAGGATGGCGGCAAGCAACACACGCCCGAATTCAACGAATTGAACCCGCAGGAATTTGTGCCGGTCCTGATTCACGGCAACCGGGTATTACGGCAATCCATGGCCATCATGGAATATCTCGACGATGTCTGGTCCGATAATCCGCTGTTGCCACCAGTCGCACGCGATGCGCAACGCGCACGCGCCATTGCACAAATGATCGCCTGCGATATTCATCCTCTGAATAACCTTCGTGTCATGCAATATCTCGAATCGCAATTCAAAGCCGATCAATCCCAGAAAGACCAATGGATGAAGCACTGGATTACCGCCGGTTTCGATGCGGTCGAAAAAGTACTCGCCGGCAATCCATCCACCGGCAGTTTCTGCGAAGGTGATATCCCGACGATGGCCGATTGCTGTTTGGTACCGCAGGTCTATAACGCCGAGCGCTTCAAGGTCTCGATGAAACCCTATCCGACCATTCAGCGCATCAATAAAGAATGCCTTGAACTAGAAGCATTCAAGCAAGCACATCCGAGCACACAGCCCGACGCCGAGTGATGCAGATATGCAACATTTAGTCAGCAATACTAACTAGCACGCTAATGTGCTAAATTCCAGTCAACTTGTTAGCAGGTAGTTTTATCGAACTGTCGTAAAACAAAATTCGAGATGTACCCGGTCGTATCCAAGGATAAGCGTCATGGCTGATACCAGACTGAAAGAAAAGGCAGTGGCCACTGCCTTCGAATACCGACAAGGAATTATTGCCGGTTTAGATGATGCAACAACGCGCAGGCTTGTTGCATCGGTGGCCCTACATAAAAGTCGCGGTGGCGAGCTCGATCTCGTCCACCCCGCCGGCTTCGTTGGACGCTACCAGGCAGGCGCCACATGGTTGGCGGCCGCTGCCTATGTTGATCAAGACAAACTTAATGCTTCGATGTCAGACCATCGAACCGAATGGTCGTGGGCGAAATCCGGCGGCATGACGCAGTTTCTCGAGGACGCCTCGAACTGGAAAAACGGACTTAGTCTCGAAAACTACAAGCAATCGGCCGCCTTGCAGGACGGCGCCTTCAAGATCAATGCCGACGGCAGCTACCATCGCGCCGTCAGTCAAAATGTTTTGAATCAGGACGACAACCCGTTACGTGTCGCTGGCTTTCTGAAGGTTGACCAAATGATTGGTTACGGTGCCGCGGTATCGGCCGTCACCGGCGGCCGCGCCATCCGCGATGCCCGTGGTATCAGCAATTTTGACTATTTGCACGATATCACCCGGAATAAAGATGGTTTGAAGGAATTGATGTCGGAGATGCTGCTAACCGTAGTAAAGGAAAAAGCAATCTTGCTGATTTCCAACGCCCTGCACATCGACCACGCCCTTTTCCGGCAGGCATTCGACTGTATCGGTAAATTTCTATCCGACAAATTCAAGGATCGTCGCGAGCACGAGAATGCCGCAGCTACTCTGGCCTGCGAAGCAAAAATGCACGGCTTGCACCAGATTGACCACGTAGCGCTTTCCGCCGACGGGAAAACCCTGTTTGCCGTACAGGGCAAGCTGGATGATCCGGGCCACAGTCGCATTCAAGTTGCTTGCGCCACCGCCATCAACCAGCCGGTCGAGAAAAGTAGCGCGCTGCTTGAGCAATTGCTCTCGACTGAAAATGCATCACCCGAACAATCTAGCCAGCGAGAGGGACCGAAACGCTGACGGTTTCACATCCTAACCCACCTGAAACATTACTTACCGCCCCCGAGGGAAGTATCAATGAAGTATCGAAGTATTTTTGTTTTCACCGCAACTGCATTATTAATCATAGGTTGCAATGCCAAAACACCAGCAGACGAACAATCTGCGGTTACTACCCAAAAGCTCGAGCAAGAGGAGCAGGCAAATAGACCTGAAGCTTCTTCGGCTCCGGTGCCAAATGGAAAATCCATACTAACTGACATTTATAAGCAACCCGTTGATGAAATCACGGGAAGTCAGCTTAGCGATGGTCGCTATGTCGGCTTCTGGAATGGCCATCATTTCACGCTTGACGGGAAGAATTATTTCGTCGGATTTTCGGAAGCAACGCCAGAATCGGAGATTGAATATCCGGCTCCTGAGGACATGGTAACTATCTCGCAGGCGACCTATGAGTTTGTCGGCAACGCATGGATGCTGAAAGCAGTCCAGCATGATGTTGGAAAATTTGGCGGCAAAAACAGGGCCCCTGCAGTAGATACCATTCAGAAAAAAGCTGCTTTTCATAACCCGCAATGTAAGTTTGTTCTTGCGACACCAGCCTTTACTACCGCAAATGGCGGTATTCAAATGTTTTTCTACGAGATTTTCGCGTTCTCGCCTGTCGATGCGCAATGGAAATATGTCGGCCACGTTAATGCCGGCTATGAGAATTCAGGCGGTTGTGCGCATGAAGCCGACTCGGCAACAGAAACAAAGTGCGTAAAAAGCACTGGAAACCTGTTTTTCTCTGCCAATGAAAATTCTTCCTGGCCGGAACTAAACGTAGTGCTTCAAGGCACTGAATTGGGCGAAGCCGGCAAGGTCATGACTCTGACAGTCAAGGATTCAATCACTTATCGTTATGACGAAAAGTCATCCAAATATTTACCCATTAATAAAATCTAGCAGATCCGTTACCGCTTCCGAGGAAAGAAATATGAAACACAGAAGTACTTTTCTATTCGTAGCAACTGCATTCTTGATATCAGGATGCACGGCCAAAACACCGGAACCTAACCAAGAGACAACACCCGGTGTACTCGAAGCGCCACAGAAAGCCGTAAAGGCACTTTCTGCCAGCGAACTACTCGGGCAAAAACTGAAAAACGGGATGGCCTATGAAGACCTTCGGAAAACAGTGTTGGCAGATGGTTGGCTGCCGCTGGTCACGCCGGAATGCAAAGAGAATGTTGGCGGCGAAGCTAAGATTTGCGATCAGCAACTGGAAGTTGAAGCCTGTAGCGGCGATGGGCATTGCAACATGCTTTTTGCACACCATGACGGCGATTCCAAATTAAAAGTTGGCACCTACGGCGATCTTGTAAAGTTTTTTGAGTTTTCCAAGCAAGTACCAGTAGGAACTTTAGCTGGTGGCACTTGTGAGCAGGAAGGCTACCAAACTTTTTTCGATTCGTTTGTGCATTCAGAATCGGTCAGGAAGTCTCACACGGCTCGAACCGTTCAGGTGCGTAATTACACCCATGGCAAACTTATCAACGCCGAATTTTCTGGATTCAAAATCGGAACGTTAGATTACAGCTGGGTTTACCAAGACACCACATCGGACAATGACAATCCTGTGCGGCTAAATCTGAAAATAATTAACTCTGACAATTCCTTTCGCGTCGAATTCCAGAAGGCCGAGTTTGAATATAGAGGTGATGGAGAAGAAGAGTTAATCCGAACCTATGGCAGCTCAGGTGCGTACCTATTTGAACTGCAGGATGGTTGTTGGCGACTGACGACGGAATTCCGTTAACCCTTCCCACACCCGATCCTAATTCAAACTACACATAAGGAATCCATATGGGACGCATCAGCATCAGAGAAAGCGTACAAAAGGGCGCAATTCAACAAGTACATACCTACGAAGATTTGGAGAATCATCATCCAAGCAATAATTTCAAAGAGCCGGGACGCTCCTATGCAATGGTGGATGGCGACCGCGAAGAAGTATTAATAAACAAAACGCGGAGCGGAAATCTGCTTGTATCGAAGGATTTCATCCTCGCCGATACCAGTATGCCGGGAACACAGCCGCATGTTCCTTCTCCGGCTTCTGGATACATAGGTGCAGTTGATCCACGAAATGGTGTCGTGCGCATTTACGATAGACCTGATGGTGAGCTCATTGTCCAAATCCGCCATATGGACCTCAGGAATTCCGGACTACAAGCCGGCGACCAAGTGGCGTATGGTCAACCGTTGGGTCTGCAAAGTGGATTTGGGAAGGGCAATCAGAATCAGTACCGTCCTCACGTGCACATGGATTTCAATGAGGGACATATAGATCAATTCAAGAAATACATCAGCGATATTGATCAAGGTCGAATCACCACTACAAGCTATCCCGCACAACACGCGAATCTGACCATTAATGTCAAAAATGCAGCGCCCACGAGCACGCCGACCGACGGCGTGCTTAGAAAAGGCGAACACGGCCCCGAAATCGCCGTCCTGCAAACTCAACTCAACGCACTCGGCTTCAAAGATGCCAAGGGCAATGCCTTGGTACCCGACGGTGATTTCGGTGAACGTACCAAGCAGGCAGTGGAAGCATTCCAGCGTTCACGTGATTTGGTGGATGATGGCGTTGTCGGCAAAGACACATTGGCCGCATTGAAGAAAGCAGAGACGGCTACCGTCGCACCGCCCTTGCAACAAGTCGCCCCTGCGAGAAATGATCAGGCGCCGTTGCTATCCCGCCCCAACCATCCCGACCATTCGCTTTATCAACAAGCCCTGACGGGTATCGAAAAATTACCCGCCAGCACGTTCAAGAACGATCAAGAACGTCAAAATGCAGCCGCCAGCGTAGCCTTTGAAGCCAAAGTCAGCGGCCTGACCAGAGTCGACACAGTGGCATTGAGTACGAATGGTGCCGGCTTGTTCGCGGTGCAAGGTGCGATGTCCGATCCGGCACATAACCGTGTTTACATCGACAAAGCGCAGGCGGCGAGCCAATCGGTAGAAAAAAGTACCCAGCAATTGCAACAGGAAAGCTTGTTGTCGGTACAGGCCGTGCAAAATCATGAACACCAGAAAAAATCAATGACCGTTTAAGGAAAATGGCGATGCCTTTGCTTGGCGTCGCTTTTAGATAAAGGAGTAACAATCCATGCTGGAATTTAGTCATCCGATTTTTATCAAGGGCCGATATCGCGTGGTCGCCCTGACCGAAGATCAACAATACGATGAAGACAAAATCATGGCTTATGCGGTGCTAAATGCTTCCGGCGCCAAACTTCGGCACGAATTGTCGCTGGACGAAGCAAAAGCCTGGATGGAAAAGCTGGTCGAAGAAGACAATCTCGATGTTTCGACACAAGCTCAGATAAAACCCAAGCGTATGCGTCGATGAAATCTTTACGCATCGCAAGACATAAAGACGAAATCCCTGGAGTGTTTTCTTGAACAAGAACAAAATATTTTTTGCACTTTCAGTGGCGCTGCTAACCCTGCTAGCCGGTGTTTATCTATCGGGTTATCTGACACTGATGTTTTTGAAACTGAAAACCGGTTCGGTGCAATGGAACACCTATCTGGGCTATATCCAGGCCATCCACCTGCCTGAAGTGCAGCCTTACGTGACCAAGATCAAGCTAGCTGGTTACGTCGGCTTTGGCATCCCGAGCGCCGCTTACTTGGCACTGCTGGTATTAATGGTGAAACCGCGCAACAAATCCCTGCATGGCGATGCACGCTTTGCCAATGCCGGCGACCTTAGCCGGCACGGCATGTTCAAGCCATCATCGAACGGCATCGTGATCGGAAAATTCAACGGCAATCTGGTCCGTTTACCGGGACAGCAATTCGTGATTCTGGCTGCGCCTACCCGTTCGGGCAAAGGTGTTGGCGTGGTGATTCCCAACCTGCTCGACTATCAGGAATCGATGGTCGTACTCGACATCAAACAGGAAAACTTCGAACTGACCAGTGGCTGGCGTAAAAGCCAGGGCCAGGAAATATTCCTGTTCAATCCGTTTGCCGAAGACCGAAAAACGCATCGCTGGAATCCGTTGAGTTATGTTTCAAGGGATTCGGCATTCCGCGTGTCGGATTTGCTGAGTATTGCGGCAATGCTGTATCCGGAAGGCTCGGATGACCAGAAATTCTGGGTAAGCCAGGCGCGCAATACTTTCATGGCATTCACCTTATATCTTTTTGAAAACTGGGAAGACGAACAATCCATCGGCTTCCCGGTGTCACATCCTCCGACGCTCGGCGGCATTTACCGACTGTCCTCCGGCGATGGCACCG
>JAYWIC010000132.1:0-9272 GCA_043789195.1 Arenimonas sp. | reverse complement strand
CGTACCGACAAGCGCCCGATCATGTCGGATTTGCGTGAATCCGGCGCAATCGAGCAGGACGCCGACATCATCATGTTTATTTATCGCGATGATTACTATCACAAAGATTCGGCTGAAAAAGGTTTGGCCGAAGTCATCATCGCCAAGCATCGTAACGGCCCAACCGATACGATCAAGCTGAAATTCTTCGGTGAGTACACGCGCTTTGATAATCTGGCGCGTGATTCGATGGGGAGTTTTGAGTAGGAGGCCGCTTGCGGACGACGTTTTACATTAGGTCGGGCCCAAGGGCCCTCCTACAAAAGCTAGCCTAAACTTTATAGGCCATCGTCAAGGTATTGAGATGCACGCGTTCTTCATCACGCAGGAACGGTGATACCAGCATCATGACCTGTACGATGCCGGCACGAATGGCTTCCTGTTCGTCCTTGTCGCCACGCACGCTGGCGTAGTTCAGCCAGAACGTCGCGATGACGAGAATATTGGTCGCCGTGCCTTCAATTTCGGTTGCCGATGCGCGCATGACGCCGGCTTGTACCAGTCCGCGCATTACCATGGTGGCATTGCCGGCAGCACGCTTTAGAATTCGCGCAAATCGCATTCGCAAATGACGGTTACGACTTAGAATGTCGACGAGATCGCGATACAGAAAACGGTATTCCCAGATGCATTCGAAAACCAGATGCAATTGCAGCCAGATATCTTCCAGATTCGGCAGCCGGCCTTCCGGCGCGACTAATGCGGAATCCATGCGTTCTTCATAACGCTGGAATAATTGCTCGATGATGTCGTCTTTGTTGCGGAAGTGGTAATACAAATTGCCCGGCGAGATTTCCAATTCATCAGCAATATGATTCGTGGTGACGTTCGGCTCGCCCTGCAAATTAAACATTGCAAGCGAGGTGTCCAGAATGCGTTGACGTGTCTTGGGGGCGGCCATCTCGGTTTAGCCGACCAGTTTTTTGACAAGTTCGATGTATTTTTTAATCGCATCGTCTTGCTTCGTACCGGCCAGTTTTTCCCAGGCTTCGTACTTTGCGGTTCCGACGAAATCAAAAAAGCCTGGCTTGTCGCCTTTCACATCCCCCTCCGAGCCTTGTTTATAAAGCGCATAGAGTTTGAGCAGGGTGTCGTTGTCGGGTTTTTCTTTCAGGCCTTTGATATCTTTGGTGGCTTGTTCGAATTTGGCTTGTAAGTCGTCTTTTGCGGCGGCCATAACGGGATTCTCGGGACTGGTCGGAAGCCCCAATGAAAGCACGGCGGCTGAAGCCGGTCAACGCATCCGAAAATTAGGGTTTGTAAGATTGGCTCAGGTCTGGCAATTTAGCAGTCTGGGCCAGGCAGTCGCCAGCCTTTGACTAACGAGAGTGAGGGGATTATGAGCTATTTCGTTACCGGAGCCACCGGCTTTATTGGCCGTTTCCTGGTGAGCAATTTATTGAAGCGCAAAGGCACTATCCATGTATTAGTGCGCAAAGGCTCGGAAAAAAAATTCAATACCATTGCCGATTCGATGGGGTGGGACAAGAAACGCGTGATCCCCGTCACAGGTGATTTATCGAAAGCCAAGCTTGGCTTGACAGCGTTGCAACTCAAGTCTCTGACCACCAAAAAAGTTCAGCATTTTTTTCATCTTGCCGCCATTTATGATCTCAGTGCTGATGGTCCTTCACAGCAAGTGGCCAATATCGATGGCACCAAACACGCCATCGAATGCGCGACAGCCATTAAGGCCGGTTGTTTCCATCACACCAGTTCGATTGCCGCAGCAGGTTTGTATCGCGGCATTTTCCGAGAAGACATGTTCAAGGAAGCCGAAGATCTGGATAACGACCCGTATTTCCGTACCAAGCATGAATCGGAAGGCCTGGTGCGTAAAACCTGCAAAATTCCCTACAGAATTTATCGCCCCGGCTTTGTCGTGGGGCATTCAAAAACCGGCGAGATGGACAAGATCGACGGCCCTTACTATCTTTTCACCCTGATCAAGAAAATTCGCCAAACCTTGCCGCAATGGGTTCCAACCCTGGGCATTGAAGGGGGCACGATGAATGTGGTTCCGGTGGATTTCGTGGCCGACGCGATGGATCATATCGCGCATAAAAAAGGTCTGGACAAGGGCTGCTTCCATTTGGTCGACCCAAATGCCCTGCGCATCGGCGAGATCATGAATGTGTTCTGCCGTGCGGCGCATGCGCCGGAAATGACCATGCGGCTGGATGCCCGTATGTTGGCGGTAGTTCCGTCGGCGGTTCGCGGGGCCGTGATGAATCTTCCCCCGGTCAAACGCTTCAGCAATATGATGTTGAAAGACTTGGGGATTCCTCTGCAAGTCGTAAAAAACATTACCTATCCCACCCGTTTCGATAGTCGTGAAACTGAGCGCGCACTGAAAGGCAGCAAGATATCGGTGCCTGAACTGGAAAGCTATGCCTGGCGTTTGTGGGATTATTGGGAACGCCATCTGGATCCGGATTTGTTCGTCGATCGTTCGCTGCGTGGCAAGGTCGAGAATAAAGTGGTGCTGATCACAGGCGGCTCATCCGGTATTGGCCGTTCGTCGGCGATCAAGATTGCCGAAGCCGGTGCGAAAGTCATTATCGTGGCGCGAGGCGAAAAAGAATTGACCGAGACCCGCGATGAAATTGTGGCGCTCGGCGGCAAGTGCTGGGCCTATACCTGCGATTTAACCGATATGGCCTCCTGCGATGCCTTGGTAAAAACGGTTCTGACCGATCACAAACACGTGGATGTTCTGGTAAACAACGCCGGTCGTTCGATTCGTCGTTCAGTCGAAGCCAGTTATGATCGCTTCCACGATTTCGAACGCACCATGCAACTCAATTATTTTGGTTGCCTGCGTTTGATCATGGGTTTCTTGCCTGTGATGACCGAACGCAAGAAAGGTCACATCATCAATATCTCATCGATCGGCGTGTTGGCCAGTTCGCCGCGTTTCTCTGCGTACGTGGCTTCTAAAGCGGCACTGGATGCTTTCAGTCGTTGTGCCCAGGCCGAGTTCAGCGGTAAAAATATCGCCTTCACCACGATCAATATGCCCTTGGTGAAAACCCCGATGATTGCACCGACCAAAATGTACGATTCAATTCCGACATTAACACCCGAAGAAGCTGCCGACATGGTGGTGAAAGCGATTATCGAACGGCCAAGCCGTGTTGCGACCCGTATGGGTATTTTCGCTGCCACACTGAATGCCTTGGTGCCCAAAGCCTACGAAGTCATCATGAATACTGCCTTCGAAATGTTCCCCGATTCACAGGCGGCGAAGGGTATGAAAGGGCGTGGAGAGGCCGATAAGCCGACCAATGAGCAGATTGCCTTTGCTGCCGTTATGCGCGGTGTGCACTGGTAAGTCATATACACACGAGACAATAAAAAACCCGCTATCTGCGGGTTTTTTATTGAGCATGAAGTTTTACTGGCATTGTCTGAAACGAACCGCGACGGTACTTTCGCTGGGTGGCTCGAGTTGTAGGCGTGTGAACCGGAGCTCTTCGTATTGCGTCAATATCCGGCAGATTTCAGACACCATGGACTTATCATCATTTTTCTCGGTATTGAGCATAATTTGCAGCGTCGAAGCGCTATACCAAATGGCAGTCTTGACGACGGGCATTTCGGAAACCATTGCTGCCGCCTTGGCTTTACGTTCTGCGCGCTGTTGATCGGTTAACTTATCCACTTCAGCCATGGCTTTTGCCGTGGCGTTGATTTTTGCCAACGTGGCATCTTCGGTCTCGCCAGACTGAACAGCTCCGGTAATTTTTTGTTGGTTATTTGTCACCGATGCCAATTCCATTTCACGGGCCGGGATCATGTTGCCGGCAGCAAAGTAGCTCAAAACACCCAGAATCAAACTAATAACCGCTCCCATTTGCACCTTTGACTTGGTTTGCGCGCTTGCTTGGTGGCGAACAGTGCTGAGCGTCTCGCCGGAAAGATAGTTTTCAACTCTCGGCCAAAGTGCTTTGCCATCAATGAGCTCTATGTCGTAGCGTCCGGCAGAATCCTTTGCCATATCCTCGATCGTGCCGAGTGTTACCAATATGCCTTTGTTGGCGCCAATGAGTTGAACCCCATTCGCAAAATCCCGGACATTGGCTTCACCCAAGTGATAGGCCGTGCCGTGCTTGTAACTCAACAGGGTTAATGCACTGCCTTTTTTTAACAAAAATTCGGTACCACCATCACCGGGCTGGCGACTGGATACTTCTTCGCGATAACCTTCTTTTTCAAGTGATTGAATGACGAGTCCAACACACTCGCGCCACTTCATAGCTGCCAGCGTTGTGACCCCAGTCTGGATTTCGGCTTGTCTGCGTTTGATGATTCCAAACCACCAGAAAAGTGCGAGAAAACTGGCTAGCCCGACGAAGATAGCGATAAGTATGGGCTGTGAAGGCATGTGCTGACTCCGAAAGTAGTCTGTAAGGTGGATGGCCCATTGTAAATGAAGAAACGGCTTCCACCGAAGTCATCGGTCAATTATTGATCTGAGCCCAATTCCGAATAAAAAAATGCCCGGAAAAGTTTCCGGGCAAAAAGCTCAACTAGTGAGAGAGTATGGGTTAATGGCCCGCCAGTCAGAAGAGCGTAAGGGGAGGGATCTGACGTACTTCGTATTTAGACTGGCGGGCGCAAGGGATTTGAAGCGTTTGTTTGGTATTGCCTAAATTAGGCTTCAGCGGAGGGAGCAATGGGTTTGACTGCGTTTGGCAGTGCCGCTTTGCGTGCCGCTGGCTTGGCTTTTGCTACCAGTTTCTTGCTGCTTTTGGCTGCAGGCTTGGCGGCCGATTTTTTGGCTGCTTTAACCGGTTTTGCGACTTTCTTGGCCACTTTCTTTGCAGTTGGTTTTGCCGCTGGTTTTGTCGCTTTGACGGCTTTTACCAAAGGCTTGGCTTCGGTTTTGCCAGCTTGTTTGCGAAGCAGGTCCGTCAGGCTATTGACGCGAGCTGTCAGGTCAGAAAGGTCTTCGCGGCTAGGAACGCCCAAGCGGTTCAAAGCGCGTTGAACGCGTTCTTCGAATACTTTTTCCAGACGGTCCCAGGTGTCGGTAGCGCGTTCACGTGCAACACCAACGCGGTTTTCGACAGCGTCGCGAACAGCGTCGACTTTACCGCCTGCCAATTTACGGGTGTGTTGTTCGATGTTCATGCCTTCTTTAACGAGGGCTTCGAATAATTTTGAGCCTTCGCCCTGTGCACGATTAAAAGCACCCATGCCAGCCATCCAGATCTGTTGAGCGGAATCAACGATGGATTTCGACATTTTTTCTGCGCTTGCTTGAAAGTCTGCGGTATGGCTGGTGTTGCTAGCAGTTTTGCTGCGTGTAGTTTTCTTGAGCTTTGCCATGAGAATTCCCTCCGATTGGCTTGATGTGTTGCGAATTTTTCACGCTATGTCTAGAGCTTTCACACCAGAGCGAGCATGAACGCCGCGGTGCAGGAATGGATTGTGGGCCTACTTGGCAGAGTAGAGCGGTCGAATTTTGTTATGTGTTCGTACTCATCGAGTACTCAATGTCATCGAGCGCACGACGAAGCCGGGCAGTCGTTTCGGTTTGTCGAATTGGTTTTTTCATGCCATGCAAAATAGAACTTGATGCCGATTTCAACACGTCATCACGCAGTTTCAAGCCATGCTTTGCCAGCACCGGTGCCAGTTCCGCCTGACGTCTGTGCAAGTCTCGCAGAGTCGTTTGATAGGCGTGTTCGCAGACCCGTTGGCGAGAATCGAAACTGAAGACATTGGTAAAAAACATTTCGCCGTCGTCATCATTTGGCTCGAAAACCATTTGGTCCACTTCGGGATATTGTTGCGCGTATTTCGCAAGACCCACCTGCATGCGTGATTGCAGCAAGGTACGGAAAGTCTGCGACAGGACGACAGGAAGGCCACCTTCAGCCAGTTTCTTCATGCCTTCTGGCGGTGCTTTTGCCGTACTGGCATTGAACGGGACGAATGGGTTGATGCCAATCATCAGGTCGATGCCGTGGTCCAGCACTACCGATGCATGCATGGTGCGGCGCAATGCGCCATCGACGAAATGGTGGCCTCGGATATCCACCGGAGAATACAGGCCTGGTAGTGCCGCACTGGCCTGGATGGCCTGAGAAATCGGCACATCGTCCCAATTGGGCCCACCGAAACGAACGGCTTCACCGCTATCGAGATCTACGGCAACCACATATAACTTGCGCTCCAGTTCCCGGAAATCGTTGCTGCGGCCATGCATGGTAAAAATGCCGCGCAGGAATCTTTCAATTTCATCGTTATTAAACAGACCTGTCGGAACGGCACTGCTGAAACGACCGATGACATCGCTGAGTTTTGCGCCCATCGGGTCTGTCAGTACTTCGCGCCACCAGTCGAAAAAGATGCCGGGAATCGAGGTGGCTCGCTGCAGGTACTCGCCGAATGCCGGTTGCAGAAAGATTTCGGGATGGAAGCTGATGTCCTTGCTATTGCCGGTGATGAAAATGCGGCAAATTTCTTCGGTGCTTAGCCGGTTGGCCAAGCCTGCGGCCAAGAATGCGCCTGAGCTGACGCCGACATAGACTTCCAACCGGGTAAGGTCCAATCCTTCGATAGCAGCATCCAGTGCCCGCAAGGCGCCGAGCTCATACATTCCTCCGATAGGTCCGCCGCCGGCAATCGCCAAACCGATACGGCCCTGGCTCGAGGGGGTGTTTTTAGCATGTTGGAGAACGAGCATTAAAATTATAGCCTGACGGGAAAACCGGTAGGATTGTAGCTTGCAGACGATACGAAACAAGGAATGGCTTCACGAATCCCTATGACTCAAGCACTTAGACATGCATTGGCGAAGCGTTTGGCTTGGCAAAAGCGCATGAATGATCCGAAACTGGAGCCTCGCGCGGCCTTGCCGGCGTTTGGCCAATTAAGGCGTTGGCAATCCGAGCGCCTGAGGAAAAGTTTTGCCCAAATTCTGGAAAATCCGAAAATGCGGCCCGCAGGTGAGTTTTTCCTGACCGATTTGTATGCCGACAAGGATTTCTCGGCGCGCGATCGCGATGCCGCGAAAATATTGCCCATGATGGCAATGATTATTCCGCAAAGCCTGTTGCAGGCGGCCGTCGATACCATTGAATTGGCCGTATTGAGTCAGGCTTTCGATCTGGCGATGGCCGAGCAAATCCATCTGAACAAAAAAGCCGATATTGATCTTCACGATTACATTCAGGCGTATCGAATCGTGGGATGCCCGCGTTTGCGCAGACATCAGATCGACCTGATTATCCGGGTCGGAAAAAACCTGGATGCCGCCGTGCAGAAACATGGTGTGTACAAGCTGCTCAAAGCGTCACGTATGCCGGCCCGGCTTGCAGGCTTGCAGGAATTGCAGCGGTTTCTCGAGCGCGGCTTTGAAGCGTTTGATTACATGGGCGGGGCGGATGAATTTCTGGGGTTGGTGGCCGCTAGCGAATACGAGATATCCCAGCGTTTGTTTGAGGGCCACAAAAATCCGTTTGGAAAGCTGAAATAAGTCCTAGTTGAATTCTTCATCCAGATAGCGATGAATTTCCCGATCGACAGAGCTTTTAATCATCATCAACATGAAGCTCAAGTTGACGGACACATGGACTTGCTTGGCGCTAACAGCGATATGGCCATCGACACCGGTACGACTGAAATTGAGTGTGTTTCCTGACCAGTCGTATTCCACGTCGAACTTTTCGGCGATGTGTTGGGCGACACGCTCCACCGCTTTCTTGGCATCTTTCAGGGGTTTGCTGTGACTGCGGGTAATTTCGATACTGGCCATGTTTATCTGTCGGAGGTGCGCTGAAGAATAGGGTGGTCCTATTCTGATAGGTTTTTTCGTTTAAACAAGAGCTCTGCCATTGGGGGCCTAATCTCAAAGACTGTGCTAAATTTGCCACCATAAGGAGACCCTATGCAGCTCAGCTTTCCGAACGGCGAACATCGCGATGTCAATTTTGAAACGGGCGAGGTGACCATTGGCACTCGGGCAGACATGGCGATCAGCTTGCCAAAGAGCGGTTTGGCTGGCCATCACGCAAGTATTATCTCGGATCGTCGCGGCTTATGGCTCAAAGTATTGCCAGAGACTCAGCCTATCCACTTGAATGGTCGCCCGGTCAAACAACTTGCCATGTTGCGCATCGGGGATTTGCTTTGTTTTGATCAAATCAGAATCCAGCTTCGCGATAGTGATGCTCAGGCAATCAGCCGCAATATTCCTGAAAAGGGTCCGATGGCCCTGAATGAAACCCAGCAGGTCAGTGCTGCGCGTGTTTTGCTTCGCGGGCTGAGTGGCCAGCATTTCGGTCGAATTTATGGCTTGGTGAGCCCCCAGCTTGTTGGCTCAGGAGCGAATGCCGACATCGTGATCGAGGATGGCTCCGTCCCGGAAAAGCACGCTCAAATTGAATTGCACGGCGATAAAGTCGTGCTCCGTGCCATGGGTTCGCAGGCGGTCACGCTGGTGAACGGTATTTCAGTGACCGATGCCTTGTTATCGCCGGGTGACCAGATCGTTATCGAGCAGTCGCGCTTCATGCTCGAAGCTCCGGGATTGCCACCTCGCGGAAAAGATATTGCCGTTCCCTCCGGCACGGTTGCGCATACGCAAACCATCCAAGCGGTAAAAGCCAAGATGTCAAATGATGCCCATGCCGTTCATGCGGCAGGTGTTGAAGAAGCACCTCCTGCCACCGAAGACAGCAGTGCCTTGTGGTGGCTGATTGCCGCGGCGGCAATATTGGCGGCTTCACTGACCGCCTTGCTCGTTTATGCCCCGAGTGGGGGGCTTTGATAGCGGTCAGTCATCTATGGACTGGTTGAATCAAGGTATCGCATGGCACTGATTGATGCCTTCAAAACATCGCTGAGTCCGGTCTGTATCATCAGTGCAGCCGATGGTGTATTTCTGGCCGCCAACCCTGCCTTCATCAACAGTTTCGGCTATGCCTCTGAACAATTAATCGGATTCACGCCGTTCCAGATCGGCCTGTGGAACGATCACGAATTTCGTGCCAAGGCCTGGGCGTTACTTCGAAACGAAAAACGTATCATTGATCTATACGCGGAATTTCGTTCCGCCGACCAAACCGCCCATCGCTTTTTGTTGAATGCGGAATATGTCGATTGTGGCGATACCGCCTGCATCCTGTTTATTCTGCATACTCCGCCCGACAATAGTTTGCCACTCGACAGCAATATCTCGGATGCTTTTTACCGTTCGCTTTATCTGGCAGCTTCGGAAG
>JAYWIC010000131.1:0-2625 GCA_043789195.1 Arenimonas sp. | reverse complement strand
CGGTGCGCTTTGGCGGACCCAAATGGGACGACGTGCCGATCTCCCAAGCCATCCAGGCCAGCGCTGCGCTACCAGGCCTTTATTCCCCGGTGGATATTCGAGGCCACCATTTCGTCGATGGCGCATTGCGCCGCACTATGCATGCATCGGTGGTGCTGGATCACGGTATCGACCTGATGATTGGCATCAATCCTTTCGTCCCCTTCAACGCCAGTACGGCAAAAGCGCCACCTGAAGGCATGAAGAAACTGGCTGAAGGCGGCCTTCCGGTCGTACTGTCGCAAACTTTCCGCACCTTGCTGCAATCGCGCATGCAGGTGGGCCTGGCGAAATACGCGCAACAATATCCCGATGTGGACCAGATGGTTTTCGAGCCGAATGACGACGACGGCGAAATGTTTTTCACCAATGTCTTCAGTTTCAATTCACGCCAACGAGTTTGCGAACATGCCTATCAAACAACGCTGCGTGACCTGCGCAAGCGTCAGGTGGAACTGGCGCCGGTGCTCGCAAAGCATGGCTTGAAACTGCGCGATGACGTGTTGAAATCAGCATCAAGCTCTTTCCTGCACGGCATGAAAAAAGCAGTTCGACAAACCGAAACGACGGCTCGACTGCGTCGTGCGCTCGACGACATCGAGCACTCGATGGGTACAAATTTATAACGCAAATTCACGGCCCGCCTGACTAGTGGGCCTACAATCCATTCCTGCATCGCAGTGTTCATGCTTGCCTCTGGTGTGAAAGCTCTAGACATAGCGTGAAAACTCCGCATCACATCAAGCCTATCGGAGGGAATTCTCATGGCAAAGCTCAAGAAATCTACACGCAGCAAAACCGCCGGCAACACCAGTCAGGCAGCTGACTTTCAGGCAAGCGCAGAAAAAATGTCGAAATCTATCGTCGATTCCGCACAACAAATCTGGATGGCTGGCATGGGCGCTTTCAATCGCGCACAAGGCGAAGGCTCAAAATAATTCGAAGCCTTGGTAAAAGAAGGCATGAACATCGAACAGCACACCCGTAAATTGGCTGGCGGCAAAGTCGACGCAGTCCGTGATGCCGTCGAAAACCGCGTTGGTGTTGCACGCGAACGCGCCACCGACACCTGGGATCGTCTGGAAAAAGTTTTCGAAGAACGCGTTCAACGCGCCTTGAATCGACTGGGCGTTCCTAGCCGCGAAGACCTTTCTGACCTGACCGCGCGCGTCAACAGCCTGACCGACCTACTTCGCAAGCAAGCTGGCAAAGCGGAAGCTAAGCCTTTGGTGAAAGCCGTTAAAGTGGCAATACCTGCTGCAAAGAAAGCGGCCAAGAAAGTCACCAAGCCGGTTAAAGCAGCCAAAAAAGCAGCCACCAAGCCAGCAGCGAAAACCAGCAAGAAATTGGTTGCCAAAGCGAAACCTGCGGCACGTAAAGCGGCACTACCAAATGCCGTAAAACCGATTGCTCCAACATCTGAAGCCTGATTCAAAACCATTGCGAAACCCTTTGCGCCTGCCAGTCTAAAACGAAGTACGTCAGATCCCTCCCCTTACGCCCTTCAGACTGGCGGGCCATTAACGAATACTCTCACTCACTAGTTGAGTTTTTTGCCCGGAACCTTTCCGGGCATTTTTTTTGAAACATGACAAGACCCAAGAAATGACTGGTGAACTCGGTGGAAGCCGTTTCTTGATTTACAATGGGCCAATAATTTTCCAGACTGATTTGGAGTTCTCTCATGCCTTCCCAGCCCATTCTTGTCGCCATCTTCGTCGGGCTCGCCAGTTTTCTCGTGCTTTTCTGGTGGTTTGGAATCATCAAACGCAGACAAGCCGAGATCCAGACCGGCGTCATTACGCTAGCTGCGATGAAATGGCGCGAGTGTGTCGGACTGGTCATCCAGTCACTTGAAAAAGAAGGCTATCGTGAAGAAATATCCAGTCGCCAGCCCGGTGATGGTGGTACCGAATTTCTGCTTAAAAAAGGCGAAGCATTAACCTTGTTGAGTTACAAACACGGGACCGCCTATCACCTAGGTGAAGCCAATATCCGGGACTTTGCCAATGGTGTTCAACTCATCGGGGCCAGCAAAGGTATATTGGTTACGCTTGGTACCGTCGAAGATATGGCAAAGGATTCTGCCGGACGCTATGACATTGAATTGATCGATGGCAAAGCCTTATGGCCCAGAGTCGAAAATTATCTGTCCGGAGTAACGCTGGGCACCGTACGCAAGCAGGCGAGTTCACAAACCAAGTCAAAAGTACAAATGGGCGCGGCTCTTAGCTTGATTCTCGGTGCCGCGAGTTATTTTGCAGCCAGCACTCTGATGCCGGCCAGTGAAGTGGCATTAACATCGACATCGGTAGCAACTAATCAACAAAAAAGTGCCGACGCTAGCCAGGCTGTTAAAATCGAAGATGCCACGTTGGCAAAAATCAATGCCACCGCAATCGCCTTGGCTGAGGTGGATAAATTAACCGATCAGCAACGCGCAGAGCGTAAAGCCAAGGCGGCGGCCACAGTCTCAGAAATGCCGATCATCAAAACCGCTATCTGGTATAGCGCTTCGACATTGCAAGTGATGCTGAATACCGAAAAAAATGACGACAAGTCCATGGTGTCTGAAATCTGCCGGAT
>JAYWIC010000130.1:0-2628 GCA_043789195.1 Arenimonas sp. | reverse complement strand
GCAACGCATTCTTCTTGCGTCAAGGATGCGGGTTCGCGGTCTTTAGGGATTTTTCCGTTTTTCTCGCCATCGGTGATGTAGGGACCAAAGCGGCCATTCAAGACTTGAATGTCGGTACCTTCAAAAACCTTGATCGTGCGATTGGCGATTAATTCGCGCCGCGCTTGGATCAGGCCATAGGCATCTTCGAAATTGATGGTATACGGATCCTGTTCTTTACCGAGCGACGCATAAGTGTCACCGTGTTTTGCGAAGGGTCCAAAACGGCCCACGCCAACGCTGACTTCCTTGTCATCGACAAGGCCGAGTTTGCGTGGCAGACCGAATAACTTCAGCGCCTCTTCCAGCTCGATCGTATGCATGCTTTGGCCGGGACGCAGGGATGCGAATTTCGGCTTTTCTTCATCATCGGCGGTACCGATTTGCACATAAGGTCCGTAACGGCCCAGACGTGCGGATACCGGTTTGCCGGTTTCCGGATCAGGGCCCAGTTCACGCGCGCCCGATGCTTCGGCACGATCGACGCTTTCGCTTTTTTCCAGAACCATTTTCTTGAACGGTTTCCAGAAGCGTTCCATCAACGGAATCCATTCTTCTTCGCCGCGTGATACCGCATCGAGTTCATCTTCGAGTTTTGCGGTGAATTCATAGTCCACGTATTGCAGGAAGTGCGCCGACAAAAACTTACTGACGGCACGACCTACATCGCTCGGCCGGAAGCGTTTGTTATCGAGCATCACGTATTCGCGATACAACAAGGTTTGAATAATACTGGCGTATGTCGAAGGACGACCGATGCCATATTCTTCCAGCGTTTTCACCAGGCTCGCTTCGGAATAGCGCGGCGGTGGCTCGGTAAAATGCTGATCGGTATGGATCGATGACAGCGGAATATTTTGTCCCAATGCCATCAATGGCAACTTGCGACCTTCATCTTCGTCTTCGGTGGTTTTCTGGTCTTTGCCTTCTTCGTATACCGCCAGAAAGCCTGGATCAATCACGGTCGTGCCGCTGGCACGAAAGCCGTGCGCCGTGCCGGCGGCCAATTCGACCGTCACGGTGTTCATCGTGGCCGGCACCATTTGAGAGGCCAGCGTGCGCTTCCAAATCAATTCATATAAACGGCGTTCGTCATCGCCTAGAAATTTCGCCATTGCCGATGGTAGACGCAAAGCAGAAGTCGGACGAATCGCTTCATGCGCTTCCTGAGCATTTTTTGATTTGGTTTTGTAGACGTTCGGTTTATCGGGCAATGCTTGAATGCCAAAATCGCGTGCAATCACATCGCGAACTTCCTTCACTGCATCCTCGGACAAACTGGTGGAATCGGTACGCATATAGGAAATCAAACCGACCGGGCCTTCTTCACCAACCGCAAAACCTTCATACAGTTTTTGCGCGACCCGCATGGTACGCGAGGTGGTGAAGCCGAGTTTACGTGCGGCTTCCTGTTGCAAAGTCGAGGTAATAAACGGCGGAGAAGGCCGGCGCTTGCGCTCCTTGCTCGACACGTCGGTGACGTGCAGGACATCGCCAGCGGCTTTGACCAAGCGCTCGCGTGCAGACTGCGCATCGTTTGAATTGGTCAGCGTGAATTGTTCGAATTTCTTGCCGTCGAGTTTTACCAGGCGCGCGGTGAAAGCCTGTTGCGGATGCGCGCATTCGGCCTCGACACTCCAGTATTCCTGATTTTTGAAGGCTTCGATTTCTTCTTCGCGATCAACGATCAAACGCAGTGCCGGCGATTGCACGCGACCGGCCGACAAGCCACGCTGGACTTTTTTCCAGAGTACCGGCGACAAATTGAAGCCGACCAGATAATCCAGCGCACGCCGTGCCTGTTGCGCGTCCACAAGATCCGACAATACCTTGCGCGGATTGGCGACCGCCGCAGAAACCGCCTTCGGTGTAATTTCGGTAAAGACGACGCGATTGATCTCCTTGCCTTTGAGCAAACCGCGTTCTTTTAATATTTCGGAGATATGCCAACTGATTGCTTCGCCTTCGCGATCCGGATCGGTCGCCAGCATGATGGTGTCGGCAGTCTTTGCGGCCTTGGCGATCGCTTCGACGTGTTTCTCGTTTTTCTCGATCAGCTCGTAACGCATGGCGAAATTCTTATCGGGATCAACCGCACCCTCTTTCGGCACAAGATCGCGCACATGGCCATAGGACGCCAAGACAATAAAGTCTTTGCCCAGATACTTGTTGATCGTTTTCGCCTTGGCGGGCGATTCAACGATAAGCAGATTTTTAGCCATGACTGGTATTTCTCCGACAACGAACGACGTATTTCCGGTCCCCAAAAAGCCGTGCTTTCCAGGATTTCCAGACGGCAAAGCCCGCATTAAAGCGGGCCCATCCTTTTTTATTAAGTGACTGCTTTGGGCCGAGCTGTCAAGCTATTGCTACAATATTTATTTGCTCAATCTTAAAAAAAGCTTACTAATCATATAGTTGGCAGTTTTCGCCAAAGTGCTGAGGATTGTGAGATGCCTCACAAGTCCAATCGCCTTTGCCGGTATAACGATAGGTAAGCCTCTTGTAAGTGTCCCATAACAGATAAATTTCGCAGGCTTCACCATTACTGCTCAAACCGACATACAGTTCTGAAGTCATCGGCTTCAG